>CAJTVK010000328.1 GCA_910579645.1 uncultured Lachnospiraceae bacterium | reverse complement strand
GCCTGGCCGAGCAGGACGCACAGCTGACTGACAATGCCGCAAAACTGGCTGACAAAGATGCCGAAATAGCCAAACTGAAGAAAATGCTTGCCGAGGCAGGGATAAAGGCGTAAGCAGAAGAAATGGCATGTCATTGTAGAGGGGCATGCATGTTTTACTGAAACAACCGGCATGTTATACTGAAACAATAAGTATGAAAGGAAATGCACTATATTGGAAATAGAAGATAATATACAATGGCACCCGGCTTTCTGCTCGGCCATGGAACTGGAACTGCGGGAAAATAGGGAAGATTTAATTTACGAAAGGGAGCATAATCTAAGTAAGATGCCCCTTAAGATAGACTTTCTGGTGATTAAGAAAAAAGCCGATGCAGTAATAAAGAATGAGATTGGCGATTTTTTCCTCGGAAATAATATCTTTGAGTTCAAATCCCCGGGGGACGACCTCAATGCCGGTACTTTTTACAAGGCGCTGTCCTATGCATGCCTATACAAGGCCGAAA
>CAJTVK010000327.1 GCA_910579645.1 uncultured Lachnospiraceae bacterium | reverse complement strand
ATCCCCAGCTTTCTAAACTTTCCCTTTTCTTCTTTGGGTATTTCTACCCGTCTGACTGGATTAGGCCTATATTTTCCGTCCAGAATCCGTTGGTTAAGTTCTCTGCCATGTTTCCGCAAGTACGTTAGAAGTTCTTCCACGTCCATTCCGTCCACACCCCCAGAGCCTTTGTTAGACTTTACTTTCTTATATGCCCTGTTAAGATTGTCGCTTTGTAAAATCTCTTCCAACAGTCCAGTCGTCTGCAAGTCTGTGATGATGTCGGTGTTTTCAGCAATCCTTAAACAAGCGGACGCCTCTGCATACTCTCTCTGTTCCGCAGATACCATTTGCAGATGACCCTCTGTATGAAGTTGTCTGTCCTTAATTTTGCCCTTGGTCACATTCATTTCCTAACATCTCCTAAAGTTCAGCCCTTTTCGTGGCGCTTGCAATCACCACGGTACTATGGCTTCTGCTGACTTCTCGCCATTCGTTGTTACTACGGCTTCTTACTCTGTTTCCACCGCTGACGAGAC
>CAJTVK010000326.1 GCA_910579645.1 uncultured Lachnospiraceae bacterium | reverse complement strand
AGTTTGGCATCTGATACCTTTACCGTATCAATCCGTCTGGCGCCAAACTCTTCCCTTTTCAGAATGTTTGCCACCGTTTTATATCCGGCAAGGGTGTTATGCCTTACCCCTGTTTTTGTTGCAATGTATCTCCCAACTAACTCTGATACAGTGACATCCCCTCCTTGGTATGCCAGTTCTTCATTGAGGGATTTTTCAATCTCTTTTTCCAGTTCCCTCAATGACTTTTCTGAACGCTTGCCCTCTGGAAGTTTATCTGTCGGCTCTAATTTCCAGCTGTAAACATAGTGGTTTTTCCCGTCTTTTCCCCTGTATGTAAACATATATTGTCCATTGTTCCGCTGTTGTTCCCCAACCCTTAATATGCGCCCCTTGCTATCTCTTCTTTTCTCACTCATAATCCCTAACCTCCATAATCAAATTTTTAACTCCCCCTCTTTCGAGGGGGATCATTCTATCGGAACATCACAAAAAGTGCAAGCACTTTTTTATCAAACTATGTATTTTATATCGAAGAAATCTGAT
>CAJTVK010000325.1:458-542 GCA_910579645.1 uncultured Lachnospiraceae bacterium | reverse complement strand
CATGGCGAAAAATCAAAAATCTTACACTCCGGAGTTTAAACAGCAGATCGTGGATCTGTATAATGCCGGAGGAACCTCGTATCC
>CAJTVK010000325.1:0-428 GCA_910579645.1 uncultured Lachnospiraceae bacterium | reverse complement strand
GGGTAAAGCAGCTTTCCCCTATCAAGGTATCAGATGGGGAAACGGTATCCCTCAAGGAGTATAAGGCTCTCCAGAAAGAAATCCAGCGCCTTAAGATCGAGAATGAAATATTAAAAAAAGCGACCGCCATATTCGCAAAAGAACAATAGCCGAGATTGTTGCATTTATCCAGAACAACTTAACCAACTACTCTGTATCCCAGCTTTGCAGTGCCCTGAAATTCCCAAGGAGTACCTATTACAAGGCTCTGGTTTGTGTACCTTCAAATAAGCGGATGGAGTATGAGGAATTCAGCAGGAAAGTGAAACAGGCCTTTGAGGATTCCAAACGCAGATACGGGGCTGTCAAACTATGCCGTGTACTCAATGGCGCTGGGACACCCTGCAGCATCAAGCGGGTCCAGAGGCATATGGCAGGGCAGGGACTGC
>CAJTVK010000324.1 GCA_910579645.1 uncultured Lachnospiraceae bacterium | reverse complement strand
GTCAGGATGGTCCTTGGGGTATGAGTATGAGAGACTAAATGAAGAGGATAGAGATAGGATTGCGATATATCCTGACAGGATTGTAACTGACGGGAAAACGGAATATGGGGATATCTGTTTCTTGTGTACGATAGTGCCGGAAAGGTGGGTGTATAGCTTTATTATGCCATGGGAGTTCTTAGGTGATGCAGAAACAGATTTAAAAAGCAGCGGGCAGGATTTTTATTTATTGGGACTTATAAAGTTTGAAGGCAGCGATGAAGTGTTCAATTTTTTCTTGGACAATCATATTTTTGTAAAAGACTCTAATACCCTTATTATAGCCACAATGTTTGGCTTTTATAAGGCAGAGCGTGTTGGCAGGCTAAAAGGCGAGGAAATGTTGGAGATAAATGAAAACTCCATAAGTCACCAGCAGCGCGGGGAAAGGGACATACGGGCAGATGATTATCTGGACGAGAGGTATAGGTATCGGTTGTATCGTTACCGCTTGGTCTATGGAGAATGGCAGATAGGGGATTATATAGAGAAAAGCGGCATTGGACATAGGAGGGATAGGGAGGAGCAGATAGGGAAAACGATAGAGTTCGGCATGGATTTCCTGAAAGTGGACGGG
>CAJTVK010000323.1:294-627 GCA_910579645.1 uncultured Lachnospiraceae bacterium | reverse complement strand
AATGCCATGGGGAAGCTCCCTCACCAGATAAATGAAAGAAAGCATAACCGGCGCATAAGCCACACAAAAAAAAGCACACATTATCTGCTCCGCACGGTAACTCGGAAACGCAAACACATAAAGGAACATAAAAGCCGCTAACATAACGATCAGCATAAGAAATAAATATTCTCTCTCTTTTGAAAAAACCATCAACAGGTAATATATGATGATCCCTGCATAGCCAATAACCTCCAGTCTGTCCGTTTTCCCTGCTTTTCCGGTCAATTTACAAGCTTTCATCAGTTCATGGAATGCCATAAGCGCCAAAAAGAGCAGCACTGCAGCCAGCAA
>CAJTVK010000323.1:0-276 GCA_910579645.1 uncultured Lachnospiraceae bacterium | reverse complement strand
GCCAGCAAATACCCTCCTGTTAAAATGAAGAGCAATGCAAGCACCACGAGAATCGCACTGCTCATGAGCCTGGTCCAAAACATACCTTACTCCTCCTTTACAAGGCCGTATCTCCTGTCTCTATGATTATATGCTTCCACGGCCTTAATCAATTCTTCCTTTGTAAAATCCGGCCAGGCTGCCGGTGTAAAATAAAACTCCGTATAAGCCAGCTGCCATAATAAAAAATTAGATATCCTCTGTTCATTACAGGTCCGGATGAGCAGATCCGGTTCC
>CAJTVK010000322.1 GCA_910579645.1 uncultured Lachnospiraceae bacterium | reverse complement strand
ATGACTGTCTTCCCACACTGTGGGCAGATGTGGGTATCCCCCGTCCCTGGATGCCTCCGCAGGTAAGACTTTACTGTATTTGCCGGCAGGTGCAGCATTTCCGCAATCGCCACAGCGCTTTTGCCCTGCTGCTTCAGACTGCTGATCCTGCCCATATCTTCATCCGTCATATCAAGCACCTCCTCATCATACGGAGATTTGTGGGTGGCTTTATACACCCTCCGGCACAAAAATATCTCCGTCCGTTTTCTGATTCAGAAGCCCGCTGTCTATGAGCCTCCTCACTATACGGAGATTTGGAGGCTGTTTTGGATACCCATGAAAGAGAAAAAAATTGTATCTAACCTTATCATTTTTCGAGTTGATAACCTGCGGATTCAGAGTTAATATGCACCACTGAGGAAAGGAGGGATTCTGCCATGGATAAGGATTCCGTATTGTACCTGCTGATGGATATGCGGGTAAACGGCGTACTGGACCGCATTCTGGAAAAGGATGATGAATACCAGGAAATTGCCCGGAAGTCAGGGGAATATTTAGACCGGCTGGAGGCCATGGAACTGCCGAAGGAGGCACGGTCGCTGATTGACCTGCACTCCTGCGAACAGAACGCGCTCGGCGCACGGTATGGCGCGCTTGCCTATCTGCTCGGCTTTTCAGACTGCGTGGAACTGATGACAAAGCCGCTGCACCT
>CAJTVK010000321.1:347-697 GCA_910579645.1 uncultured Lachnospiraceae bacterium | reverse complement strand
ATTAAAGTCTTATCCGTAAGCTCCACTGCAAATAATATGAGGGCAGTACTTGATAATGGCGGAATTATCATATGTGCTATGGGGAAAGGGGATTTCACAATATCCGGTCACTATGTTGTCATATATGGGTATGATAACGAGGGATTTATGGTAAACGATCCTAATTGCGTAGCAAGGAGCAGTAGGAGATGGGCATTCAGTGAAATTGAAAATCAGATTAAAAGTATATGGGTATATGACAAAGAGAAATAGTAAGAAAGGAACCCTACAAAAGACAAACCGCCGCACTATGGCCATCATCCGCCATATGCGGCGGTCTGCCTTTTCCGCAGGCAAGTCTGACAGCAGAA
>CAJTVK010000321.1:0-239 GCA_910579645.1 uncultured Lachnospiraceae bacterium | reverse complement strand
AAGCGTCAATCCAGTTACGCTGTCAAATCGTCTATTCACGCTGTCGGAGTTAAAAATATTCTTATTTTTCCGATACACGAAGTAAAGCATTTTTAGGGACAAATGCTGAAAGAAGGAGGTGGAGGCAATCAAAATAGCGGTCTGTGATGATGAAAAAAATATAAGAGACTACATCTGCTCGCTTGTCCGGAAACAGGGAGTGGAGTGTGAGGTCACGGAATATGCCACGGCGGAGGATT
>CAJTVK010000320.1 GCA_910579645.1 uncultured Lachnospiraceae bacterium | reverse complement strand
AAATCCGGCTCATCAGCATGGGCGGGGGACATGGTAATTAATTATCCGCCGAATTTAGCTAAAGTTTCAAATAGTTCAGTTGGTGGAAAATCCAAAGATGAAATGACGTTGGATGAGTATAAGCAATGGGTTATGAATGAAATATCCCAAATGCCCGTTAGCGGGTGGGCTCGTTCTACATACTCATCGGGAGCAATTATAATTAAAGAAGAAGCTTTTGAAAGAATGAAAATTGATCCAGAGTATGAGGAATATGTTTTGAATCGGGTACGTTCAGCATGTTCGGTTCAAGGTATAACCGGATGTTCAAACTATGTTGGTTATGATGTTATCGGGGCATCCCCGGAAGAATGCTACGGTTATGCGGGACCGGTGGGAGGCAGCGGCTCTAATTTTGCCGGAAATGAAAAATCATGGTGGGAAAAACGCCATGAGAGGATGGAAGAACTGATGGAGGAGCAGGAGAAGGAGGCGGTCAAAAAGGCACAGGCAAGGAAGGCGGCAGCACAGGAGAACTACCTGAAAAGTCAGATGGCAAGCAGGCAGAGGTTACAGGCATTTCTTGCAGGGGGAATGCAAAGCGGTGACGATGCGGCGGCATTCCAGACCGCAGGAGTAAGCGCACTTGCGGCAACTGCCTATGAGGAAAACATAAGCACATTCAGCAAAAGCGTGGTTGGAAATCAGAAGATATAAGCATTCCGGGCATTTTGAAGTAAAACAGGATATGCCCGG
>CAJTVK010000319.1 GCA_910579645.1 uncultured Lachnospiraceae bacterium | reverse complement strand
GGTACAGGCTCTGATGCCATGTTCTCCACTTTGCTTAAGTATGAGCAGGAAGATTATTTGAAAGAGCATCCAACAATCTATTTCACGGATGCCTACGGGAGCGCCAACGCCTATCAGGTGATGGCGGTGGTCAAATACAGTGTAGACGATCTGGGAGAATGGGATTTCCGCATCAGGAACCATTGGGATATGGAGAGTTACAACGCATGGATGGAGCAGTTGCAGGGAAGGGCGTTATTTTATGAAGAACCAGACCATGCGCCCACCAGCATCATTACTCTTGCCACCTGTGACAGGCGTGTGCATGGGAAGGGCGGAAGATTTCTTGTGATAGCGGGAAAATGTAACCGGGCAGCACATGACAGTGAAGCCCCGATTTAAACCCGGACAGGGGAACGGCACAGCAAACAAGCCGGGAATACGGACAAACAGGGAGGGAATATACTGGTACAAACAATCTGTAGGGAGCGGAAAGCCTTGGGAAAAAAGAAAGATACCCGGATGCCATCAGGGAAAGAAAGATATACGGCACAGACAGCGGCGGGGATGCCGGGCGCTGCCATGCAGGGCGGCCTTGAAAAAATGAGGGAGATGGACATACGGGAGGCTGACATAAATACTCTGGCTGATATTCTGGAGATTAAAATAGACAGTGGCTTAGACAGTACTGAAAAGAAGAGGGAATTCATCAGGCAGATCAAAAACCCGTACCTGTACAGGCAGGGGGAGTATGTTGTCAAATTAAGCTTTGCGGATACGGACGCAACGCTGACAGACCGGTTAAAGGAGTACATAGAGCACATGGCAGCCGCAGGGCTGTAATAAATTCGGAAAAATACAGGAGGAAAAAGGAATGCGGAAATTGTAAAGAGTTGTGGAAAAACGTGGATATTTTATACGGATTATGATATAATCATTGCAGGACAAAAGCGTGAAAGCCCCGGAATTCCATGACATTTAGTGGAAAGAAGGAGCTTTGGCAATGAAAGAGACTATCAAACGCTGTCGCGCTTCGCAAGACAGCTTATTGAATAAAAAAGAAACTGAAAAGAAGGCCTATGCGGCGGCGGTAT
>CAJTVK010000318.1 GCA_910579645.1 uncultured Lachnospiraceae bacterium | reverse complement strand
TCTGCCGATGGCAGATTTATACCTCGCTAAGTGCCGGCGTTTTCCGACGGTCCTTCTGACAGTTACATACTATCCGTCGCTGTGTGTCGGCATAATCTGGGACTCCATCCAGACAGAAATGAAATGATATGATAGTTCTGCTTTGTATGGTTCGTGCCGGTGGAAAGTAAATTTTCGATGGCGATGCGGTTAGTCAGGCACTTCGGTTTGCTTTTTCTGTATGCGTTCACAGGCTGTCAATGGTTTTTTCTTTAATTTGCTGTGCTGTTTTCTGCATGCGGCACAATTGCCATGTCTTTTGCAGCCTGTATTGGAGCAGGGGCAATGGGGGTTTTTTCCTGAATTTTTATTTTCTATGGGTTTTGTCATGTCTTTCTCCGTCACGCTTTCGTGTCGTGCTGCTGCATCAGTTTCACCAGCCGGCTTGTCCCTAGCCGGTCCGCTCCCAAGCGGAGAAATTCTTCCGCATCTTCAAAAGATGAGATGCCGCCTGCGGCTTTTATTTTTACGTTGCTGCCTGTGTGCTCCCGCATCAGGGCTATGTCGCTGAAAGTTGCCCCGGCTGAGGAGAATCCTGTGGAGGTTTTTATGAATTCCGCACCTGCTTCCGTGACGATTTCACACATTTTTTTCTTTTCTTCATCGGTCAGTAGGCAGGTTTCTATGATTACTTTCAGGATTCTTCCTTCGCATGCCTGGTGTACTTGGCGGATTTCTTCCTTGATTTCCTCGTATCGCCGGTCTTTCAGCCAACCGATATTTATTACCATATCAATTTCCATGGCACCGTTTGCCACGGCATCCTTTGTCTCATATGCTTTCACTGCCGTAGTGCTATAGCCGTTGGGAAACCCTATCACTGTACAGATTGGCAGTTTTCCCTCCACATATCCGACGGCCTGTCTCACATAAGCTGCCGGAATGCAGGCGGATGCCGTGCCGTACTTTATGCCGTCGTCCAGTATCTGCCGTATTTCCTCCCATGTGGCTGACTGTGCCAGCAATGTATGGTCCACTTTACTTAAAATGTCCTTCTTTTCCATTCCGAATCCTCCTGAATATTTTACATAGTCTGCCTCATATCTGAATCATGTATTCCTATTATAACTTGGTTTTTCCCATCCGGCAATGCCAATCCAATGCTGTGCACGGAAATCAATTTTGGGGTTTCTGCCTGCGCAGCTGCCGGACCCGGGAGCCTGCGGACAGCCAATGCCCCACGGCAAGACAGCCG
>CAJTVK010000317.1 GCA_910579645.1 uncultured Lachnospiraceae bacterium | reverse complement strand
TCCGCAAGGATGCTGTACTCGATATTCTCACAGATAATCTCACGGTATGCCTCTGCAAGCTCCGGCTTCTCCTTCCCATCCATCCTATCAATCCCACCATGGCGGCCTGCCGCCTCCGGCGCCGCCGGATAGATTGATTGATCTGTATTTAATCCGTCAGTATTTAATTCTTTAGTATTTAATTGTGCGGGGTTCCCCTGTCTTGGCTCCGCCTGTCTAAGGTTTACCTGTATTGGATTTTCCCATTCAGGTTTTTCCTGTTCAGGCTCCCCCGGTTCAGGCAGTCCTTCCGGTTCTTTCTTTGCTTCCTGCTCTATCGGTCTTTCGTGTATCGTGTAGGTGATATCCCCTAACCGCCCGTTTTCATAACGGGTGCGTTGTCTGGTGAGATAGCCGTGGCTCTCCAGCTCCTTTAATGCGCTGGTAATGGAATCCACGCCATCCTTGCAGATACAGGCAAGCCCCTTCGTGGTATAATCCCAATCCTCCGGGAGCGAAAGCATCAGCGATAACAGCCCCTTTGCCTTCAGCGACAGTTCCACGTCTCGTAAATGATAGTTGCTCATAACAGTAAAATCTCTGGTCTTTTCTATACGGAATACAGCCATATTTAAATTCTCCTCTCCAAATCTAAACTATCTCTTTTTCATGCTTTCCAAACTTTCATGCTAACGGATATGCTCCCCGTCTCTGCTGTGGTCATGGTACAGATATCCATCCGGTGCAACCTTCAAATGCTCCTGCATCTTTATCTCCCCTTTTTCCTGCCGTTCCTGAAATTTTCCATATCCGGCATCCGTCAGAAACAGGCGCACCCGGTCTCCTTTATTTCCCACGAAAGAATCACCTGAAAGCACCTCAAAAACAACCATGTGCCGCACTTCCGGGTCAAAACGTTCCAGCGCCATAATGTCATGCCCCTTTAACTGTTCAGCGCCGGATTTCTGCCTTACCTCCGCTATCAGTTCTCCGATTGTCCGCCCTTCTTTGGGCAGGCGGTAATTCCGCCGGATATCATTTACAATCTCCATACACTCCTTATCTGTCATAGGGCGCAGCTTTTCCATGAGGCTGTCCGCTGCCCTCCGCCGGTCCGGGTCTTTTGCATACCGTGAGGCCATTAACAGCTCATGCAGGACGGCATGGCGCTCGCTCCCTTCCGTCTGGTACAGCATCCGTTTCTCCATTTCATTCAGTTCCATAATTTCCCCTTTCTATAAAATCTGCATGAAAAAAGGACACGCATCCTGCACAAGATGTAATGTCCTTTAGTTCTTTCTATTCAATTTCACATACAGGCA
>CAJTVK010000316.1 GCA_910579645.1 uncultured Lachnospiraceae bacterium | reverse complement strand
GTTCTGCCGTTTCCGCACCTTTCCCGAAATAGGCACAAGGCTTAAATAACTTTTCATTCCCTGCACCTCCCCAAATCAGTAAGTTCCCCGTCTGACACCTGCAGGATACGGTCTGCCGTCTGTGCAATACTGCGGCTGTGTGTAATCATAATAATTGTCTGCTCATACTTCTTCGATGCTTCTTTTAACAGTGCAATCACTTCGCTGGTATTCTGCGAATCTAAATTTCCCGTTGGCTCATCTGCAAGTATTAAAGCCGGACGGGTAAACAAAGCACGTCCAATCGCCACTCTCTGCTGCTGTCCGCCGGACAACTGACTGGGCAAATGATTCCGGCGTTCTTTCAGATTCAGCACCGAAAGCAGTTCTTCCAGATACTTTCTGTCCGGTTCCTGGTAATCAAGCAGCATCGGAAAAACAATATTCTGTTCTACGGTCAGTTCTGGGATCAGGTTGAACGCCTGAAAGATAAAACCAATATTTCTCCGCCTGAAAATGGTAAGTTTGCGGTCATTCATGGAAAAAATCTCCTTTCCACTGATGACTACCTTGCCGCATGTGGGCGTATCAAGTGCGCCTATCATATTCAAGAGCGTACTTTTCCCGGAGCCGGATTCTCCGACAATCGCCACATACTCGCCTTTTGGAACGGAAAATGAAACTTTTTTTAATGCCTTTACGGCTGCTTCGCCGCTTCCGTATGTCTTACTGACATTGCTGACTTCTAATAAATTCATTGTGTAAACACCTCTTTCTGTTTTGATAACCCCAAATATAGCAGAGATATCCTACACCTATATTACAATTACCCTACAATTTTGTTGGAATATGATTTTTCAAATCAAAAAATTCATCGTGAAAGAGGTTCCCCTGCCTAAAGCACTATCTACCTCAATCGTTCCGTTATGGGCTTCTACAATCGCTTTTGCCAGCGGCAGCCCAAGACCAATACCTTGCGTGTCTTTAGAATAACGGCTTCGGTAAAACCGCTTAAAAATATGGTGTAAATCCTCTGGATAGATGCCGCTGCCATTATCCTTTATGGTGATCTGTACAATAGAAGCGGCTGCCCACCATTCCATGCGTATGCAGCCGCCTTCTCCGGTATGGTCAAGGGCATTTTTTACAAGGTTGCTGATAGCTTCAATCATCCAACTGCGATCACACAAAAATGCGGTTTCTCCACTGCCTGACAGGCAGATTTCTTTTCCTTCCTGACTGGCCCGGAACAGGAAGTGCTTTTTGACGCTTTCCGCAATCTCCGACACATTTTCCAATGTTTTTTGAGGCACAAACATGCCTGCATCCAGCTTTGTGATTTTCAAAAGGTTCTGCACCAGC
>CAJTVK010000315.1 GCA_910579645.1 uncultured Lachnospiraceae bacterium | reverse complement strand
GCGGTATTTATTCTTCCCCCGTATGGGCTTGTAAGTCATGGAATAGCCGCATCCTCCGCAGAATAATTTCCCCACAAGCGGGTTTTTCTCCCCTTTTCTGGCAGTGTCAGCCCCTTTACGGAAAAGGCATACCTTTTCATAATCTTCCGGCGAAACAAGCGGCTCATGGTGGTCTGGTATCACTTTCCAGTCCTCCACCGGCACAGCGATACTGCCTTTACTGCCCACGAATTTGCGCTTTGATTTCCCATAGGCCATCTCACCTAAGTAAAAGCGGTTATTCAGGACAGCCCGGACAGAGACGTTATCCCATGCCTGCATCCTGCCGCTTTTCCCTGCCCTCTCAGGGTGGCGCATCTGTGTTTTGGTGGGTATCCCCTTTTCATTGAGAATCCTTGCGATCTGTGTGCTGCCGTTCCCGTCAAGGGCAAGGGCAAAGATGCAGCGCACAATCTCCGCTTCCTTTTCATTCACTACAACCGTATTTTTCAGTTCCTTATCTTTTTCATACCCGAAGGGAACCTGTCCGAAAACATATTCCCCATTGCCGCATTTATTTTCAACCGAAGCCTTGACCTTTACGGATATGTCCTTGCTGTATAAGTCATACAAAAGTGTCTGGAAAGCTGTGTCAATAGGTGTCGTGCTTCCTGCATGGTCACGGCTGTCGTAATGGTCATTTACCGCGATAAACCGCACTCCCATAAAAGGGAATATCTGGTTCATATAGGTTCCAAGTTCGATATAGTCCCTTGAAAAACGGGACATATCCTTGACGATCACGCACCCGATCTGATTGTCCTTTACCTCTTTTAAGAGCCTCTGCATCCCCGGCCTTTCCATGCTTGTACCGGAATAGCCGTCATCACAAAACTCTAAAACCTCTTTTTCCCTCAGTTCCCCGTCACTGCGTATATAAGCGTGGAGCATGGTCCTCTGGCTGCTGATACTGTTGCTTTCATCCTTATCCAAACCATCTCCGATGGCTGCATCTTCCAGGGAAAGCCGCAGGTAAATTGCAAGTTTATCCATTTGCAGGCACCCCCTCAAGCAGTTCATTTGTATAGGCAAACTCTACTTCTATCCGTTTTCCCGGATAGACGTAAATCCTGCGGATCAGGGATTCTACCATTTCCTTTGTCAGTTCCCTGCCGCTTTTTAACCGGAGCAGGGCACGGGCCGCCGCAAGATATTTCCCTGATACAGTGTCCAGTTTCTTCCTGCCAGCTTCCAGTTCCTCCTTCTGCCGGTTTAAGTCATTAAGCCTGCCCTCCTGCCGCATCTTATAAGCAACATACTCACTCTGGGGGATAATACCCTCCTGGTATTCCACATATTTTGTCCGTTCATCCTCTTTTGCGGCGGCAATATCCCTTTCTGTTTTCCTGATTTTTGCATCAATCCCCGTCCCCGCCGCCCGAAGCTGTTCTTTCACAATTTCCGTATACTTTTTCGGTTTCCCCAGATAGACGGAAAACTCTGTTTTAAGGAGCGGCAACAGGATATCCACCAGTTCCGCCTTTGAAATACGGTTTGATGCAGGGCAGCTCTCCACTTTTGTCTGCCCGCCGTTTATGCAGAAATATCCGTCCAGCCTTGTCTTGCTCCTGTCCGCATAAGTTTTGACATAACTATGCCGTGTCATTTTCCTGCCGCATACGCCGCAGTAAAGCAC
>CAJTVK010000314.1 GCA_910579645.1 uncultured Lachnospiraceae bacterium | reverse complement strand
AAGCAATCAGAAATGTAATCTCAGGTCATCCTGATTTCATCTTTGAATAAGGGGGGTTCTGAATAGTTACGTATTTTTCTCTGCAACCAAATCTGAATTTTTACGGGATATACAATGAAGGGCATAACAGCCAGGGAGGTGAGTGAGACCATGCAGGATGACAGAATTGTTGAATTATACTGGAAACGCAATGAGGCGGCAATCCAGCACACAGACCAGAAATATGGACGTTACTTAATGAAATTATCGTATAACATTCTCGCTGATTGGGAGGACAGCAAAGAGAGCGTAAATGACACTTATTTAAGTGCATGGAAATCTATGCCCCCGCACAGGCCGAGTGTTCTTTTAACATACCTTTGTAAGATTACGAGGCAGATATCAATCGATGTTTTCCGAAAAAGGAACAGTGCGAAAAGGCAGGCATCAGAATATGCCCTGTCTCTATGTGAATTGGAGGACTGCGTTTCTGCCGGAAACACAACAGAACAGGATGTTGACCTGCACCTTCTGGCAAAGGCTATTCAGGATTATCTTGCAGAATTACCGGGGGAAACAAGGGATGTATTTATTGGAAGATATTTCTTTTCGGATTCCATCCGTGAGGTAGCAGGATATTATGGCATGAGTGAGTCCAAAGCAAAGAGTATGTTGTACCGCACCCGTATCGGATTAAAAAAATATTTGGAGCAGGAGGGATTCTTTGATGAAACGTGAAGACATCAGTGATGCATTAGGGTTAGTGGATGAAAGTATGATAAGCCATGCTCTTATGGTAAGAAGAAAAAAGAAGAAGTTGCGGTCAAAAAGAAATAATATATGGATAATGCGATATGCTGCGGCAGCAGGTCTTTGTCTGGTCTGTGCAGGTGTTGCAGCCATTTGGTCTGTATTACGGCATGAACCGGAAAGTGACCTTCCACAGAATGGGTATTGGGTACAGGAACAGCCTATACAGGAAGGTCCAGAGCCCGAAATGCCGGAGCAGTTTGCCCCAATATCTTCCCTGCTTGCATCAAATAGCGGGAACTTTATGACACAGCAAACAGAGAAATATGCAGCCGTCCCCATAGCACAATACAGCGGGTTTTATACGGAGGTTCCCTCGGCTGGCAGTTCCGTGTTAGCAGAAAGTATGGGTAAAAGTATTGACAATACCGGGGAATGGCACTATGTTTCGGGACATTCAGACCTGCAATATCTGATCCGGAACGATGGGCAGGAGAGTTCGCTGTGGAAATTCCAATGCTTCGACAGCGGTGAATACCCATACGATGATGTCCTTAAGCTGGTATATCGGATTGATTCCGCGGATGCGATCACAGAAATAGAAGTGGCGCCTGCCAGAATGGATAATACGGATGCAGGAAAGAAAATACAGGAAGAAGTTGGGACACGGAAAATAACCGACAGGGCCGCAATAGAAACAATATATGAAATGCTGTCCGGCATGACCTGCTATGGGAGCGGCCAATGGGAGAGGATTGATTACGGAGATGTGGAAGCGGCGGGCGATGGTCAGACACCATCCCATGAAGCGGTGAGGCTTGGGCGGTATTTGTCAATAACTACAGATTATGGGAACGTAATAGATGGCTTGAAGTATACAGCGGTGTCGGATATGTTTTACGAGTTTTCAGGCATTGCCTACAGCCCCCTGACAGAAGAACAGGCAGCAAGTATATGTGAAATTATCGGGATCATG
>CAJTVK010000313.1 GCA_910579645.1 uncultured Lachnospiraceae bacterium | reverse complement strand
GCATCAATAAAAAGACATCCAAAGTCTATAAAAAAGACTGCCCGGTAGAGCTGACGCCGAATGAATACCAGCTCCTTCTCCTGCTTTTGGAACATAAGAACCAGACCATTACCCGTGAGCAGATTTTGGAAGAGCTGTGGGATGTGGATGGCAATTATGTCAATGACAACACGCTTACCACGCTGGTAAAGCGCCTGCGGCAGAAGGTGGAGGGCCATCCGCAGATGCCGAAGATCCTCCTGACAGTCCGGGGATTTGGGTATAAGGCGGTGGACTATGAGGGATAAAAAGAAGGGAAACGGGATTTTAATATGCGGGGCTGCGCTTTCCATCTGCCTGTGCGTTCTTGCAGGCAGCGTAATCCTGCATCTTTCAGAAACCTTTATCAGAAGCGGTATTGCGGATATGGCCGGGGCTGTGGGGATTGCAGCCCCGGAGCGGTTTGGCGATGTCATGCACCTATACAAGTCGGGTGATGGACTTGAGGGCGTGGGGGAAGAAATCTTAGGGCAGTACGGTTATGGGAGGGGTGTATATTCTTTTGCTCCGGCATGGTTTGTGGCGGCGGCATATGCCATCCCTTTCGGTATGTTGCAGATTATGCTGTTTTCTTTCGGACTTTACTGGCGGCACAAGACGAAGGAGGCAGAAAAGCGGACAGCGGCACTTTCCGGCTATCTGGACAGGATCATGGAAGGGCAGTATGACACCCTGATGCAG
The DNA here is from genome assembly GCA_910579645.1 of uncultured Lachnospiraceae bacterium. Lineage (GTDB taxonomy): Bacteria > Bacillota > Clostridia > Lachnospirales > Lachnospiraceae > Kineothrix. The sequence continues at coordinate 1,004 of CAJTVK010000313.1, read as the reverse complement.
CATGATACCGGTTCCGAACTGGAGGACAGCATCTATAAAGCGGTGGTGCTTCTTCGGGAGGAACGGGAGCAGGCGCAGGGGGCAAAGAAGAACCTTGCGGACAACATGGCTGACCTGTCCCATCAGCTAAAGACCCCGGCGGCGTCCATAGGGCTTACCCTTTCGCTGCTGAAAAAGAAAGCATGGGATGAACGAGACAAGGATGACTCAAAAAATGTCATCCTGGAAGATATCGGGCGGATGGAGGGGCAGGTCAGCCGCCTCCAGCAGCTGGTCGGCTCCATGCTCACCCTGTCAAGGCTGGATGCGGGCGTGCTGGAACTGGAAGAAAAAGAGTTTGACCTGGAGGAGATGCTGGTGGATGCAGTCCAGCCCTTTGTCCGGCAGATGGAAGAAAAGGGGGTATGCTTTGGGATACAGGGCGCTGACGGGATTTCGCTTTCCGGGGATTTCGGATGGTGCAGCGAGGCGTTCGGAAATATCATCAAGAACTGCGTGGAGCATACGCCGGAAGGGGGAGATATCAGCATTGTCTGCCGTGACAATCCTATCTATACGGAAATCGTCATTCAGGACAGCGGCAGGGGATTTGACGGGGCAGACCTTCCCCGCCTGTTTGAGCGGTTCTACCGGGGCGCAGGTTCTTCCAAAGACAGTGCAGGAATCGGGCTTGCCCTGGCAAAATCCATCATTGAGAAGGAAAACGGGACGGTCACGGCAGAAAATACAGAGACAGGGGGCGCAGGATTCTATATTAAATTTTACCATTGTCACTGAATTAGCACATAAGGGTGGTAACATGAAAAGAAGTTCTAAGGTGCCACACCTAAAGGCGTGCCGCCTAAGAACTTCTAAGTTTCATGTGGAAGAACGCAAAGGCGGCGTTCTTCCGGAATCCAGAGAAATGAGAGGTGCTGTTTATGGATATTTTAAGGACCGAGGGGCTGACCAGGCAGTATGGGACAGGGCAGACAATGGTAAAGGCTTTAGACCATGTAGACCTG
>CAJTVK010000312.1 GCA_910579645.1 uncultured Lachnospiraceae bacterium | reverse complement strand
CCTATGCGGGGGAAAAGGAATTTGCAGACATGAAAAGGCGGATGGGTGAGATTGCTGGTTTCCGTCCATGCCGTAAAAGGATGTGCGCGGGCATGGCAGCCGCAGCCGTTCTGGTGATTGCGGCACTGATGCTGGCGGTACATACACATTCCTACGCACGGAGCAATGAAAGCAGGGACATTCTGGTCGGTAAATATGATGGGGAAAATGCAGTTGTTTCATACGACACCGAAGAGTTAAGCAGGATGATTTCATATGATGACAAGTATGTTTATGTAGAAAGGGAGGCTTTTGAGAAGTTTCTAATTGAAAACAATGCAGACGGGGAAATATGGATTGTTTTTGGAGGGTTTTATAAACTGCCTGGTTTGGCCGGTGCAGCGGAATCCTGTATTTATGAAAGTGGTTCAGGAAACAGGGTAGTGCAGATACCCTATGAAAGCATCATGGATAACTGGTATATGGAACTGCTTAAACTATTATAGGCACAGCATGAAAACGAAACGGATTTCAATAAATTTTATCAAGGAGGACAAAGTTATGGCAATGGAGATTACAAACAATTACAGCAGCTATGCGGCACAGGGCATGGCAAGCAGCACGAAAAAGAAGGAAACCGGGAAAACACAGGAGACAGCAGAGGGCAGTAAATCCAGAAGTACAGCAGAGTATGCGGATGAACTGGCCAAGCTTGTCCCAAGCGTAGATTTTATGGTTGGAAACGGCTGCTCATCAGCAAAAAGCGGTAAAACCCTGACCATTAATCCTAAACTTCTGGAAAAAATGCAGAATGATCCGGAGCAGGCAAAGGAAACGAAGGAGCTGATCAGAGGCGTTGAATCGGCAATGAATCTGATAGACAGCATCAATAAAGCCAGCGGCTGGACTGTTGTATACAAGCATAGCTACATAGACGAAAATGGGAAATACCATTCTGTTGGACATTACAGAAATGACTTTATGCTGAATATGAGCGACAAGCTCCGGGAAGAACGGAAGAAAAATTCTGAGAAACTGCTTGAAAGGGCAAAAGAAAAGGCAGCGGAAAATAAGGAAAAATTAGAAGAAAGGAAAGCGGAAAAGGCAGAGGATGGATCAGCCTATAACAAGGCCGAACAGCTCATAAATGAAAAAATGTCTGAATCCAAAGACGGGACAATTTATCTGAATGACACAGATATCCGGACGATTATCGAAGCTGCCCAGGAAGAGGATGCAGGCAAAACCACTGCGAAAGATCAGCCGCAGGTTGGCGCAAATCTGGATTTGAAGATATAAGAGGAGGCGAGGATATGAATATCAGCAGCAACAATATGAGAGGACTTTCGCAGTATTCCCTTTTGAATAAATTGTTTTCGCAGAAAAATGGAAAAAAAACAAGTACATCTAATCAAATGGGTGCTGCTATTAGCGGAGGAGTGAAGTATAAACATAGCAATATGTATTATGATGAAAACGGTATCCCTTGGATGTCAAAAGAGCAGGCGGACAGATGTATAACGGGAAGAAGCGATTGGAAAAAAATTGAGTCTGTGTCAGATGAAGTAAAGGCAGAACTGGCGGAGGTGGTAAAGCAGGATTTTATCAGCACCAATGGAAAGAGCATACCGGAAGGAACCAGGAGAAATGATGTTATCAACAAATATTTAAGTACACTTCCTTCCAAACAGCGCAGTTCTGCTTCGTGGACGTTGGACAGAATGGCAGGGGACTATGGAAGCAGGTTAGAAGCATTGGTAAAGAAGAACAATCCAAACTGGAAACCGGGGGATGCCTTCGACACGGGCATTTTAGACCAGCTTGACGGGACGCTCGGCGGGGTGGACTTCAGGGCATAAAA
>CAJTVK010000311.1 GCA_910579645.1 uncultured Lachnospiraceae bacterium | reverse complement strand
AAAATCCCTCTCATGCGTCCGCCTCTCAACACTGCATTCAGGCTGAACTGTAACCGGAAATCAATTTTCGGTTTTGTGCTTGTATTGCAGGCAAAAAACCGGCATGCACCGTTTCCGCTGAAATGGAAATGATACAAAAATGACAGAGGTTCATCATAACCTCTGTCATTCCTGCACCAATATAAACCGGAGCATGCAATCAGCACTCCGCCAGCAATTTCTCCACACTGACCAATTTCACGCAGAGCACAAACAAATCTGCGGCTGCCGCCAGTTCCTCGGAATTAGGGAACGTAGGCGCTATACGGATATTGCTGTCTTTCGGGTCTTTTCCATAGGGGAAAGTCGCCCCTGCGCCTGTCATGACAACGCCCGCTTCTTTACATTTCGCCACGATTGCCTTTGCACATCCCTCCATCGCTTCAAAAGAGATAAAATAACCGCCGCGGGGCCTAGTCCACTCCCCGATGCCAAGACCGCCCAATTCTTTATCCAGCACGCCAAGCACTGCCTCAAACTTAGGCCTCAGGATAGCCGCATGTTTCCGCATATGAGCCTTTAATCCTTCCACATTTTTAAAATATCTGACATGACGAAGCTGATTAATCTTATCATAGCCGATTGTCATAACTGCCATGAACTTCTTTGTTTCCTCCACATTTTTCCTGGAAGCCGCAAAAGCCGCAATTCCGGCACCGGAAAATGTAACCTTGGACAAGGAACTGAATTCATATACCATATCCGGATTTCCGGCTTTCTCGCACTCGCTCAGAATCTCCGGAATATCCTCCTGCTCCTCATATAAATCATGGATGGAATATGCATTGTCCCAGAAAATGCGGAAGTCTTCCGCCGCAGGCTTAAGGGCTGCAAATCTTCTCACTGTCTCATCCGAATATGTGATGCCCTGCGGGTTGGAATATTTAGGCACACACCAAATACCTTTTACCGCCGGGTCCTCCGATACATACTTTTCCACCAAATCCATATCCGGCCCCTCGGGAGTCATGGGAATGGTAATCATTTCTATTCCGAACAGTTCCGTAATCGAAAAATGCCTGTCATACCCCGGTGCCGGACAGAGAAATTTCACCTTATCCAGCTTGCACCAAGGCGTGCTTCCCAGTACTCCGTGAGTCACACAGCGGGAAACGGTATCGTACATAATGGACAGACTGGAATTGCCGTATACGATTACATTCTCCGCCGGAATTCCGCCCATCATATCGCTCATTAAATGTTTCGCCTCCGAAATACCGTCCATAAGACCGTAATTTCTTGTATCCACACCCTCCTCACATCTCATATCCGCTTTGGAATCAAGGACATCCATGATATCCATTGTCATATCCAACTGCTCTAAGCCCGGCTTTCCCCTGGACATATCCAGTTTCAGCCCCTTACCTTTCGCATCCTCAAACTGCTTTTCCAATTCATCCTTCCGCGACAGAAGTTCCTCTCTGCTCATCTCTCTGTATGCTTTCATATTGTCCTCCATTCCAAAGCCCTGTGATTCTATCCTCTGCTGCCAATCCTTTATTCCCGAAGCAGCAAGCCGGGTGGCTGCTTAAAAATTCCGGCATTTTGTATACCAAAATACATTGAATAATTGTATACAATCATACACCGCTAATTATTTTACTACAATTTCCGTCATTTCACAAGTATATAGATAAGACAATTTTTATCCGCAAATCTCCCTCTTTCTGGTAAAAATATATAAAAGCCAACTCCTTCCTTCGGCAGCTGCACTGCACGGAAACCGAACGGCTGCTTTGTGCCCGCGCAGCCGCCAAGGCCGGAGCCATACGGACAGCCGATACTGCCCTGCGAACCGGTAA
>CAJTVK010000310.1 GCA_910579645.1 uncultured Lachnospiraceae bacterium | reverse complement strand
TTTTTGTGGGAAGGGTTCTATTATGGCATCAGTGCGGCGGTGATCGGGTGTATCACCGGATATATCGGCACGGTATTTGTGGAGGCCGGGGCAACGGATACCCTGCGGCTGACGGCAGTTCCCGTGGTTCCTATGGCCTGCGCATCGCTTTTTGCCATCGGAGCCTGTATCCTGACAACCTGTATTCCACTCCGGAAGATTAGCAGGATGAGCATTGTAGATTCCATTGAACTTGTGGAATAAGAACCCGGAGTCTTCTCAAAATCGGTCAACAGGGTGATAATAGAAGTACGTTTTCCGGCTTTTTAACCGCAGAGGGTACAAGAAAGGAGACTGGTATAAGTATTGGTAACGTGAGCGGTGCCCTGACAATTACTGAGGAATGTTTTGAAAGAATGAAATCTGATTCGGAATGGGAAAAAACAGTATTAGGAATGGTGAGAAAGGCAGCGAAAAAAGTACAGGAAGAAAAGAGCATACAAAATGGGGATGATTCGGCGGCTTTCCGGTAAGAGAGTGTAATCACACGGGCCGTAAATACTTATGAAGAAAACATAAACATATTCAGCGAAAGCATTTAGCTGGAAAGGAAGAACGTAATTTAATTACGCCGTTCAGTATATGAAAACGGAAGGAGAGATACGTGGGAGATACAAATATAAATTATGACGATAAATTTGGGTTCAATACATTTGAGAGGGAAATCTGTGCGGAACTGGATTTTACGGAAGCTTTTCTGGGAAGGGAACTGGAGGGAAGGGTCGTGCATTCCGTGTTGAACGGAGATATGACCTGCGAGTATGAAATCACCATACCGGAAGACATCATGGACAGCTTTGTGAGGGAAAGAGAGAAAGAAATGATTATAAACGGATATTACAATTATTACCGTACTTTTTTCCTCTCCGGCATTGTTGGACTTCAGGAGGGCAGCGTGGAATGGATTATGCCGAAGGAAGGTGAAAAAGGCCCTTCCCTGGCTTTTCATGTAAGGCTGCATGAGGAATCATGGGAGGAGGAACTGGAGCCGGGAATGCTCCTTCATAAAAATGATTTCCAGCCATACTTTCCTGCGGACAGGGATGTGATATGCAGAAGGGTTCGTACAAAGGAAGATTTTCGGATATGGGTGGATGTGGTAAATACCGCCCTACACGGATGGAAAATGATTGACGCAGAGCATTATGCTGTCTGGCTCGAAAAAGAGAATCTCCGGTTTTATCTGTGCGAGATGGATGGAAAACCGATATCTACAGCATCTACAATCCGGACAGGGGATACGGCGTCTTTGGAATTTGTTTCCACCTTACAGGAATACCGCAGGAGGAAAGCAGCAATTTCGTTATGCTCACAGGCACTTGGGGAGCTTTTTGAAAACGGAGTAAGGGCAGTTACACTCAGTGGTTCGGAGGAGGCCGTTGAACTCTACAGAAAACTGGGGTTCCATGACTGTTTCCATAACATTATCATGCAGTATGATATCCCTATATAAGAAAGTCAGTACTTGAAAGGATGTGGAGATAATAAATGAAAGTCTTTTTTATGGGAACACCGCACTACCACAAATGCAGGTATCTGCTGCGCATGGCAGGAATTCTAAAATAAAAGATATTTATAATAGGTGGTCTGACAGAGATGAAAAACATGGGAAAACAAAAACTGTTTATTGCTGCAGGTGTCCTTCTTTTTATAGTGTTCGGATGTGGCAAAAAGGCAGAGGAAAATCAGAAGATACCGCAAAATGCAGAAGTCAGAGAAGAATATTCGGAAAAGGAACAAATAGGAGAAAACCGTGATTCCGATGGGGAATCCATTGCAGAGCTTTATTGTGATATTTATGAACAGGCAGTAGAAATGGGAACGGTTGGAGAGCTGGAA
>CAJTVK010000309.1 GCA_910579645.1 uncultured Lachnospiraceae bacterium | reverse complement strand
TTGTAGCCAAACTGAACGGAACAATAACAGCGGAAAGCATACTGGGAAAAGGAACGGTTTTCATTCTGATTTTCCCACTGGCAGAATAAATCAAAGCCGCTTTTTACAGTGCAATGGAATCTCCGTTTTACGGGGATTTTATTATTTACAGAAATTGATTTTTAAATGCAAGGTTAATGCAAGGTTCGTGCAAGGTTAATGCAAGGTTGGCGTGATAGGATAATGCATATAGTTTTAAAGATATGTGGCGTTTCCTGGCAAGCGGAGCGGCCTGGAATATTCCACAATGATAAAGGAGGTTTCGCAATGAGCAAATATGTAATTGAAACAAGAAATCTGACAAAGCAATATGGGGCGCAGAAAAGCGTTGCAAGCCTGAATATCCATGTTCAGAAAGGGCGTATCTATGGTCTGCTTGGCAGAAACGGGGCAGGAAAGACAACAACAATGAAAATGCTGCTTGGACTGACGCAGCCTACTTCCGGGGAAGTGGCGATTTGGGGAAAGCCTTTGGCAGCAAATGAAAAAAAGCTCCTGCCCCGTATTGGCAGCCTGATTGAATCCCCTGGATTCTATCCCAATCTGACCGCTACGGAAAATCTGCGTATTTTTGCTACTCTGCGGGGAGTGCCGAACCGCAATGCAATTAAGAACGCACTTGATTTGGTTGGCTTGCCCTACAAGGACAGGAAGCTGTTTTCCCAGTATTCGCTTGGTATGAAGCAGCGGCTGGCGATTGCCCTTGCCATTATGCATGATCCGGAGCTTTTGATTCTGGACGAACCAATCAATGGTCTTGACCCAATCGGAATTGCAGAAGTGCGGTCTTTTATCCGTAACCTTTGTAATGAGCGGGGGAAAACAATCCTTATATCCAGCCATATCCTCTCCGAAATCGCATTGCTGGCGGATGATATTGGAATCATTGACCACGGCACGCTTTTAGAGGAAGAAAGCCTTGAGGAACTGGAAACAAAGAGCAGCAAGCATATCCGTTTTACTGTGTCGGACACGGCGCAGGCGGCAAGGATTTTGGAACGCAGTTTCCATGAAAACCAGTTTACGATACAGGACGACCATAATATGCGGCTGCATAATCTGAATATTTCTATTGGGAAGATTGTTACTGCTTTTGTAGAAAACGGTCTGGAAGTATCACAGGCCGCAACCTCAGAAGAAAGCCTTGAAGATTATTTCAAGCGTGTAACAGGGGGTGAAGGGATTGCCTAGACTGATTCGCTGTGAATTTGCAAAACTAAAACGTAAAAAATTTGTATGGCTGGTTGTTCTTTCCGCGTTTCTATTTCCTTTGCCGCTGACCGTATTGATGACAATGCCGCAGACGGCAGAACGATATGACAGTAAGATAGCGATTTTCAATGATTACTTTCAGTCGGTTATGGGCTATGGAGTAGAACTGCTTTTGCCGTGCATGATCGGGGTGATTGCAGCCATGCTCTTTTTTATGGAACGGGATAATGATACATTTAAAAATTTGCGCACAATTCCCATAACGAGCACACAGATGATTTTTGCAAAGATAATTGTCCTTTTCTTTTTCGGAATTATTTTTAGTCTGACATCGGCTCTCATATCAATCCTGTGCGGCGGGCTGATCGCAGAAGTAAACAATATTGCTTACAGATTATTTTTTGCGCTGGAAATGGGGATTTTTATTACAGCCGGGACGCTGCCGTTAATCGTCCTTGTCGTTTTCTTTAGTAAGAACTATGTATTTTCTGTTTTATTATGTGCCTTTTATAGTGTCCTGAGCCTGACAGCCGAATCCTCTTTTGGCACACTGCCCAAAGTGATGTGCTGGCTGATGCCTATTCCGCTTACAACACTGTGGAGCGCAGGAAATTTAACCGCACATGGCGCTATGGACGGCGTGG
>CAJTVK010000308.1 GCA_910579645.1 uncultured Lachnospiraceae bacterium | reverse complement strand
GGTCAAATAAGGCCCATTTAGCACCTTGAAAACTTCACACAAATATAGCGAAAATGTCCATTTTCTGGTATAATTGACATATCAGAAAGGCGGTGTTTCGATGGCATTCCGAATAAACAGTTCACAACAGCTATCCCTTACAGATATAACAAATTCTCTGACTTTACGGGAACAGAAAGCCCTCGAAAATTCATGGGCAAAAATCTTTGCCGAGGATATTTTCCCGGCAATTGATGAGGAACGCTTCCGTATCCTATACTCTGACCGAACCCAGTCAAAATTCAATACGCCGGTCAACATCTGTATCGGTGCCCTTATCATCAAGGAAATGTTCCAAATTTCCGATGACGAGATCGTAGAAAACCTCATGCTGGATCCGCGCTACCAGTATGCGCTGCATACCACCAGTTTTGAGGAACAGCCCATGAGCGATAAAACATTATCCAGGTTCCGGAAACGGTGCTATGATTATGAACAGGAAACCGGTATCGACCTCATCCATGACTGTGTTGCTGACCTTAGCGGCAAGATCGCAAAAATGATGAAGATCCATCCAGGAATCCACCGCATGGACTCCCTGATGATTGAGGCAAACATCAAAAATCTAAGCAGGACAGAACTGCTTTATTCGTGTATTGCAAAGCTGGCACGCCGTCTGCATAAACTGGGCAGGGGCGATGTCCTGGAAGGCTTAGAGCATTATTACGACAAGAATGATTTTAACCGTACCTTCTATTATAGTAACAGTACCAGCACAGAGTATATCACCCAGATGCTCCTGCGGGATGCAGATACCATCACAGGGCGGTGCCGGGATGGTTTGGAAACCCAGGAGGAATACCGTCTGTTGGAACGCTGCCTGTCTGAACAGACGATTGTGGAGGGTGACACGCGCAGGCTTCGGGAAAAGAAAAAAGACAGTTTTCCCAAAGCCATGATGCAAAGCCCGACGGACCCGGATGCGACATACCGGGAAAAGGCCGGAAAAAAATACCGCGGGTATGTGGCGAATGTAGAAGAGGCTGTGGACAGCAACGGTTCTGTGATAGTCGATTACCAGTTTGAGCAGAACATATACAGTGACAGCCAGTTCCTGCAGGATCGCCTTGCAGGAATGGAACAGCAGGAAGAAGGGACTGTGTTTGTCACGGACGGTGCGTATTGTGGGGAATCCAATACGCAGGCCGCACAAGAGAAAAACATCCAACTGATCACAACCGCATTAACTGGCACGGAGGTTCCCGATATCTACGCTGATTTTGAATTCAGTGAGGATGGAAGTAAAATTCTAAGATGTCCAATGGGGAATGTTCCTCAAAGCTGCTGTCAGTCAAGCAGCAACGGCCACTATTATGTTTCCTTTCCCAAAGAAGTATGCATGAACTGCCCCCACAAGGAAGAATGCCGCGTGAAAGAGCATAAAAAAGTATGTTCCTTTACGATATCGCTCACGGCAGGATACCGGGCGAAAGCCAAACGGTTTATGAAAACAGAAGAATTCAGCCTGCTTTCCCGTATCCGCAACGGGATTGAGACGGTACCCTCTGTCTTAAGGAAAATATATCATGCAGACCGGATGCCAGTTCATGGAATAAGTCGTAACCGGTTATTCTTTGGCTGTAAAGTGGCGGCATTCAATGTAAGAAAGCTGTTCAGCTATCGAAACGGATGGGGACATTATGCTCAAAATCCACTTTTCGCAGAATGATATGAGGAATATGATGCTTATACAGCAAACATTAATCCAATATCTCCTTCAAAAAAAGAATTTGTGTGAAATTTTCAAGGTGCTAACAATTTGGGGCAATATAAATTTATTTATTCGACCCCAACATCATCATATGATGTTGGGGTCAAATAAGGCCCATTTAGCACCTTGAAAACTTCACACAAATATAGCGAAAAT
>CAJTVK010000307.1 GCA_910579645.1 uncultured Lachnospiraceae bacterium | reverse complement strand
CCAGACCGGCTATGCATCACCCTTTGCTTTTCTTGCTGCCCTTGGGCTGTGCGGCGCTGCTCTTATTGGTGCGTCAGTGCTGGAAGCAAAGAAAAGCCGGAAGGGCTGCCTGTGACGGGTGTGTATTATGACGGGGGAGACGGTAAAGATCAGACAGAAAGGAGTGTAACTATCGGAAACTATTCTATTATTTACGCCGATCCCCCATGGCGGTACGCCCGAAGTGGCCTGAAGGGTACGGCTGAACGGCATTACCCCACAATGACGGTTGACGAGTTATGTGCGCTTCCGGTGACAGACCTGGCCGCTAAGGACAGCGCACTTTTCTTGTGGGCTACTTTCCCCAAGCTCCCAGAGGCCTTGCAGCTCATAAAAGAGTGGGGGTTTACTTATAAAGGCGTGGCTTTTGTCTGGCTGAAAAAGAATAAAAAAGCGGACAGTTGGTTTTACGGGCTGGGATTTTGGACAAGGGGAAACGCAGAAATCTGCCTGCTGGCAACAAGAGGGCATCCCAGACGGCAGGCGGCAAATATCCATCAGTTTATCATTTCCCCCATAGAGGCCCACAGCAAAAAGCCGGACGAGGCCCGGGAAAAGATAGTTGCCCTCATGGGCGACCTGCCCCGTGTGGAACTGTTCGCGAGGCAGACCCCGCCCGGCTGGGATGTGTGGGGAAATGAAGTTGCAGGTACGCTCCCGGACTTTGGGCAATAAGGGGAAGGAATCCGGCACCGGGGCATGGGAACAGGCAGTAAAGCAGCCTGGGGAAAATGCCCCTGCCCTTGGGATTGTGGCGGCAGATATTCAGCTTTTAGAAAGTGCTGGTATCTGCCGCTGTTTGTATTATAGAAGAAAGGAAGCACATGGAAGGATTAAAAGATTTCATTACCCGGCTTGGGGAGAAGCTGTTCCCGAACCTGCCGGAAGGGAAACGGAAACGGATCACGGTGCAGATTGTGGCAGGAATTATTATTTCCCTTGTCTGTATAGCGGGCATAGGGATATTCCGATACAGGGCAGTAAAGCAGCTTGAAAAGTACCAGGCGATAGCGGATGCCTATGCGGAGTTTGACATTATTTTAGAAGAGGGAAGGGAACAGGCACAGAAGGAAGCGGCGGCGGAACTGGAAGAAATGTTCTCCGAAATGGAAGCGGATGCGGAGCGTTACAGACAGGAGTATGAGGAAGAGATGCGGGAGCTGGGATTGGAGGCCTACGATTGGGATTCCCTTTGCAGTGAAAATCAGGACATCAAAGGCTGGCTCTGCATCCCGGATACGTTGATCAATTTTCCGGTAGTGGGAACGGATGACAATGCCTTTTACCTTTCCCATGATTTTTCAGGGGATAAGGACAAGGCCGGATGCCCGTTCATGGATAAGGATACGCAGGTCTGGGATTTTAACCGTGTCATCTATGGCCACAACATGGGTACTGGCTCAGAAGCCATGTTCTCCACTCTGCTTAAGTATGAGCAGGAAGATTATTTGAAAGAGCATTCGACAATCTATTTCACGGATGCCTACGGGAGTGCCAACGCTTATCAGGTGATGGCGGTGGTCAAATACAGCGTAGACGACCTGGCGGAATGGGATTTCCGTATCAGGAACCATGGAGATATGGAGAGCTACAACACATGGATGGAGGAATTGCAGGGAAGGGCGTTATTTTATGAAGAACCCGACCATGCGCCCACCAGTATCATCACCCTTGCTACCTGTGACAGGCGTGTGCATGGGAAAAACGGGCGGTTCCTTGTGGTAGCGGGGAAGTAACAGGATAACAGCTACAAAAGACAGTTCCAATAATCAGGTTGCCTGAATACACACATGAAAAAGTACATAATGGACAATCAGAAAATAATATAGTGGAGTAAGGGAAACCGGGGGAACGGGAATGGTAGCTGCAGAATTGGAGGAATTAAAAAA
>CAJTVK010000306.1 GCA_910579645.1 uncultured Lachnospiraceae bacterium | reverse complement strand
TTGAAATTTTCAACCACATTTCCCTGTGCCTGCGGTTCGATATGGTCTGCCGCTTCCACCTTTTCCATCAATCCATCATAATCAATCGGTATCAGTTCATCATTCTCACTAATATTTCCCCTTGCACCGTTGTCAAATGGATTTTCTTTCAAGTCCTCCACTATATTGTTAAGGGCTTCCCTTATGCTGACATCAGGGTTATCATAAACTCCGCCGTCTATCTCCTTATAGTCTGCACCCATAATGGAATAGTCATAGCCGCCGTCTGTTTCCTGTATGCTGATGAAGCGGTCTGCTATCTGAAAGGCAAGTTCCGTTTCCGCCTCTTTCTTCGATTCTGTTTCTAACTTCTGGACATTATGTCCAGAAGTGTCCTGTCTGCCTTCTAAGGACTGTTTCATCTCTGCAAGCACCTGTTCCGTTTCATCTCCGAGGTCAATAATCTCATCACCGTCCTCCATATTCTCAAATTCCGGTGTTGCTGGCTTCTCCGGCTCTGACTGCTCCATAGCGGTCTGCTCCGTTTCTAACTTTTGGACATCATGTCCAGAAGTCATTTTTTCCTGTCCGATGGACAATTCTTTTTCCTTTTCCAATACTTCACTGCGGAACATATCAATAAAACCGTCCAAAACTGCCGGGTGGCTGCTTACAATCAGTTCACGGTTCATATCTATTCCATGCACGATATTTTCAGGAATGTAAAACTCCGATGCCCACGCTTTGTTATCCACTGAAAAACGTCCGTCCCACGATTCCTGCTGGATTGTGCTGGCAAGGACAAACGCCATGCGCTCCGAACCATACTGCTCCGCTAAAGGCTTCACAATATCATGCTTTAAATGCATACCGTCAAAATTCTGCCGTATTGTTCCCTCAATCGCTTCCCTGCACTCCCTGTCAAGTTTTCGGGAATCGCTGTATTTATCCACCTCCCCATGTTCCATTGCATAACTCAGGGTATGCCCGTAGACAGCCGGATAACTTTTCTGTGCTTCTGCCTGCCCTGCCTGTATCTGCTCCGGCTCTGACTGCTCCATAGCGGTCTGCTGCGTTTCTAACCTTTGGACATTATGTCCAGAAGTTGCGCTTTCCGCAATTTCTTCCTCCTGCTCCTCGGCGGCTCTTGCCTGCTCAATGTCTTTGTACTCACTTTCCATCAGACCGAGAAAAGCCGTCCCCATTTCTTCATAGGAAATCTGCTTTTCGGCATTCCCAAAAGTAACAGTCACGGCATCCCTGCCAAATAATACTGCAACATCATCATTTTCGTCTGCTTCTATTACCCTCTCATGACCGCCGATGAGAGCCTTTGCAAGCTCCTCACGAATATCCTCGCCGCCCTGCATACGGCGGGCTAAATCATATATCTTTGGCTCCGGCACCATGCCATCGCCGTATAATGCTTTTTCGCTCGGCTTAAATTTGTCGATATATCCATCTTCAAAAAAACGATACCCCAAATCTTCAATTTCGTCCCATGCAAGAAACTTTTTCGCAATCAAAGGCGCATTGTCTGTTTCAAGGAATTGTTTTTCTTCATTGGTAAGCCCTTTTTCCGCTTTATCTGCCTCCTGCTCTTTTACGCCCTCCAGCTCACGCATAAAATCAGGAAGCCCGGTAAAACCGAACGAATCAACAAAGTGTGCGCTGTTCTTTCCATTCTCATGCAGCACCACAATGTCACTGACAGAAAGGGAATGCCCCTTATAATCTGCCGGGTGGTCTATATTGAATTTCTCATAGAGCGCTTCCAGCTTATCCCCCTGTGTCTGCAACATGGGATAATCCTCTGCCAGTTCCGCCAGCTCTCCCGTATAGATCAGGTTATAATTCTCCGGCTTGATTGCATCATAATTATCCTTAATGATACCCATTTTCTTTAATGATTCCGTCCCCTCAAAATGCAGATAACGCAATTCAGGATT
>CAJTVK010000305.1 GCA_910579645.1 uncultured Lachnospiraceae bacterium | reverse complement strand
TTCTGAAAAGCCCCCATTGAAAAGACAAGCCGGAACTTTGACAGTTCAATGGCAAACAGTTTTAAGGCGACTAATGATATTCCCTGCGATAATGCAACACCAAGGCATAAGCCTGTCACAAGCGCGATCACTCCAACACAGAATGTTTCCCCTACAAATATCCGGGAAATGCGGCCCTTTTTCATGCCAAGAACCATGTAGAGGCCCAGTTCTTTTTTCCTCCGCTTCAGTAAAAACTGGTTCGCATAAATGATCAGGAACGCAAGGACAACGGCAATCAGCACTGTCAGTGTAGAAAGCAGGATGCCGAGCTGGTCATACAAAAGCGTCTTTGTCATACCCATTTCTGAAAAAGCCGGCTGGTCTGAAATGGAATTAAATGCGTAAAAGACACTTACTGAGATCATAAGGGTCGAAAAGTAAATCATGTAATCCCGGATATTCTTCCTCACATTTTTTATAATCAGTTTACAAGAGGTCATTCTGCTCACCTCCCAAAACGGAAACCACCTCCAGAATTTTTGCAAAAAAGTCTTTCCGGCTGTCAGCGCCACGGTTCAGCTCATTAAAGATTTTCCCATCCTTGATAAAAAGGATACGGTGGCAGTAGCTTGCAGAAAAGGCGTCATGCGTTACCATGAGGATCGTAGCATCAAGGCGTTCATTCAGCTCTGTCAGCATGGTCAGCAACATCCGTGAGGAATTGGAATCCAAAGCGCCGGTCGGTTCGTCGGCCATGACCATTGCAGGATCTGTCACCATTGCCCTTGCCGCCGCCACACGCTGCTGCTGTCCTCCCGACATCTGGTAGGGGTATTTGTCCAGCACCCCGCAAATTCCAAGAGCCTCTGAAATCTGCCGCACTTTCCTTTGAATCTCTGCCGGCTTTACCCCTGCGATAGATAATGAGAGGGAAATATTTTCGTAAGCGTTCAATGTGTCTAAAAGGTTGAAGTCCTGAAAAATGAATCCCAGCTTCTTCCCACGAAAATCTGCAAGCTGTGAACCATGCAGAGCGGTAATGTCTTTCCCGTCTACAAAAATATGCCCGCTTGTTACCGTATCAATCGTTGAGATACAGTTTAAAAGCGTTGTCTTTCCAGAACCGGAAGCGCCCATGATGCCCAAAAACTCACCTTTGCAGACCTGAAAGGAAATATGATCTACGGCCTTTGTAAGGCTGCCCTTGTTGCCGTAATATTTTTGGATATCATCTACTTGTAAGATTGCATCGTTCATCGTATGTTTGTCTCCTTTCCAAAAGGGTAATCCCTATTGCAACCCTAACCTACCATACTGCCTTGAAACCTGCCATTATTTT
This sequence comes from uncultured Lachnospiraceae bacterium, assembly GCA_910579645.1. Lineage (GTDB taxonomy): Bacteria > Bacillota > Clostridia > Lachnospirales > Lachnospiraceae > Kineothrix. The sequence goes on along the minus strand of CAJTVK010000305.1, from coordinate 609 downwards.
AGATTACATTTTCATTACCAAAATGTAAGGAAAGCAAAAAGGCGGGTCATAATCCCGCCTCCTGCAAGTAGCTTTCCTGTGGGAAAGACAAAATGACTGTCGTCCCCTGTCCCAGATCACTTTGAATGGTAATTTCCATGTTCATTTTATTGCAGAGCTTTTTGCAAAGGTACAGGCCGATTCCCGTAGATTTGGAATACCTTCGGCCGTTATCTCCGGTAAAGCCTTTATCAAAAACACGGGGCAGGTCTGAAGAGGAAATGCCAATCCCATTGTCCGAAATGAGCAGCCGGACATCATTCTGTTCTATGTATGCCGAAAATGAGACTTGTAAATTCTCAGCATGATATTTAATCGAATTTGATATGATCTGGCCAATAACAAAAGCGCAGCTTTTCGTATCTGCACAGACAGGAACGTCCAGTCCATTAAAAACAGGCCTGCCGCCCGCCTGGATCAGCGGCTTTGAGTAAGTCTTCAGGGCAGAATTTACAAGCGCCTGCAAGGTCGTTCTTTCCACCTTGAAGTCTTTTTCCACTGCCGCAGAGCGGGCATAATATAATACCTGTTCCACAAAACCGTCTATCCTGCGCAGTTCATCGTCAATCC
>CAJTVK010000304.1 GCA_910579645.1 uncultured Lachnospiraceae bacterium | reverse complement strand
GGCTTCCTGCCATAAAAAGCCCCGCACTGGATGCCGCTCGCTGCCTTCCTTCTCCTGTTACGGTCTTTCGGTTTACCCCCATAAGGGGGCAGGCAGGTCATGGCGAAGCTCCTTGTCCGGCGCAACTGATTCAAGGGAAAACCTCTTAAAGCCGCTGCATACTGGTATTCAGTTGTCAAGTTTCCTACATTCAGGCGGAAAGCCTATGGCTTTAAAAAGCAGTCCGAAGACCATGCTTTAAAGCCTGTAATAAGCATAAAGTATTTTTCTAAATTTTTTTACTCACAAAAGTGGGTATTTTTGCCAATCCTTACCCATCTTTGTGGGTATTGGAATATCTGTCTCCAAGTTCCGCAATACTCTGACAAAATATTGCAAAATAAAAGACGCCCAAAGATTTTTCATTTCTTTGAACGTCTCCCATTTACCTTAAGCCCATTTGTCTATCATTATCAGCCGATTACAAGTGCAGATTATATTTCATACTGTAAGCAATCCACTCTGCCACATCACCATTTTAATCCAAGAATTCATCCTTATACCGAAATATGGAATCCATCACCGCCACGGCAAACTTAACCTCACTGGCCGTTTTATCCTGAAACAGCAGACACACTTCCTCTTGCCAAATTCCGTACTGTTCCCCTTTCACGCCGATATCCATAAGGATATCAAGAGAAATCCCAAGGGCAGCGGCTATCCTGATCAGTGTTTCAAGCCTTATCCCACCCTGCCCCGCTTCTACTTTCTGGATTGCCGTAAGTGACAGCTCTGTCTTCTCCGCAAGCCGCTCCTGCGTCAATCCCTTCTCCATCCGTATTCTCCTGACATTTTCTCCAATCCTGCCATAGTATGTTCCGCATGAAAAATGTGCCATTTATTTTTCGCTTTCCAAAGATACCTTTACATACGTCTTTCCAGCTTTTCACCTCCTTCTTTCCCGGCATACGTTTTCCATCAATCCCAGCCTTATGTAGCAGTACATATCCACCTCCCGTACACTGCATAAAAACAGCCGCAGACACGCCACCTGCTACAAACCTTAAACTATTCTGTCTCTATCCTTTTCCCGCTTTCAACTGTTCATCTTAACCGACACCACAATTCTTTTTGATATGCATTACCACGTCCTCTACCGGGCAGCAGAACACGTCACAGATGTAGTCGATTGATGACAGGTTCATGTTTTTATTATGTTTTAAACGGTGGATGAAAGCTTTGTTAAAGCCATAGTCAACTTCAAGGCTGTATGTGGATATCCTTCTTTCGTCCATCATCCGCCAAAACGGATCGTATGTCATCATAGGCATTTACACCTGTAATTATAGTATATACAATTAAGGGATTGCTTGCTATCCTGCATATCTGTAGGATAAATCCACTTTGTTATAGCTATAAAAATCCCAAAGCATGATATATTTCTACTTTTAGTTCCCCCTTCTGGCCATCTGATATACAATAACCAAAATTTCTCCCCTAAAATAGCACTATTAAAATCAGCAATATTCACTGTTTCAAAAGCAAGTAATAATAGGTAAATTAAATTTAAAAATGGTATACTAAACATCATTATTGAAAAAAGCAGTTCCTCATTATAAAATATTATGTAAATCCTAATCTCCCGCAATTGTTATACATAGGTTTTAAGCTTATTCCCCAAATCCCTTATAAAATCGGTGTTTAGCCAATGTTTTTCTTTACAAACATATGTATAAATAGCATACTAAAAGCAGGGAATTATACATATGTCGGAGGGAATCAGCATGGCATCTCTGGTCTATCTAAAACACAAGAATGGCACCACATACGTTTATGAAAACGTCTCATACTGGGATAAAAAGTCAAAAAAACCAAAATCAAAACGTAAGTGCATTGGGCATCTTGACCCGGAAACCGGAACAGTGCAGCCAAATGGCATGCGTGGCGGCAATCAGAAAAATATTA
>CAJTVK010000303.1 GCA_910579645.1 uncultured Lachnospiraceae bacterium | reverse complement strand
TCCGCCTCTCAACACAGCATTCAGGCTGAACTGTTACTGCGCAACTGCAAACAGCCCGCAAACAATCTTGTATTTGCTTTCTTACTGTTGTATAATATTTGCAAATTATTTTATGCAAGGAACCGTGAAAGAATTAATCTTTACATCTGACTTGTCTAAATCTTCATATACTGCGTTGCCGCCAATCGGAGTACCCCCATACGCCTCGTTCAGAACTCACTTCCGTAGACAACCGATTGAAATGCATTTCCCGGCAATTGGTCAGAACATTGATTCATACTTTAAACGGCATCGAAACGCCGCAAAAGGCCATTTTTTCCGGTTCCTTGACCGAATATGGGGACGGCGCAGCAATGGGTGGCTTACAAGGCATCCGGAACCATATCCCAAAAAATATGAAGGAGGATATCTCAAATGAAAAACTTTATGGACGGCAACTTTTTATTGAACAGTCCCACCGCACAGACTCTTTACCATGATTATGCGGCAAAAACTCCCATCTTAGATTACCATTGCCATATCAACCCGCAGGAAATCGCCCAGAACAGACAGTTTGACAACATTACCCAAGTATGGCTGGGCGGCGACCACTATAAATGGCGCTTCATGCGTTCCTGCGGCGTGGAAGAACGATACATTACCGGCGATGCCGCCGACAAGGAGAAATTCTTCAAATGGGCCGAAGTGCTGGGAAAAGCCATAGGAAACCCGCTTTTCCACTGGAGCCATCTGGAATTGCAGCGTTACTTCGGCTATCATGGCGTATTGAACAAAAATACGGCGGAAGAAGTATGGAACCTCTGCAATGAAAAGCTGGCAGACCCTTCCATGCGCGTACGTTCCCTGATCAAACAATCCAATGTCACCTTAATCTGCACCACCGACGACCCGGCAGACAATCTGGAATGGCACAGGCAGATTGCCTTGGACGATACTTTTGACGTACAGGTACTTCCTGCATGGAGGCCGGACAAAGCCATGAATTTGGAAAAGCCGGACTATACCGACTATCTTTCCAAGCTGTCCGAGGCCGGCGGCGTAAAAATAGACTCCTTCCGGGCACTGAAAGAAGCCTTGACGAAACGTATGGACTTTTTTGATTCCATGGGATGCAGCGTATCCGACCATGGATTGGAATATGTTATGTATATGCCTGTTTCCGAAGAAAAAGCAGAAGCCATTTTTGCCAAAAGACTTCAGGCCGGCTCCGGCAATGTCATTTCCCGGGAAGAGGAACTACAGTTCAAAACCGCCTTCCTCCTTTTCCTTGGCAAAGAATACAGCAGACGCGGATGGGTGATGCAGCTGCACTACGGCACAAAGCGCGACAATAATAAGGCAATGTATGCAAAACTCGGCCCCGATACCGGCTATGACTGCATCAACAACTATGCACCGTCTTCCCAGACCGCAGACTTCTTAAATGCACTGGAAGAAGAAAATGCATTGCCGAAAACAATTATTTACAGCTTAAATCCTTATGACAATGCGGCCATCGGCACCATCCTCGGCTGTTTCCAGGATTCCACGGCAGTTGCCAAAATACAGCAGGGAAGCGCCTGGTGGTTCAACGACCATAAACAAGGAATGACCGACCAGCTGACGTCTCTGGCCAATCTGGGCAACCTTTCCGGTTTCGTAGGCATGCTCACCGACTCCAGAAGTTTCCTTTCCTATGCAAGGCATGAATATTTCCGCCGCATTTTATGCAATTTCATAGGGGGACTTGTAGAAAACGGGGAATTTCCCGCGGACATGGACACCTTGTCCGAAATTGTTACGGATATTTCCTATTATAATGCAGTCCGTTACTTTGGCTTTGACCTGTAAGCTAAGGAATCTTATGCCCCTCCGACCCTTTTGGCAGGCTGCGGAGGGGCTTTTCCTCTTCTCTCCCTGATTTTCAACACTCTAGTATAAATGAATAAAAAAAGCTTTATGTTATTTTCTCCGTATGATATATTAT
>CAJTVK010000302.1 GCA_910579645.1 uncultured Lachnospiraceae bacterium | reverse complement strand
TCAGCATCGCCCACATCCGACAGACGTCCCTGCAGGTATCCGTCCGGCTTGTTGATAAGCGTGGTCAGGTCAAGCGCCCTCCCGAAACAGTCCACGCCCTCAGACTTATTGCTTTTCCAGTAATAATCATTAGAAACCTTTTCATTCTCCCGGATTACCTTGTTGAAATTCTGGCTCACGGCAAAATCTTTCGGATTCCAATGTATCACTTTGTTTGATAACGATACGCCATTCATTTTACTTTACCTCACCGCCTGCCGCTGTCTCCGTCATTATATTCGATTCATAGGCACTGGAAACCCTCGCCATCTGCTGCTTACTGCTCCATACCTTTGCCAGCCTGCTTCTCTCCTGCTCCGCCTTTGCAATCTTTTCATCCAACAGCTCCTGCTGCTGTCTCTTAGCCTGCGCCCGCTTTTCCAGATATTCTTCCAGCAGCTCCTTCTGCCTTGCCTTTTTCTCCCGTCCGGCATCTGCCTGCTTTGTGGAAGAACTCCCGGAATAACCCACATTCTCCTTCATGCCCTGCGTATAGCCGTAGCATTTCTCATAAGTATCATCTATATGGGTATACGCAACCACCGGAATATTTCCCCCGAAATCAACGGCTTTGTTCTTTGCCAGTGCATCCAGTATCTTCTTCTCATATTCCGGGTCTTCCTGCATCTTCTTATAAGCCGCATCCGTTATGTCGATTGTCCAATTCATGCCCCTCTGTGAAGGGTGTGTATACAGGCTGTTCATCTTTTCATCAAAATATGCCTTGTACTCATCCAGCGTCATGTCCTTTGGGGAAACAGCGCCTTTCTCCGCAACCTTTCCCGCGAATCCGGCATCTGCCCGCTTTTCTTCCTTCCTCACGCCCTCATAGCCTTTTGCCCCATAATAGCCGCCATAAACTGTACCTACTTCCATTGTCACATTCTCCTTCCTTTTTCATAAAATTATTATTATATTTCCTTCTGCTGCAGCATGACCGTGACCTTGAACACACCCCTCCCCGCCTTGATATCCATATATCCAAGATAGCGTTCCGCCACGTCCCTTACATTTTTCAGACCGACACCATGCTCCATCAGTATCTCCGGCAGGCTGCTGTGCTTCACCGTTGCCGGTACCGCCTCCCCGTCCTGCCATTCCAGCTTCCCGTCAAAACTGTTCTCCACCTCCACCAGCAGGAAATGGTTCTTCCTTTTCAGCGTAAGGCTGATGCGGCGTTTCTCCTGTTCCAGTTTCTCACAGGCTTCTATGGCATTCTCTAAAAGATTGTTCAGGATGATCCCCATGTCAAAGGCAGAGATGGTATCCGTCTCCCTGTATTCAAACCTTACCCGGAATGCAGTCCCGGATTTTGCCGCCCTCCGGTATTTGTCATTGATGATGACATCCGTCACTGCATTTCCCGTGCTGAACTTATAATCCAGCTCCTGCACGGTCTCATCCAGTTTGTCAATGTACCTCTCCACCTCTCCGTATTTTTCCCCGGCGACAAGGCCTTTGATATTTGCCATGTGGCTTTTCATTTCATGCCTTACTTTACGGATGCTGCCATAGAAATTTTCCGCTTCCTCCAGCCTCCTTTTCATGGCCTTCATCTGCTGTTCTTCCGCAAAATGCCTTTCCCTCTCGCCCTGCAGTTCCTTGTTCTTCTGGAAAATACAGACTGCCGAAATTTCCCCGGCGCTGAGAAGGACCGCGATCATTGGTATCTTCCACACCATCTCCTTCCTCTGGGCAAAAAGGAAAAATATCTCCTTATCAATCTGAACCATCGAAATATCCATAATCATCCATACCAGCATACTGCCAACGACATTAAGGGCGGAAAGGAAAATGGCATCCTGCCAGCTCATGGACACAGGGCTTTTTACAATCCTTTTCAGAATCCAGACCATGGAAACAAATGAGAGCGTGTATAATAAAATATTACAGCCCTGGCCTATTACCTGGCTCTTATACACATGGAGCATATACTCTGCATCCCGGACATTCAGCCTCCCCATCAGGC
>CAJTVK010000301.1 GCA_910579645.1 uncultured Lachnospiraceae bacterium | reverse complement strand
CACGGGCAATCAGGTTATAATGCCCCTGGATGGATACAAACTCTGCAAACCCCTGCGACCTTGCATAGTAATTCGCCTTGGCAAGCTGCCATGCAAAACAATTGGAAATACCAATATAACGAGCCTTTCCTGCCTTGACGACATTATTAAGTCCCTCCATAATCTCCTCCATCGGGGTATGGTAATCCCACATATGGCAGATGTAGAGATCGACATGATCCATACCAAGATTTTCAAGGCTCTTATTCAGGTAATTTTCAATGTGCTGCTGTCCGCTGACCCCGGAATCAATTTCTTCCTGTGTACGCGGAGTAAACTTTGTGGCAATCACATATTCATCACGCTCTGCAAAATCCCGGAGCGCCTTCCCAACAAACTGCTCACTGGTTCCATTCTGATAGGCAATCGCCGTATCATAAAAATTGATGCCAAGTTCCAGACCATGCTTTATAATCTCCCTTGTCCGGCTTTCATCCACTGTCCAGCTATGCTGTCCGGCAGCAGCATCGCCAAATCCCATACACCCCATACAAATGCGGGACACTTTCAAATCCGATTTTCCTAAATTTGTATACTTCATTATTTTCCTTTCCGCCGTTGTCAGCTACTGTATTTATAATATTCTACCTGATTTTGATATTTTTCCTTTCCTCAACAGTTAAAATAACCTGCAATTTCCTGCATCCTTGCCATTTGGTTCACATGGAACGGACACCGGCTGTCACAATGCCCGCAGCGGACACAGGATTCTGCTTTCACGGTCAAGTTTTCATAATGGTTCCTTGCAAGTTCATCGCCTGATCTGGCAAGGTCATAATACTTATTGATCAGCCCCACATCCAGACCTGCCGGACAGGGCTGACAATGGTTACAGTAAACACACTTTCCCATGGCTCTCTGGGGTGCAAAGGAACCAAGGACAGAATAATCCTTTTCTTCCGACGCAGCATTACAGAAACCAAGAACCCTTCTCAGGTCTGCCATATTACGGACACCGGGAAGTACCGTCAAAACACCCGGCTTATCCAGGGCATACTGGATACACTGATATTCCGTCAATGCCCTGCCAAAAGGAGAGGTCTTGGCATCCAATAACTGACCACCGCTGAAAGCCTTCATAACAGAAATGCCCACTCCTTCCATTTCACAGCGGCGGTACAATTCCATACGTTCAGCCACGCTTCCTATTGCATAGTTGTCTGTCTCATAATCCGCTGCGTCGGCATAATCATAAGCGGGATTGATGCTGAACATCAGCATATCCAAAATTCCCATATCCATCACTCTACTTACAAGCTCCGGCGTATGGGAAGAAAGACCGATATGCCGTACCACGCCTTTCTCTTTCAGTTCCTCTATATAGCGGATGATCCCGGCTTTCTCTATGCTTCGCAGATCCGCAGGCTCATCAATACAATGTATAAATCCAAAATCAATATAATCGGTCTGCAGTGCTTTCATCTGCCAGTCAACAGAACGCTTGACGGTATCCAGATTTGTTGTCCACCCATAAGTTCCTGTTTCATAGTTCGCCCCAAAATGAATCTGAAAATATACCTTATTCCGCCTGCCCTTTATCGCACGCCCATAGGCCGCAAAAGGCTTTGCTTCCGACGATGCCATATCAAAAAAGTTAATGCCGTTCTCAATGGCTGCATCCACGATTTTCTCAATTTCCTTTTCATTTGAAGCCTGTATAGAACTGGTGCCAATTCCCAAAACACTGATCTGCTCCGCACCTTTCGGCAATTTACGGTATTGCATGAATTTTTCCTCCCTAATATCCGATTTCTTCCAGCCAGTTATTGATTGTTTCCTGACATTCCGGGATGTCATTCCGGTACACCCCTAACACATTGGTTTCTATTTTACTGTCCGGCAGTACCGCAGAATATGGTTCTTCCACCCTGATTGAAAATAAATCCCCGCCCGTTTCCTGCTGAATCCATGTTGCCATCCGAGCCACATTCCCAGGTGCCTGCACGCTGACTGATGTAGTAGCATCAACCCCGGAAGTGTCTGCCACATTTTCTGCCCATGTAAAGTATGCTATCAGTATTTTATC
>CAJTVK010000300.1 GCA_910579645.1 uncultured Lachnospiraceae bacterium | reverse complement strand
GAACAATGCTGAAGATGGATACCTGAAAGGGCTGGACAGAAAAATAAAGGATGTGGAGAAGTATACGGTGATCGGCGAGCTTACCAATGCGGTATTCCATACCTGCGGGCGCATGGTGCTGAAGCTCGGCATTGCCACGACCGTGCTGGTGGGTGGTGCGCTGTTAGCAGACGGTAAAATTACCCTGCTCACGTTCTTTGCCTTTATGATCCTGGTTTCCCGTGTATATGACCCGCTGATCGCTGCATTGGATAATTTAAGTGCGGTCATTATGATAAGGAATATCCAGTGCAGGCGGATGGATGAAATCTTAAGCCACCCGGAACAGGAAGGCGCAGAGAAGCTGACAAACAGAGGATATGACATCGCCTTTGACCATGTGGGATTTTCCTATAACAGTGGGGAAACGGTCTTAAAGGATGTGTCCTTTACTGCGAAGCAGGGGCAGGTCACCGCGCTGGTGGGGCCTTCCGGCGGCGGAAAGACGACGGTTTCCCGCCTTGCCTCAAGGTTCTGGGATATCCAGAAGGGAAAGATTACGGTAGGCGGCATGGACATCTCGAAAATTGACCCGGAATCGCTGATGTCCCTTTATTCCATCGTGTTCCAGGATGTGACGCTGTTTAATAACACGGTCATGGAGAATATCCGCCTGGGGCGAAAGGATGCAACTGACGCAGAGGTGCTGGAGGCTGCCAGGCTTGCCAACGTGGATGAATTTGCAGAGAAGCTGTCCGATAAGTGGAACACCCTGATCGGGGAGAACGGCTGCGAGCTGTCAGGCGGGGAACGCCAGCGCATCTCGATTGCCAGGGCATTCTTAAAGAACGCCCCAATCATCCTGCTGGACGAGGCGACGGCAAGCCTTGACGTGGAAAATGAGACGCTGATTCAGGAATCGCTGTCAAGGCTGATTGAGAATAAGACGGTTATGATTATTGCCCACCGTATGCGTACCGTTGCTGGGGCGGATAAGATTGTCGTCCTTTCGGAAGGCACAGTGGCGGAGCAGGGCAGTTCCGATACGCTTTTGAAAAAGAACGGTATCTATGCCCGTATGGTGAAGCTCCAGACGCAGAGCCAGAATTGGGCGATGGAATAGTAAAGATGGTGTTCCCTTGTATTTAGGAACGGGATGGAAATAAACCCAGGGAATGTAACTGATTTCCCGCTGTGCGTAATCACCGAAAAAGTAAAGGAAAATGATTTCCCGGTTTTTTCCGGCAGAGATAACAGGACAGCGGGAAGCTCCCCGTTGGTGAGGATAACTGTCTGACCACATACTGTAATGGGGGATTCTTCATAGGTTGCTTCAAAATATTTGTCTTTTGTGTCTAAAGGGTAAAACTTTTCTTCTGTGAGGTATTCAAGGGATATTTCTTTTTGCAGCCGTCTGCTCCTGTCACGCCATGCGTTGATAACTGCAAAGCGTATGACGGTCTTGCAAAAGCCGTGTGCCAGTTATGCACATTTTTCCACAATGCTTTTCTTTTGGTCTTTGGTATCTTTGGTTCGGAATAGTGTGGTGCTGGCGGTCTATCTCTCGTTTTCGGTTGCTTGCTGCTTTACCGTACATGAGCAGTTGTTAGTTGCACTCTGCTTGGGAATTGCTGTCGGTGCAGTGGTTGGTGTGATTTTTGGGAAAAGAAAACTTAGTATGTAGAAACCTCCGGCCTCACATTTCAAATATATGCTATGCAATCAGCGCCGTGGTACACAAGTATTTTTGTGACGGTGGCGGTTATTGGGAAGCGGATCATCCCCAAAAAGATGAAAAAGGGAATAAATTCAACGGACATATATACCCAATAAACCACAGCCCAGACGGCAATTTCCAATTGATGCCATAGGAATTTGGGTACTCGCAGGCGAAAGTATTGAAGTCTATCTTATGCAGAAATAAAATTCTATGCTATAATTCAGTAGATGATCTGGCTTTAACAAGAATGAGATTTAGTTGGAATAATCAGAAAACGACAGTGAGGTTATCATGATTTATATTGTAGACAATATATCAAATTATTTCATATATCTTTTTATCATTCATTTTGGATTCAGGTTAAATCCA
>CAJTVK010000299.1 GCA_910579645.1 uncultured Lachnospiraceae bacterium | reverse complement strand
TGAAGATATGGCAATGTTCTGTAAGGAACTAATGGAACAATATGATAATCGTGATGGAGCTGTGAAAGATATGTTTTCTGCCGCTGTGAATATTGATTCGGTTAATAGCTGGGGGACAGGAATTGCGATAGAGTCTGAAAACCAAGGAGAAACTTATTGGCATTCCGGCATTAATCCCGGTTTCCAGAGCCTTTTTGTATTATACCCTTTACAGGATAAATATGTAATTATTCTTACAAATAGCGATAATGGATTGCAGTTTTCTAAAGAAGTAGCAAAAGATTTTTTGCAGGTAGACGGGAGCTGGGATATTCCAAGGTAAATGTAATATCAATATATCTTTTCTGTATCTGAAATATAAAATGTAATGAGGTGGTAAATTTGGGAAAATAATAGTTCTTTCTTTTGGAAAATCAGAAGAATATCTTTTACGGGAAATCCTGTGTGGAATACAAAAGAAAACAAAAGATTACAAAATACGCAGCTGCATATTGGATAATGATATATTATTCCGTGACGATTTGGTTATCAATCCTATATGTCGCACACTCGAAAGGAATAATGAGGATATACATTTAACTGCATACGAATTTGATACGCTTTTCCTGCTGGCAAAAAGACCGGGGGGGTGTATTCAAGGGAAACAATTTATAATCTTATATGGAATGAACCTTATAATTTCAGCGAGTTGAGTGTCATACATACGATAGGAAAGATAAGGAAAAAGATTGGGGAAGATGGTAAATGTCCCCAATACATTTTGACTGTCAGGGGAAAAGGATATAAATTCAATCCTATATTTAATAATAAGGCAGAGGAATGATTAAGCATTTGGGAGAAATCTTGAATGCTTTTTTCGTGGAAATTTACAGCGTTATCGGCAGAAAGGAGAGAGAGTCAGATTGCAGAAATTGAAACGGATAAAAAAGATTTTTGCTGTAACAGGCTGAAAATGTTACAGCCTTTTTGTGTAGTGTGGTGAGCAAAAATTGATGCGAAGAAGAGTACAGAGGGTGTAAGCCCTTTGTGCAAGGGTACAGGGAGTGCAGCTTCCCTGTGCAGGCCAAGGGCGGCAGCCATTGCCCAGAGAAGTGATGCCTGCGTCACTTCATACTGGGTATTGCCTGACGCTGAAATCGGCAGGACTGGCAGCAAAGCTGCCTTTCTCCAAAGCTACACTTGCAGAAAAAAGGAGGATTTTTATGAACAACGATCAGAAAAAACTTTCAGATGCAGCTGCTGTAGCGCAGTTTAAACTGGCACTGATCGCCCCTGTCATCCACGGTCTGTACCCGGATGCGTCCAGAAACGCTTATTACCAGCGTATCACCGAAAAACCGTTCACCCTGCCGGACGGCTTTGTCTTCCAGTACAGCCCAAAGACCATCAGTAAGTGGGTGTCCCTTTACCAGAATGGCGGTATTGAAGCCCTCATGCCGCAGAAACGGTCTGACAAGGGTTCCTCAAGGGCACTTCCCGACACTGCCATAGAGGAGAGCCTCCGCCTTAAGGAAGCCTTTCCCAGACTCAATGCCACCCAGATACACCGGCAGCTCGTGGCGGAGGCTTTCCTGCCGGCACCAGTAAGCGTCTGTGCCGTCCAGCGCTTTATCAAAAAACACGACCTGAAATCGGCGCGCAACCCGAACATGAGGGACACGAAAGCCTTTGAGGAAGATGCCTTTGGCAGGCTGATACCTGTTATCTTCCATATATAACGGAAGATGGAAGCCGCAGGAGGGTGTACTGCATCATGATCATTGATGACCATTCCCGTCTGCTGGTCGGCGGCGGACTTTTTTATAACGATAACGCCTATAACTTCCAGAAGGTGCTTAAAGATGCGGTTGCGGCTTATGGGATTCCTTCAAAACTTTACGTCGATAACGGCTGCAGCTACTCCAATGAGCAGCTCTCCCTCATCTGCGGCGCTGTTGGTATTGTCCTTCTTCATACGAGGGTCCGCGACGGTGCTTCCAAGTCCAAAACAGAACGTTAGTTTAGAACCCTTAAGGAGACATGGCTGTATATTCTGGACCTGGATTCCATCACCTTCCTGAAACAGTTCGACAGCCTTTTAAAGGACTATATGCGCTCCTATAATACAACGCTCCATTCCAGCATTGGCACCACGCCCGGCAGCGTTACCAAGGTACACGTGCT
>CAJTVK010000298.1:1086-2176 GCA_910579645.1 uncultured Lachnospiraceae bacterium | reverse complement strand
CTCCGCTTATCCACCCAGATTTCCTGATTCACAGCCTGGCAGTTGGGGCAGTTGCGGTTGCGGCAGGAATTGTTATGGAATTCGGTATGCCCGCAGTCGGGGCACTGGGAAACGTTGATGCCAAAGGAACCGGATTTACAGCCCATGATGGCACGGGATGCTTTTTTCTGAACATCCGACTGGAAGCAGCCGGAAGAGCTAAACGCTTCATAGGAAAACTCCCAGACCTGCTGGACCTTAGACCTGTCCATGGGAAACACCTCCCATCTGGTCAAAAGGGCTTACTGCATTTCCCGTGCCATTAGAAGCGAGATGTACATAAATCGTAGTGGAATTTAATGACTTATGTCCGAGGAGCGCTTTAATGGTGAGCAGGTCAGTGCCGTTTTCATAAAGGTGGGTGCCAAATGCGTGCCGAAACGTATGGCAGGAGAAACGGTGCTCCCAGCCAAGTTCAGCTTCTTTGGCGGCAATAAACTGGTTTACCGTATAAGAGGCCATGGGCTTTTGGGAATTATCACGGTTAGGGAAGAGGAATCCCATGGGCCTGCCGGCATGGAACCAGTACTGTGTCAGGATATCCAGTGCATTCCGGGAAAGGATGGCATAACGGTCAGAACGTGCCTTGGAATGACGGATATGTATGCGCATGGAAGAGCGGCTGATATCCTCGTAGCGGAGGGAGCAGGCTTCGCCAACCCGCAGCCCGGCAGAATACAGGAGAGAAAGAACCGCCTTGTGCTTGAGGTTGGAAAAAGACTGGATAAAATACCAGACCTCATTTTGTGTAGGAACAAAAGGAAGGTAGGAATCAAATCTGCGCATAGGGAGCTGTGTGGCATCCCAGGGTTTGTGCAAAACGTAAATGGTGAAGAAACGGAGCTGGGAAATGCAGTGGTTCATAGTGCGGTCAGAAAGACCTTTCTCTCTCTGGAGCCACCGGATAAAATCACGCAGTTCATCCCAGGAGACATCTTCGGGCATCTTATGGAGGATGCCGGAAAGATAATCCAGGTAAGCACGGATGTAGGTAGAATAAGATGTTACAGTATGGTCAGTAAGACCGCGCAGGGAGATCATCTCCCGGAAA
>CAJTVK010000298.1:0-1076 GCA_910579645.1 uncultured Lachnospiraceae bacterium | reverse complement strand
ATAAGATGTTACAGTATGGTCAGTAAGACCGCGCAGGGAGATCATCTCCCGGAAAACAGATAAATATTTGTCCATAATGGAACCTCCTTGAAAAAATGATGGAAAAGTGAGGGAAACATCATTTATGTGGAGGCGGGCGGTAAAAATTTTTCGAAATATAGTTGTTGAGTTTGAAAATCCATGATAACATAAGCATAGCAGTTTTTGTTGTGTTTTAAGTTGTCTTGTGGTGATTCAACAATAAAACATATATACAAAAACTGCTACTATTATTTTGTGAAAAATGAAAATTTTAAGAAAAAAGTGTAATTTCACATACTTAGGGCTAGCCGCCGCGCTAGCGGCTTGGTACAATAAACATAGACATATCAAGGCTTTTCCGACACGGAAAGGAGTAAAAATGTCAGTTCAAACTTACAGGAGAACAAAATGAGCAAGATTCATCGGATAAAATGCGGCAATGTTAATTGCCATATTATCGATAACGGAACAAGCGGAATATTAGTAGACACAGGAAAAAAGGAGTTCCTTGACAAGGTGATGGAAGCATGCAGATCTTATAATGTGAAACTGATCATCTTAACCCACGCGCATTTTGACCACGCCGAAAATGCTGTCCGGATATCGGATACCTTAGGAATTCCTATTGGAATGAATGAGAATGATCGTAATCTGATTCAATCTAACTCAAACCAATCGCTGTCCGCTGCAACTATATTAGGGAAAATCGTCCTATCAGCATCCCTCAGGGAATTTTCTGTCCGTTCCATACCGGAATTTAAACCTGACGTATTGCTTCATAATGATGACCGTCTGGACGATTACGGAATAGATGCCCGCATTCTTTCTTTACCGGGACATACGGATGGTTCCATCGGCATTGATGTGGACGGTAAACATTTTATAGCCGGCGATGCACTGATGAATATGTTTTATCCCACAGTTTCCATGCTGTATCATAATAAGGACAGCATGCTGGAAAGCGCAAGAAAAATAAGCAATATAGGCAATAGAATCATATATTTCGGTCATGGCAAGCCGGTTCTTAATAAGAATTGGGTTAAGTAATCTTTAAT
>CAJTVK010000297.1 GCA_910579645.1 uncultured Lachnospiraceae bacterium | reverse complement strand
ATCGTCTGCCCACAGGCTTCCGGTCAAGGCCGCTGCGCAGTCTCATGGTTAAGAATTGATTTGCGTCAATTTCCCCACTGTGTCTCCACTTTCCTCATACGGACAAAATAACTGCTGACCAATATGACATCCGCTCCTGCCCAAGCCAGTATTTCCGCATAAAAAATTCCTTCTTCTCCTATCAGCATAGGAAGCAGAACCGCCGTCCCTGTTCTCATAATAAACTCCGCCACCCCGGATGCCATAGGAAGCACCGTGTCTCCCATGCCCTGAAGGGCAGACCTTACCACATGCAGAATATACAGCACGGGAAGAAAAACACTCATTATCGCCAGATAGTGATAAGCAATTCCCATTGTCAGTTCCGCCTCCTCCGGACTGCCCGATATGAACCACCCCAAAATCTGATGCCCAAGCAAAAGCATGCCTGCCGCTATCACGGCGGAAGTGAGCAGCGCAACCCCCAAAGCGGCACGCATTCCCTTCCGTATCCTGTCTATATGGCCGGCTCCCAGATTCTGCCCTACATAAGTAATCATCGCATAGCCATAGGAAGTAGCCGCCACCTCCAATACCCCGTAAAGCTTGTTCGTAGCCGTGAACCCGGCAATGAAAATAACGCCGAAGCCGTTCACTACCGCCTGCACAATCATTCCTCCCACGGAGATGATTGCATTTTGGAATGCCATAGGCAGGCCAAGAAGAATCAGCTTTTTATCCAGTTCCGCATCCGGCCTGCAGTCTTCCCTGCCCAACGTCAGAATCTCTACTTTCCGTATATGTAAATAACAGTATATGCCCGAGCTGAACTGAGCAATCACGGTGGCTGCCGCCGCCCCTGCAATCCCCCATCCAAACAGCATGACAAAAACAAGGTCCAATAAGATATTGACAGCAGCTGCCATAATCATGGCATGCAGAGGAGTTTTTCCGTCCCCCAATGCACGCAATACCGAAGCTAAAAGATTATAAGCCATCACCACCGGTATGCCCGCAAACATAATACGCAGATACAGCAAGGACTGACCCATGATGGCTTCCGGTGTCTGCAACAGTCGCAGCAATGGCAATACAGCAGCTTCTCCCAAAACCAGCAGCGCCGCCGCACTCACCGCCGAAAGCAGAATGGCATTCCCCACCACTTTCCTCAGTCTCTGTATATTTCCGGCACCAAACTCCTGAGCCATCAGTATGGAAAAGCCCTGGGCAAACCCTTGGATAATGCCAAGCATCATCCAGTTCAGCCAATCCGAAGCCCCCAATGCCGCCAACGCATTCACCCCTAGTACCTGGCCCACCACCATCGTATCCACTACCGTATATAATTGCTGGAACACATTGCCTATCATCAGCGGAAGCGCAAAAGAAAAAATCAGTTTCAGCGGCTTCCCTTCCGTCATGCTTTTAATATTTGCTGCCATTGCCTTTCCCATCCTCCTTATCATGCCGCCTCAAAACAGCCATGTAACCGAATTATATCAAATTCTTAAAAAATGTACAGCATAAACATTGACAAACAGGTATAAAATATTGTATTATAATAGTCGTTGCAGGACAAAGCAAAAAACGGCGTGTGGCTCAGCTTGGTAGAGCGCTACGTTCGGGACGTCAAGGTGCAAGTAAAAATTTCATATTTTCGGCGTGTGGCTCAGCTTGGTAGAGCGCTACGTTCGGGACGTAGAAGTCGCAGGTTCAAATCCTGTCACGCCGATTTTTCCTTGAAAATACGGGCTTTTTTGAAAGTCCGTATTTTTTTGCTGTCATTTTTTTACTGAAGATTTAGGCGTGGGGAAGATTTTTTGACTGTAAAAAAGGGAGTGTGCCAAGGATTGAAAAAGGGGGCGTTCCAACAAAGTTCCAACAAAATTTAAGATAATGTATGCCAGAGGGTTTTTAAAAGGGGTCTGGGGATGGTCTGGGGAAAATACTATATGAAATATTTGGACGTAGTTTAAGGGGGAAATAGAGAGGATGGAGAGGGTTCCAACAGTTGGGTGAGGATTGGGGCCTCTATGTGAGTGAAAAAGAGCCAGTTTCAAATGTTTCAAATGTTTCAACTTTTGTTGATATAAAGAAATGTCTGTATTGAAAAGGATACAGGCATTTTTATTGTGTGCCGAGCATGGCACTAACCTTACTGGTGAAAGTCCAGTCACGGGTATTTACCGCCAAGTGTAGCGAACCACAAGTCGGTAT
>CAJTVK010000296.1 GCA_910579645.1 uncultured Lachnospiraceae bacterium | reverse complement strand
GGACAGGCGCTCCCGCTGCCGCCGTCCCGCAAAAAAATCCCTCTCATGCGTCCGCATAATCATAGCATCCGGAAAACGGACTACGGCTTAATGACCTGACATTTTGATAGCGGCAAAATTGATTTCCGTAAAATAGACAATTCTGCTGTTGTATTTTTATCAAATCTAAGTTACAATAAATGAAAGAAACATAAGGGGTAAAACGAATACGCTATGGGAGGCGAAAATAAATGAAGAAAACATATGAGAGAGCCGCGCTTGTTGTGACTGCGCAGCAATATGAAACAAACCAGGGATTGGAAGACGGATTTGAACTATATACAAAAGTTGTTACCAACGGCTGGATCAGCCCGGAAAATTTAGTCCATATAACCCGTCCGGACGGAACCGTTGTCTGCCCGTTCTTAAGGAACAGACGCGGCGTCACCTTTATCCGTGAAGGGGATTACATTATCTTTGACGATGATAACGAACGCCATGTCTGCGGTGCCGACAAATTTCCTCAGCGTTATAAACCTGTGGACGAATAATTTTTACAGATTTTTTCCATATGCAAACAGATGCGGCAATTTCCCTGCCGCATCTGTTTTATTTATGCACACGTGCACCCAAATGAAATAGGTCAGCTTATTTTTCCATTTTCCAAAAATATGCGCTGTAAGGCGGAAGTTCACTGCCGCCGCCAAAGTCATGATCCTGTCCCGATATCAGATCCACCGCCGTGCCGCATCCGGCATCAAAATGCGCCGTATACTTCTCCCCGTCCGCATTGATGGCCACCATCACACGCTCATTGGCGGTTTTCCTCTCAAAAATACATTGTTTGTTGGTCAGCACCACAGAACGGAAATCTCCGTAATTAAGTGCCTCCGAATGTTTCTTGGCCTCCGCCAGTTTTGCTATGAATTCCGACAGTTCATTAAATTCAGGCTTCTCGAAGCAGGCTCTGAGTGCAGGATCCCCCTGCCCCTTATCCGCCTTTGTTCCCCACTCGCTTCCGTAATATACGCAGGGAATACCGGGCATGCCGAAGCAAAGCGCATATATCAGCGGCAGATGCTTTTCGTTGGTCAGAATGCTGGCCACCCTTGTCACATCATGGTTATCCACAAAGGACAGCATATGCTTTCCCCTATAAAGCGTCCAGTTTTCCGGCCCGAACTGACGCAGCAGCGAATGAACGATTTCAAACATGTTCATACTGTTGAAGCTGGAATATAATCCCTTATAGCATTCATAATTGGTAGCGGAATGCAGCATGCCGTCATTCACCATCTGATTATAATCCCCATGCAGCATTTCACCCAAAAGATAGAAATCCGCCTTTTTACTGTCCGTAAAGCCTCGCAGCCTGCGGACAAAATCATGATCCAAACAATATGCCACATCCAGACGGAGCCCGTCAATGTCAAATTCCCGGATCCATGTATCCACACTGTCCAAAATATGCCTGATTACCTCTTCATTACGGAGGTTCAGCTTCACCAAATCATAATTCCCTTCCCAGCCTTCATACCAAAGCCCGTCATTATAATTGGAATTTCCCCCCAGATTAATATGGAACCAGTTTAAATAAGGAGAGTTCTCCCTGTTTTTCACCACATCCTGAAATTGGTAAAAACCTCTGCCCACATGATTGAACACCCCGTCCAATACCACCTTGATTTCATTTTCATGCAGCGCATCGCACACTTTCTTAAAATCCTCATTCGTTCCCAGCCGGCAGTCGATTTTCTTATAATCCCTGGTATTGTACCCATGGGTATCCGATTCAAAGACCGGCGAAAAATAAACTGCGTTTATTCCCAGCTTTTTCATATGGGGAATCCAATCCAATACCTTCAGAATCCTTGACTGCTGCACCCCGTCATTTTCAAAAGGTGCCCCGCAGAATCCCAACGGGTAAATCTGATAAAACACGCTTTCATATGCCCACATTAAATTTTTCCCTCCCGTAATCTATGTCTTTATTGATAGCTTATGTGCCTTACATCACAACACACTGTACCATTTTATCACAATTACTTTCCCTTGCATACTAATTTTTTATTTTGCCTGCGCAACGTCAATTTGACGGCGTGTGCCCATAGGCTTCCGACCCAGGCCGCGGAAATCAATTTTCGGTTTTATGACTGCGCAGCTGCCAGACCCGGGAATTTATAGGCAACCGATGCCTTGCGCACAGAACCATTGATTTTTCGGAC
>CAJTVK010000295.1 GCA_910579645.1 uncultured Lachnospiraceae bacterium | reverse complement strand
GCGGCCGAAATCCCGCGTTCCTCGGCGCATTTAAGCACCTTGGAGACGGTGTTGCGCGAACATGGAACTGATAGTGCGATGTTCCGTTCGCTGAATCCTAAGCCCTTCAATCTTAGGATCTCTCGATACTTGGTCATAATCTTGACCCTCCTTAAAATGAATTTACGCATTTCTGCGCATACATTCATTCTAATCTAATCAGATCAAGAGTGTGGCTCAATGATGCCGGAATAGTGGCTCACTCAAAAACGGAACGGCGGCTCACTTCGACCGGACAGGTGGCTCAAAACCACCCGGATTATTCAGTAAACCCCTGCCTCATGCATCAGGAAACACAAGTCGATACCGATACACGGCTGGGGCTTTCTGTTGCTGTAAACGGTCTTTCCATCCACGTAACAGAATCCACACCCATGCCGTTGCTTGCGGCAGTCCTTAAGGTGGTGCGGGATGCTCAATGACGCCACCTGCTTTAAAGCCGTATACATTGTCTGCGGCTACACCGACCTGCGCGCCGGCATGGACCGGCTGGCGGCACTCGTGGAAACACAGACCGGGAACAGGCCATATATCCCGGATACACTCTATCTTTTCTGCGGGAGGCGCACAGACCGCATCAAGGGACTTGTATGGGAAGGGGACGGCTGGCTCCTGTTATACAAGCGGCTTTCGGAAAGCCGGTTCCAGTGGCCGCGCACCCCGGAGGAGGTGCGTGGATTAACGCCGCAGCAGTTCCGGTGGCTGATGGAAGGGCTGACGATCACCCCGAAGAAATCGGTCAGGCCGGTGGAACCGCCGGAATACATGGGATGACTTTGTGCAAAACGGAGAAATTTTCAGACGGTTTTCCTGCCGGAAAAAATGTCCTGCCTTATTCCCGCAGAACCACGCTGCACACCATAAAAGGGCTTGGAATGGACGCAGACATGCTTTCCCTTCCCGGAAAAGGGTTCCGGAAACAGCATCATACAAAGGCAGCATGAGGGACAATATCTACCATCCTGCCGCATTTGCACAGGAGGATGAGACCGCCAGCCGGATCGCAAGGCTTCTGGCAGAGGAAAGGCCGCCGGTGAAAGATATTTCTGCAGTCATTGAGGCAGTCAGGGAAGAACAGGGGCTTCGGACTTCCGGGAAACAGAAATCCGCGGTCCGGACAGCATTTTTATACAACCTGTCTGTGATCACCGGCTCCCCTGGTACTGGCAAAACGACGGTGTTGAAAATCATTCTGGAAACTTACCGCAGGCTTTATCCTGACAGGAAAATAATGCTCATGGCTCCTACGGGCCGTGCAAGCCGGAGGATGGCGGAAAGCACCGGATTCGAGGAGGCATGCACGCTTCACAGCGGGCTTTGCCTGATCAGTGAAGAGGAAGAAGGCAGCCGTGACAGGAAAAAAGACGGCCTGGATGCAGATCTGGTGATCGTGGACGAGTTTTCCATGGTGGATATGTGGCTGGAGGAAGGGGATACTTCCGGTGCCGAGGCCGTGGATGTTTCCCTGTCAGGTTCTGCCGTAACAGTTTTGTCTTCCGGGGGCGGAGGCGGCGTTTCATCTTTTGTTTCCGCAGGAATGAAGTCGATCACAACCTCCTGTTCGGATTCCTCCTCCACTTTCGGGTAACCTTCCAGTTTTTCCTCTGTCCTGTTCTGGCCGGGCACGGCGGCATCTGTATGTTCCCGGGAACTGTTCCCTGCTGTCTCCGGGGTATCTTTCCATTCCTCCTGTGTGGCATCCGGAGGCTGTTCATCCGGCAGGAAAGCGGTTTTTGTATCCCGCCCCACAAGCCAGCAGGCAGCCAGGATGGCGATGCAGGAAACAGAAAGGACAGTGACAGGGAATCCTTTGGATTTCAAAAATTTTTTCATATAGCAGTCATCTCCTTTTTTTCTTTCTGTATATCCTTTACGGTTCTACTGTAGACTTTTTCAACAGAAGATTTGATATTATCGAACATGTTTGATAATCAGCAATCGCTTTCTGCTGCCCTGCGGTGTCTGATAAAGCGAATAGTCAGGAATCCGGCAAGGACCGTGAAAAGGGTAGTGAAGATGAATTTTTTGGATGTAAACAGTTTCTTCATAAGGGGGAATCTCCTTTCTGGTAGCCTGCTGCATTTCCAGCAGGTTAAAATTTGGTGTTGCCTGTGCTGTCTTTCATACGTTGAAACGGTTTCTTCATAAGCCACCTCATTTCCAGTAATGCTCACTGACGCCGGCTCCTCTGGAGACAACCG
>CAJTVK010000294.1 GCA_910579645.1 uncultured Lachnospiraceae bacterium | reverse complement strand
CGGGGCGGAGGTAAAATGTTCGCTGATTTCTGCCTGAATGTTTTCAAATACCTGCCCCTCTGCCAGTTCCGGAAGCTTACCTTCCTTCCGGCTCCCGGCAGGTTCCGGCAGTCCCTGGTCACCTGCATCTTCCGCAGTCTTAAAAGCGCTTTTCAGCATATACTCAAAGTCTTTCCAGCCATTGTGTGTGACGGTCTTTCCGAAGGCGGCAAAAATATGGCCGCTGCAGGAAAGTTCTGCCTTCACTGTTCCATAGATATGCTTCTCCCCTGTCGCGCACAGGAGGCGGCATGCAGTAAGCGCCAGCACTTTCCGCTCCGCTTCCGGCAGGGCTGGAAGGTCCGCTTCCCCGATCCTTGCAGTGGGGATAACTGCATGGTGGTCAGTGACCCTTTTACTGTCCAACACCCTGCTAATATCCGGAACCGGCATCTCCATGCCTGATAAAATATTTTCCCCAAATAAGCCGGAATGGAGGACTGCTTCTATTACCTTCCCCACTGTCTGCCCCATGTCGTCAGACAAAAACTGGCTGTCCGTCCGGGGATAGGTCGCCAGCTTTTTCTCATAAAGTCCCTGCAGGTATTCCAGCGTTTCCTTTGCGGTAAAGCCGAAAATGCGGTTAGCGTCGCGCTGTAAGGTGGTAAGGTCATAGAGTTTTGGCGGCGGTACCGTCTTTTCCTCTTTTATCACGGATACCATCTGTGCCTGCCCGCCGTTGCATTCTTCCAGCATTTTCTGTGCTTCTTTCCTGTTATCCATGCGCCCTGACACTGCCTCCATCCCGCCGCTGGAAATATGGACTGTAAAATACTTTTCTTTCTTAAAACCCCTGATTTTTTCCTCACGCTCCACAAGCATGGCGAGGGTGGGCGTCTGCACCCTGCCCACCGCCAGCTTCTTAAAGTATTTCGTAGTATACGCCCGCGTGGCGTTCATGCCCACCAGCCAGTCCGCCTTCGCCCGGCAGACGGAGGCCTCGCAGATATCCCGGTACTCCTTTCCGTCCTTCAGGTTTGTAAAGCCTTCACGGATTGCGGAATCCTCCATGGAACTGATCCACAAACGCTTTACTGGGAGGGTGCTTCCGGACAGGTCGTATACATGCTTAAATATAAGTTCCCCTTCCCGGCCTGCGTCACAGGCATTGACCACGTATTCCAAATCCTTCCTGTTAAGCAGCTTCTTTAAGACTGCAAGCTGTGCCTTCTTATCCTTTGCCACAGTAAGCTTCCATTCCTCCGGGATAATGGGTAAATCCGAAAATGTCCACTTTGCATACCGCCCGTCATAGCTTTCCGGGGGAGCGTATTCCGCAAGGTGCCCGAAACACCAGCTTACAAGGCAGTCTTCCCCGGAAAGGTACCCGTCCTCCTTCTTCCCCGCTTTCAATATCTTTGCCAGCGCCTGCGAGACGCTGGGCTTCTCACCGATGACTAAAAACATATGTTTCCTCCTTTTTTGCGCAAAAAAAGAGCAACCAATCCTGATTGCCCTGGTTAATAAAATATCTTTCCGTTCCCTGTTACACAAATATCTTTATCTTTCTTTTAAAATCTCCTGCATGATTATTCTTTTATAAATGCTTTATCTGCTTCCGGGACTCCGTCTTCATCAGACACATACCGCTCCACTTTCATATGCAGGCCGTATTTTTCCCTGAGCCCAATGATCTTTGCCATCATTGGGGATGCATGGTGGGCATCTATGGAATGCTGGTCTTCCCAGCTGTCAATCAAAAGCACTGTCTCTGCATCCTCCATCGGGAAAAAATATTCATACCTGATGTTCCCGGCTTCCGCACGGATATCATCAGCCACGCCGCTTGAGACCATTTCCTCCGCAAATTTCCTTGCATTTCCATTCTCGCCGCTGTAATAGATGTTCACTGTAACCGCCATTGTGTTTCCCTCCGTAAATCCATTGTCTGGTCATAATAACGCATTGCTTTTTCATATAGCTTCCTGCACTGCGCCTCATCATGGTAAGACAGACAGTCATCTGCATAACATAACGTTAAAAACGGTTCCTCCCGCCCTGTATCCCGTGGCAGTTTATTCCACAGGGAATACATCTTCCCTGCAAAAACCGCAATATCCGTATCTTCATATATCCGCAGGAGTGACCGCATCAATATCTTCCCGAAATATTCTGTGTCGAAGCTGCTCCCCTCCATAATAGAGAGGGTATGTAAAACAGCCTCTTTGGGCGCCATTCCTTCCAGAGTAAGATAGGCCTCATTTTCCATATCTTCCA
>CAJTVK010000293.1 GCA_910579645.1 uncultured Lachnospiraceae bacterium | reverse complement strand
GCCTCCATTTTTTTCAGGCCTTCCGCTGCAATCTGTTCATCACTTTTTCCTTCCGGGTTTACGTCCCATACGTTCATGGCAAACCTCTTAAACTTTGCCAGCCCAAACGGACAGACAAATCGATAATAGGCCATAGATACCGCGGCAAGGGTCATGCCGTGGGTTGCATCCGTATGCGCGGCAACCGCCTGCCCCAGCATATGAACCATCCAGTCTGTGGATTTTCCCTTCGCCACCAGCGTGTTTAATGCCCATGTGGCAATCCACATGATGTTGCTCCTTGCTTCGTAATCCGCAGGGTTCTTCACCGCGATCCTGCTGGAATGGATCAAAGACCGCAGCAGGCCTTCCATGAGATAATCAGAAGTATTGTCATCCTCTCCGGAGAAATACTGCTCTGTAATATGGTTCATAATGTCATAAACCCCTGCAACCATCTGGTACTGAGGCAGCGTATAAGTATATACCGGATTTAAGATGGAAAATTTCGGATACACCCTCTCGTCAAATACATGGCCAATCTTCAGTTTCTGCTCATGATTCGTTATGACGGCGCCGCCGTTCATTTCAGAGCCGGTGCCAACCATTGTCAAGACGCATCCAACCGGGATGATCTCATTGTCCACATCTTTCATTTGAAGATAATATTTTCCCATGGATCTTCCGCGCAGTATGCAGATACGGAAACCGCTTTTGCATAGTCGCAGACAGAACCGCCCCCAACTGCAAGAATCAGGTCAACCTTACCCTCCCTGGCAATCTTACAGCCTTCCTGCAGTTTCTGTACCGTTGGATTTGGCATGACACCTGCATCTTCAAACACATTTTTTCCGTTTGCCTTCAAAATCTCCATGACCTTGTCATAGATTCCATTCTTTTTGATCGACCCGCCGCCATACACAAGCTGTATATTCTGTCCATACTTAGGCAGCTCCTCTTTCAGGCCGGCAAGGGAATCCTCCCCAAAATAAAGTTTCGTCGGGTTGCAATATATAAAATTTCCTAACATTGTTTTTCTCCTCGTACTCTGAATTTTTAAATACTATTTCAAATTTTCCGCAAAAAACCGTTCCAGCTTATCAAACGGAATCGCGTCCTTCCCGCCGCCGTCATATAGGTCGGTATGGACTGCATCCGGGATGATCAGCAGCTCCTTATTGTCTGTATAAGGGTTATCTTTCACCATTGCAGCATAAGCATCGCGGCTGAAGTAGCAGGAATGGGCCTTCTCTCCGTGCATGATAAGAACTGCGCTGCGGATTTCATTGCTGTATTGAAGGATTGGCTGGTTCATAAAAGACATACATCCGATCACATTCCAGCCGCCGTTGGAATTTAAGGAACGCTTATGATAGCCACGATCCGTTTTATAATAGCTGTGATAATCTGCCACATAGAAAGGTACGTCCTCCGGAAGGGGATCGACAACCCCGCCACCCAGCGCATAACTGCCGTCTTTGTAATCAACAAGTCTTTGGGCGTTCATGGCCTCCTTCTTTGCATACCGCGCATCCGCAGAATTCTCTGCATCAAAATATCCGTTGGCATTGACACGGGACATATCATACATGGTGGAGGCAACCGCCGCCTTGATGCGGGTATCCAGTGCCGCCACATTCAGGGCCAGGCCTCCCCAGCCGCAGATGCCGATAATACCGATACGCTCAGGGTCAACATTTTCCTGTACGGAAAGAAAATCAACCGCCGCCTGAAAATCCTCCGTGTTAATATCCGGCGAAGCCATGCAACGGGGTGCGCCGCCGCTTTCGCCGGTAAAAGAAGGGTCAAAGGCAATGGTAAGGAAGCCTCGCTCCGCCATTGTCTGCGCATACAGTCCGGCTGCCTGCTCTTTTACTGCGCCAAACGGCCCGCATACCGCAATCGCAGCCAGTTTCTTTTCGACCCCCTTCGGCTCATAAAGGTCTGCCGCCAGCGTGATCCCGTAACGGTTAGGGAATGTCACCTTGCGGTGGCTCACCTTTTCACTTTTCGGGAAAGTCTTATCCCATTCCTTTGTTAATTCAAGTTTTACAATATTTTCCATTTTGTAATGCCTCTCTTTCTTTTCCTTATCTTTTCATAATTGCTTTTCTTTTTCCATCCGCCATACTAAAAAATCAAGACAGTAAACTCTCCACTGACTTTCATGCAGGCTGTCCATCAGGCTGCAGCGATGCTTCCGCAGCATTTTAATCGCATCCTGAATCTGACCGTTACCATACAGCCTGCAGACCTTCTCAATGGTCTGAGCGCCACAGCCT
>CAJTVK010000292.1 GCA_910579645.1 uncultured Lachnospiraceae bacterium | reverse complement strand
GGAATACAATCCAAGCACAATAAACAAGTGGGGAGGAAGTCCTTTGATCGTATCCAAAAGCACCTCTACCTGCTGATCTGTCAATGCCTCTTTCTTTTTTGCGGCCTTGCCACCTTTTCCTGATATTCCCACACAGGGATTGTATTTAAGTATTTGGCTACGCTCTGCCGAATAAAAAACGCATTTGAGAAGCATATTCACCGTACTGTATAATCCCTCTGATTTTTTCGACAGCGGCACAAGTGCCAGCCGAATATCGTCCGCTGTAACTTCCTCCATATACATCTCCCCCAGGGGCTTGATGATATAGTTCTTCATATCAGCGGTATAACCTTTCAATGTAGCAGCGGACACTTTGGCAGACTGCATGAGCAACCACTTCTCGCAATACTCGGCCACTGTTGGATGCTGCCGATGAAAAATAATCTCATCCACCTGCCGCCGCGCTTCTAATTGCTTCTCATATAGTTCTTCGCAAGTGGTAGCATACAAACTCACCTGCTTGCCATCTGCATCCATAATCCGGGTTCTGTAATATTGGATTCCTTTTAACATGATGGTTCCGTACTTTGGAATCTCCGTTTTCTTTTTAGCCATTTTGGACCTTCCTTTCCTGAAATGTGCGGCCTATGTACCTACACTTCCTTTTTATCAGAAAGTCCCAATTTAATCAAAGATACGGCCAGCGTAAAGCAAAGAGCGGGGCATCCTTGCCTCGCTCTTTCTGTGTTTTCATTTTTAATCTTATACAGCATCCCATTGGGCAAATGCACCGCCCATAGCTCTTACAAGCTGATCTGGCCTGTTGTATTTGACCTTGGCGTAAATATCCATAGTGATTTTGCTGCTCTCATGGCCTGCCAGGTATTGAACCGTTTTGGGGTCCACAGATGAATGAATCAGATTTGTGATATAAGTGTGTCGCAGCTGGTGCGGCGTCACTTCAAAATCCAGGCTATAAACTACTTTTCCATTATGGGCCGCTTTTTCTCCGAGAACTGGTGTGACGGTATGCTTTATGCGCTTTCCATCTTCATACCGGTAATAGGAGCGTTCCTTGACCGTTCTTGTAACGATATACTGCCAAAGCCGTTTGAACTGCGTATAGGACAACGGTTCACCATCTCTATTGGCAACCACATAATCCGAAACCGAAGTTGCCTTTGCCGCCTTTAAGCACTCTGCCAGACAAACGGGGAGGGGAACATTTCTCTCCGCAGCTTTTGTCTTTAACTCGGTGAGAATAACCGGCCTGTTATGCTCTGTATGCCATGCCCGCCTTACCGTCAGATATGGGGTATCCGTATCCAGATATACAGAATCCCATTGCAATGCAAGAATTTCTTCCCGACGCAATCCGGCATACAAGCCAATCATAACAAACACATAAGGCGGCAAGCCCCGGATAGCGTCTAAAAGGCGTTCCGCCTGTTCGTCTGTCAACGCCCGTCTTTCCTCTTGAGGAACGCCGCCGCCCTTTGCATCCAAATATATGGTTGGATTTTCATCAATCACATGGCTCTCTTTCGCCGCCCGGAAAATGGATTTATAAAGAATCACCACAGACTTATAAACCGAAGCCGATTTTTGGGAAACAGGAACAAGCGCCAGCTGAATATCATCCAGCGTTACATCTGCCATCCGCTTCTGCCCCAGTTCTTTGATTATATGCCGCCGTACCTTAGAGGTATAATCGGTCAGTGTGGTGGCACGAATGTGAACCGACTGCATCAGCAGCCACTTCTCGCAATATTCAGCAACAGTAGGCGATTTCCGGTGAAAAGTGGCATTGTCGATCTGCTCCAATGCCTCTATTTCTCTATCGTACAATTCTTCAGGCGTTCTTGCATAAAGAGCGATGAGCTTTCCATTCGCATCTTTGATTCTGGTTCTGTAATACAGGACACCTCTTTTCATGACAGTGCCATATTCCGGAATCACAACTTTTCTTTTTGCCAATTCCGTCACCTCCTAAAAATAATCTCCAGCGCTGTATCTTTGTTTTATCAGATATACGGGATTCCAGCAAGGATACGGATGGGTCATGCCCTGGCACTCCGCGGTTTGCGGTACGTTGTCCCTTTTTCCATCGGCTTCGCACGATGGGTACATTTTGCAATATACTCTTGAAGGCCCGCATCGGTGAAGTACACACAGCCATTCTGCACATACTGAACATAGGCAATCAGACCGTTGTTACGAGCCGCATCCAATGTGGCAATACTGATTCCCAAAATCTCCGCAGCTTCTTTTCGTGTAATAAG
>CAJTVK010000291.1 GCA_910579645.1 uncultured Lachnospiraceae bacterium | reverse complement strand
AGGAACCCGTCCCGAAACCGCCCTATGGCGCAGGGCAAAGCAGTCCCGTAGACGCGTCCCCCTCAACCAATAAACCCAAACCAGCTAAAACATAGTATTGACAGATTCCCCATTTAAACTTATAGTAGTTCTGTAAAGAAATACTATCAAAAGGAAACTATAAAAGGAAGCAGAAAGTTGGAAGAAACAAACACACTGGAGAAATTGACGGAGTTCGGGATGACGAGGCAGGAGGCATCCATATATATTTGCCTATATCGGGGAGGGGAACTGACCGGATATGAAGTTGCAAAGCAGACAGGGATTTCCCGCTCCAATGTATACGGCGGGCTGTCAGGCCTGGTAAATATCGGGGCGGCCTACCGGATAGAGGGCAGTCCCGGCCGATATGTGGCCGTTGCGGTGGAAGAATTCTGCGGGAATAAAATCAAAGCATTGAAAAAAGAAAAGGAATGGCTCACCCAAAATATGCCGGCAATGGCAGAACCTTCGGACGGCTACATAACCATTGAGGGTCCCGCAAACATCAGGAATAAGATTACGGCTATGCTGGAGAGGGCAGGGCAAAGAATTTATTTATCGGCACCGGAGTCCTTTATCGAGGAAATAAGGGAAGAGCTGGAAACCGCTGCACGGCGGCAGATTAAGCTGGTTCTGATTACCGACCGGGATGCGGGGATGAAAAATGCCATACAATATCTGACAGACAGGAAAGAGAGCCAAATCCGCCTGATTATTGACTCCGTATATGTCCTGACAGGGGACATTGACGGGGCAAGGACCGATACCTGTCTATATTCCGGCCAGAAAAATTTCGTGAATGTTTTCAAGGAAGCATTGAGGAATGAGATTAAACTAATAGAACTGACAAAAGGAGAAAAAAGTAATGAGTGACGATAAGAAAGCATTTGTGACAAAAGAAATGGTAGAGGAGATTGTGAAGACTTATCCCACGCCGTTTTATATCTATGACGAGAGAGGAATCCGTGAAAATGCACAGGCGGTAAAAGAGGCTTTTGCATGGAATAAAGGGTTTAAGGAGTATTTTGCCGTAAAAGCAACGCCTAATCCATATTTGATTAAAATACTGCAGGAATATGGATGCGGGTGCGACTGCTCTTCCATGACGGAACTGATGTTAAGCAGGGCAATCGGAATGGAGGGCGGGGATATCATGTTTTCCTCCAATGACACGCCGGCGGAAGAATATGCCTATGCGGCCAAGCTGGGCGCAATTATAAATTTAGATGATATTACGCATATCGATTTCCTGGAGAAAATCTTGGGAAAGCTGCCGGAAACAATAAGCTGCCGCTATAATCCGGGCGGGGTGTTCCGCATGAGCAACGGAATCATGGATAATCCGGGGGATGCCAAATATGGATTCACTACGGAGCAGATGTTTGAAGGGTTCGCAATACTGAAAGAAAAAGGCGTAAAGAATTTCGGCATTCATGCGTTCCTGGCCAGCAATACAGTGACCAATGAGTATTACCCTCTGCTGGCGAAGCAGTTGTTTGAGGTGGCAGTGCGGCTGAAGGAGGAAACCGGGGCGGACATACGGTTTATCAATCTGTCGGGAGGAGTGGGGATTCCCTATGAGCCGGGACAGCAGGGGAATGATATCCGGGAAATCGGGGAAGGGGTACGCAGAGTGTATGAAGAGATTTTGGTTCCTGCCGGAATGGGAGAGGTGGCAATTTATACGGAAATGGGACGTTTTATGATGGGGCCATACGGGGAACTGATAACCAAGGTAATTCATGAGAAACATACTTATAAAGAGTATATCGGCGTGGATGCCTGTGCAGTGAATCTGATGCGCCCGGCTATGTACGGGGCGTATCATCATATTACGGTTTTAGGGAAGGAACAGGAGCCTTGCATCAATAAATATGATGTGGCAGGCTCTCTGTGTGAGAATAACGATAAGTTTGCGGTAGACCGGATGCTGCCGGAAATTAAGCCAGGGGACTATATTGCCATCCATGATACGGGCGCCCACGGGTTTGCCATGGGGTATAATTATAACGGTAAACTGAAATCGGCGGAACTGCTTCTGAAAGAGGACGGAAGCGTGAAACTGATTCGCCGGGCAGAGACGCCGGCGGATTATTTTGCCACCTTTGACGGAATGGATATTTATAAAGACTTGTTGGCCTGACAGGGAAGGGGAGAAAAACGGGGCGGAATTGTTACTTATATACATAACAGTTCAGCCTGCAATGTCATTCAGTTAAGCCGCCGCCTGAATGTTGTGTTGAGAGGCGGACGCACGGGAGGGATTTTTTTGCGGGACGG
>CAJTVK010000290.1 GCA_910579645.1 uncultured Lachnospiraceae bacterium | reverse complement strand
TCAGAAGCGACGCCATTTGACAGCAGGTTTACAGGATATTTTGAAGAGAGAGATACGGAGAGAATGTTTCGTGAAATCAAAGGCAGAAAGAAGCTGAACGCCCTATACAAAGCACAAAATGGTGTCTGCCCTATATGCGGCGGTGCTATTACTGTAGAGAAAGGGTACAGAATCCATGAAGCCATGGGGAGTGACTATAAGATAATGAGAATTTTAGTAGACGCAAGCTGTCACAGAAAACTGCATTACTCAAAAGAAGTTGTTGAACCGGCTCTGGTGACACAGGGCTTATAAGTGCTTGAGCCGTGTGAGGGGAAACTCTCATGCACGGTTCTTAGAGGGGAAAGCGGTAGTAATACCGCTGACCTACTCGACCAGACCTTGGAGAACAAGCAGAAATTCATTTCACAGATTATGACCAGCAAATCCCCTGTCCGCAGCTGTGAGGATGTGGATGAAACTGCCCTGTCATTCGCAGAGATAAAAGCCCTTTGTGCCGGCGATCCACGTATCAGGGAGCGTATGGATCTTGACCTTGAAGTTTCCAGGCTCCGCATTATGAAAGCCGACCACAACAGCAAGCAGTACCGTCTGGAAGATGATTTACTGAAGAACTTCCCGCAACAGATACAGGAAGCGCAGGGCTTTATTGAAGGCCTGCAATCCGATATCCAGACCTTACAGCAGCACCCGCACCCGGCGGACGGCTTTGCTGGTATGGAAATCAATGGTATGTCATACACAGACAAGGCTTCCGCTGGTACTGCGCTTCTGGATGCCTGCCGGGAAATCACAGGCACGGAGCCAGTCATTATAGGTAACTACCGAGGATTCGCATTGTCCGTGAAGTTCAGTGGCTTTACCCATAAACTAGCCCTGAAAGGTGCAGTCTCCTACCAGGTTGAGCCTGGTGCAGATGCCCGCGGTAATCTTACCCGTATTGACAATGCCCTGGACAAAATGCCGGAAAGTTTGGAAACCTACAAAATCAAGCTGTCTAATCTGCTCCAACAGCAGGAAGCAGCAAAAGCAGAGATCGGCAAACCGTTCCCGCAGGAAGAAGAACTGCAACGAAAGTCTGCACGTTTGTCAGAGCTGGATGCGGAGTTAAACATCGGCGGGAAACAGCCAGAAACAGTATAACCGTGTGCATGGGCAGTGGCGGCGGGAGCCGCCACCCTGCTGGTTACTGTGTCTGGAAATACACATAAAAAGGCAATAGTAAAATGCGTAAACATATGGTATGATAATAATGAAAGGGAGGCGGTATCGTTATGCATAAATTTAAACCTCTGAACGATTTTATTTTCGGGAAGACGTTCGGTGAAAAAGGCGATGAAGAACAGCTCCTGTCTCTGCTGAATGCGATCCTGGCAAAAACAAAACATAAGAAGCTTGTTAAAATTGAAATTGTGGAACACAGGACATTCACGGCAGAGATTGTTGGTGACAAGACGAGTATTCTTGATATCCGTGCCGTGGCCGAGGACGGCACAAGGATCAACATTGAAGTTCAGCTACGTGATTACGGGAACATGGACAGAAGAAGCCTTTTCTACTGGAGCAGGGAGTTCGCAGGCGGGCTGGCGAAAGGCGAGGACTACAGCCTGCTGTCCAATGTGATTGCGATCAATATCGTTAATTTTGAGGCGGTGGCGGTTGATGATTTCCATACTGTGTTCCATCTCTGGGAAGATACCCACAGGGACTGCCTTCTGACGGATGCACTGGAAATACACTTCATTGATATGAAAAAGTTCAAGGCCCTGCCGGGCAAGGACATAAAGAACAATTCCCTTCACCGCTGGCTCACCTTTTTTGACCAGAACATTTCAGATGATACGCTAAAGGAGTTGATGGCTATGGATACAGCGATTTATAAAGCGAATGAGAAAATGGAATTCCTGGCGAATGACAAAGAAGTGCTGCGGCTTTACCATTTGCGTGAAATGGCACAGATTGACTATAACAGTGGCATGAAGAAAGCGAAGGATGAGGGCAGGACAGAAAGAAGCATTGAAATTGCCCGTAATGCGTTAAAGATGAATATGTCTGTCGATGATATAAGCAAACTTACAGGATTGTCGCGGCAGCAAATAGAGGATATTAAAATTTAATTCTCCTGATTACTAAAACCTCTTGTGTTACAGTATTTCAAAACAGTATTGATGTTATGGTATACAAAGCAGATTAAGAAGGCAATGCCTGATATATGATTGTTGTTGCTCTCTTGGATTGTCACAAACCTACTCTCATACGCTGTCACAAATTTAAGTGATAAATCGGCATGTATATGTCAAAAATATATTTTCAATCGCTTAATCGCGCTTT
>CAJTVK010000289.1 GCA_910579645.1 uncultured Lachnospiraceae bacterium | reverse complement strand
GGGCATATCTTAGATCAGTTTACACTGAAAGGGATATATGAAAATTAACTGTCTGAAAGTCGGCGGGCGCACAATAAAAACAGTTGTGGCAGTATTCCTGTGTTTACTGACAGGTACAATAAGGAAATCAGACACGGCATTCTATGCCGCCATTGCTGCTGTGCTGTGCGTCCAGCGCACCTCTAAGGACAGTTTCCGTGAAGCATTCAACAGGGAGATGGCTACGGTCATCGGCGGGATGTGGGGTATGCTCGTCCTGCTGTTCGAGAGGAATGTCTGGTGCATCCCATATGAAGCGATACGATACCTGTTTTTATCGGTGCTTCTTATTCCAATCATCAATTTTTCTGTTTTGATAAAACGGGAAAAAGGGACGTTCCTCATGTGTGTTGTTTTTCTGTGCATTACCGTGACACATGGAAATGATGAAAGCCCTTTGTCATTTGGGGCTGGACGGATATTGGATACTACGATTGGCATTGTGATTGCCTTGATAATAAACCAGTTTCCAGTCCAACGTATATTGACTAAAGGAGAGCGGGCAGGAAGATGATAAAAAGCAGCAGGAAAGCCAATTCACGGTTTTCCTGCTGCATTTTGTGTGGCAGGGCAGATGAATATGCTCAATAGAGAAGCTAGAACCACATTGCGGATTCTTCTTTAAATTGCGGCACATTTCCATCCTGATAAGGATCGTAATTGCCTGTGTTGCAGCCAAATTCTTTTAGTGACAGTATCTTATCATCTGGTGTCCATTCAATGAGTGAGATGCCGTCAAACGCCTCCACTTTTCCATTGTTCATTGTGTTTTTGAAATACCACTCTACAATGGTCTGATTCTCTTTATGGAAATACTGCTTGATATCCCATTGCAGAACAGTTCCACGGGTATTCCATTCATCAAACCATAGCTTTATTTTAGCGGCACTGTGGTATTCCGGCCCCCAGCTTTCCGTATAAACGGCATTTTCAGAGAATATGTTTAATATGCCTAAATCGCTTTTTTGCAGCCACATATCAAACCATAATCTGATTGTTTCTTCACGTCTGTTCATTGCAAAACCTCCAAATCATATTTTTTCTGCTGATAAGTTTTTCCCCATTCGCACAGCCCTTTTAAGATTGGTTTCAGAGTAATGCCTATTTCGCTTAATGAATATTCAACCCTCGGAGGGACTTCCGGGAAAACATTTCTCAGGACGATTCCCTGTTCTTCCAGTTCCCGGAGCTGCTGCGTCAAGGTCTTGGTCGTGATATCTCCTAAGAGCCTTTGCAGTTCATTGAAGCGGATGGTGCCCTTAGACAGATGCCAGAGTATTTTCAGTTTCCATTTCCCGCTTAAGATATTCAGCCCCAGTTCTACCGGACACTGCGTGTCTGCTGCCTGTGCCTTTGCCATGTATTGCCCCTTTCCACGCACGGTTTCAAAAAGGAAACCTTGTTTCAAAAAAGTGCGTACTTGATTTTGACCTTCCTTAATGCTAACGTCAGTATACCAAAATTGTCAAGGAGGTTTTGAAAATGGTCATAGACAGCCACGAGCATATCATGTTCCCAATAAAAATGCAGTTGGATAAGATGGATGCGGCGGGAGTGGACAAAACAATATTATTCTGCACTGCGCCCCACCCGGAGAAAGCAGATACATTAAACGAGCTTGAAGCGGAAATGGCAGCCCTGAATAAGATTTTATCAGGCTCAAACACTAAGGAGGATAACATCAGCCGCCTGAAAAAGAATATTGAAGAAGTGGTGGAGGCAGTAAGGGCATATCCAGACCGCTTCTTAGGCTTCGGCGCTGTGCCTTTGGGAATGGAATCGGAAAAATCCGAGGAATGGATCGACACACAGATCACATCCAATTCTCTGTATGGGATTGGAGAATTTACCCCCGGCAGTGAACAGCAGATCATGCAGTTGGAAACAATCTTCCGGGCATTGAGGAACACAAGGATTTACCCGGTTTGGGTACATACCTTCCACCCGGTCACAATGGATGGGATAAAATGCTTAATGTCGCTGTGTGAAAAGTATCCCGACATTCCCGTTATTTTCGGACACTTGGGCGGCTCAAACTGGATGGATGTGATCAAATTTGCAAAGGGGCATGACAATGTCTACTTAGACCTCTCAGCGGCTTTTGCGTCCATTGCCACGAAAATGGCATTGGCTGAACTGCCAGAAAGATGCCTGTATAGTTCAGATGCGCCTTATGGCGAGCCGTACCTATACAGGCAGCTCATTGAATTTGTAAGCCCAGATAAAAGGACAGCGGAGATGGCATTAGGGGAGAACATATCCCGGTTACTGGAATTGAACTAAGGATAAAGAGGAAAAGGGCTC
>CAJTVK010000288.1 GCA_910579645.1 uncultured Lachnospiraceae bacterium | reverse complement strand
AAGGAAAGCAATGTGACAACAAGCACAGTGGAACTGAAAACCTCAACCGGTGGAACAAAAACGGAACAGATCAAGACAGGGTACAGCAATGTCAATGACTATTCCAAATATCTGCAAGGCAAGTACAGCTATATGAATTCGGGTACAACCTCCATGCAGGGCGTCCCGACAACGGTATCCGTATCGGGCGCTTTCCTGAAGAAATGCATGAACGACCCGGAAAAAGCAAAATATCTGGAAGAAAATCTGGCGGCATTGCCGGACTGCGCCTCTTATGCGGTATCCCATGCGCAGGGAACACTGACGAGTATTTCCTATGAGATTGACGCAAATGGGAATATAACGGGAATTTCTTCCGGCACAAATGACCCCGATGGGAAGATAGCCAGAGAGAATGCGGAACGGCGGGCGAAAGAGAAGAAAGCAGCCGAGGAAAAGGCCGCCGAGAGGCGCAAGGAGAAAAAGGCAGAGGAAGAAAAGGCGGAGGAACGGCGGGCAGAGAGAAAAGAGCAGATGGATAAATTGACGGAAGGTACGTTCACGGTATCTGCCACTGGCACGAATGTGAAAAGCGTTACACAGAATATTGTTGCGGCGGTATCTGGCACATCATCACCCACAGGGGGTAGTTTTGACATAAAGGCATAAAGCCCATTGAGTTCAGTCAACTTATTCCGCAGAGGCGCAAAAACTATGCGCCCCTACCAGGGGAAACTGCCCGTACTTATTACAAGGGAGCAAGTGCGGCTCTAACCGACAGAGAGGCTGCAGGTAAGATAAACAGTAAAAAAGCAGGAGGATGATATTATGGCAATTTCAGGAGTTGGAAGCAACTACGGCAATGTGTATGGGAGTACATACATGGCGCAGAAAAATGAGACAGTGAAGAAAACAGAAACGAAGGAAGCCGCGCCTGCACAGGCAAAGAATGCAGGGACAGACAGCGTATCGGATTATTATTCCTACCTGCAGAAGAATTATGACTGTGTAAAAAATGGCAGTGTGGCGATTTCCGGTTCTTATCTGAAAGAGTGTGCAAAGAACCCGGAAAAGGCGAAAGAACTGGAAGAAAGCCTTGCTTACTTCAAAGAGGGATATGAAAACGGCCTTAAGAGCGCCCAGGCAAATGCCAGGGCTATCGGCGCGAGGGTAGTGAACCATACGGAAAGCTGGAGCATCGACAGCACGGGGAATATAACGATGATGGCATCCACCACGGTGACTTCCGACAGCGGGGTAAAGGGCTGGAAGGAACTGGCAGAGGAACGGGAGGAAAAATTAAAAGAGAAGAAGGAGCAGGAGCGCACCGAGGAAAAGAGGAAGGAGCAGAAGGAACAGGAGGAAGAACGGCTGGAAAAGATTCAGGTTTCAGCAAAGCCGGTGACCGTCATATCGGATGCGTACCATAAGCCTGTTGACATCAAGGCATAAATGAAAGGAACAGGAACGGCAGGACATGGCAGCCTTTGGACTGGAGGCGGCCAAGTATCTGGCGGAGAATTATCTGGATGAGTCCCATGCGGCAGATTTCATGTCCGCAATGGAGGCGGTTGCGAAATACGGCCTGAACGGTTCCGTTTCGGACGGCGGGAAGGTCATATACAATGTGCAGGAGGGGCAGGTGCGGATGTCCGGTGCACCCGGAAACTATGTGGATATGGAGGGCTGGCTGAAAGCGAATGACACCGAGCTGTATAACCAGATCAACGAGCTGAACCGGAGCATCATAAACCATAAGGATGGGGAGAACCATTCCACTAAGTTCATAGAATTATACACAAAAGCGGCGAAGAAGATACTGGGCGCTTCTTCCGACACGAAGAAAGACAGCGGTTATGCAGACTGGAAGGAGAAAGTGGAAAAGACAAAGCTACCGGCCACATTCCAGAATGTGAAATACAACGGCTTCCAGTCATTTCTGGAAAGCCTGCAGAACCAGAGCAGCCTTTCCAATTCATGGATCAGCGCGAACGTAAGCCGCTTTATGAAATGGCTGGCGGTCTGATGTAAGAAAATAAATTTTCAAGGAGGATGATTATTATGGCAATGACAGGAGTAACGGATTACACAAACACATATGCGGCAAATTACGCCGGTGCCACGAAAGGCGAAAAAGATGCGGCTCCCGCACAGCAGACCACGGAGGAATACATCAGCAGTCTCGAAAAGAAATACGGGATAAAGATTTCCCTTGTTGATTTTACAAATGAGAAACAGTCGGATGCCTATGTATTCGGGAGCCAGGGCGGGAACAATCTGGCGCTCGCTTCCAATATCGCTGAAAAAATGGCGAAAGACCCTGCATTTGCGGCGAAATATGAGCAGGTGATTGCAGACGTTCCGAAATCGACAGAGGAAATGAAATCCCGGATTGCTAGATCGGAAGA
>CAJTVK010000287.1 GCA_910579645.1 uncultured Lachnospiraceae bacterium | reverse complement strand
AAAAGCGCAGATGGCGGCAGGCGGGTTTGAAATCCAGTCCTATGGAGTGGTGATTCATCCGGACGGTACGGCGAACTATTATGTCTGCGGTGATGTTTCCCCGGAAAAGAAAGCTAAGATAGAGGCTCAGATGAAAGCCGAAGATGAGGAGAAAGCAAAACGCAAACAACAGTATCGTGAACAAAGCGAAAAGGCGGCAGAGGAACGGGAACAGCAGATGGAAATAGCTTATAGGAAACAGGCTATGGCAGAGGTTCTTGCCAATCATGCAATAGATACAGGCAGGGTTACATACACAAGTTCGCCGGAAACTATGGGTTCTGCGATTGCGGCTTATGAGAGAAACATCATGGAAACATCGGGCATTTTGAAGTAAAGCAGGATATGCCCGGACTTACTGTAAGGGGGCATGGGCGGCTCCGAATGACAGAGGGGCCGCCGTTGAAATATTTTTATCAAGGAGGATGAGAATTATGTCAATGGATGTTAATCAGGATTACAGCCAGTTTTATGTGGGGACGGAGCAGCTAAAAAGCTATGGCTCCAATTCGGCGGCAAAGAAAGACACCTTAGTGAAATACCGGTTCAACACCACGGATGAGCATGGCAACAAGGTCATGGATAAGATGTCAAAAGAGGAAACCATGAAAGCCGTGAATGAGATTTCAGCACAGTATGGGGACAGCGTCATCGTGCAGTTTTCCGGTGACGGCCTTGCGGCTCTTGCAGAGGGCAGGAAATTTATGTCCGGCAGGGAAATGACGGCGGAGGAAGCTGCAAAGAGGGCGGCAAGGGATGCCGCTTTTCAGGCGGAGAATGTAATACAGCATGAAAACACGCACAGAATCGTTATACCGAATTATGAAACAAACGAACAGCTTTACAACAGCCTTGCAGGTGCGGATGACAAAGTGATCAGTTCCACGATGGGGATTATCTCAAATTACCTTATGCCGGGTGATGCTTCGGGATTGTCGGAACAGGAAAGGCAGGATAAGGTGGCTTTCGGTTTGGAAGCGGCTAAGTATCTGGCAGAGAATTATCTGGATGAATCCCATGCGGGAGATTTCATGTCTGCAATGGAGACGATTGCGAAATACGGTCTGAACGGTTCCGTTTCGGACAGCGGAAAGGTAATTTACAGTGTGCAGGAAGGGCAGGTGCGGATGTCCGGCGCACCGGGTAGCTATGTGGATATGGAGAGCTGGCTGAAAGCGAATGACACTGACCTGTATAACCAGATCAACGAACTGAACCAGAGTATCATAAACCACAGAGACGGGGAGAGCCATGCTGCTAAGTTCATAGAATTATACACGAAGGCGGCAAAGGAGATACTGAACGCTTCCTCCGACACAAAGAAAGACAGTGGTTATGCAGACTGGAAAGAGGCTGTTGAAAAGACAGAACTGCCGACAACATTCCAGAATGTGAGATATAATAATTTCCAGTCATTTTTTGAAAGCCTGCGGAACCAGAGCAGTCTTTCCGATTCATGGATTAGTGAAAACATAGGCCGCTTTATGAAATGGCTGGCGGTCTGATGTAGATAAAATATTTTATCAAGGAGGATGATATTTATGGCAATTTCAGGAGTAACGGATTACACGAATGCTTATGCGGCAGACAGGGCAAACGGGAGCAGCACCCTTAATGGGGATTCGCGGGCGTACCTGAATAGTTTGAAAGAGAAATACCCTGATGTGAACATAACGGTGGCAGACTTCAAGAATGGGAAACAGGAAGATGCTTATATGTTTGGGAGCAGCGGTGGCAATAACATAGTCATTGCTTCTAATATTATTGAACAGATGGCTTCTGACCCGGCAGCAGCGGCAAAGTATGAAAAGTATATTGCCGAAGTGCCGGAATCAGCGAAGATCATGAAAGACGGGATTGAGGCACATGGAAATGAGATGGTGGCCTGCGGCACAGCCATAGACAAAAATGGGAAGGTTACTTACTGGAGCATTAGCAGGCACAAACCGTCCAAAGAAAGCCAGTCGGTATCCTATAAAAAGACACTG
The DNA here is from genome assembly GCA_910579645.1 of uncultured Lachnospiraceae bacterium. Classification (GTDB taxonomy): domain Bacteria; phylum Bacillota; class Clostridia; order Lachnospirales; family Lachnospiraceae; genus Kineothrix. The sequence goes on along the minus strand of CAJTVK010000287.1, from coordinate 366 downwards.
CAGGAGCAGTTGGAGGAAAAGCGGGCAAAGAAAAAAGAGGAGGAAGCCTTAAAGGAGAAGAAACTGGCAAAGGCGGAATCCGTGGAAAAACTGATGGAGCAGATAAAGGCGGGAACAAGCCAGCCTGCAAAAGTGCAGGAAGAAGGCAAAGGCGCACGGTTGGATTTGACCATATAACGAGGGAGGTATTTATGATGCGTATAGGAAATAACAGTCAGGGAATCTGGCAGCTCTTTTCAAGGATGAACGGTGGCAAAGCAAATACGAATATGCTTTTCGGCAGTGGGGCATCGAAAGGCAACTATTGTGGCAATACCATTGATGACTTGCGTTCCGGACACTTCAAAAATTCTTATGGCGTAGAGG
>CAJTVK010000286.1 GCA_910579645.1 uncultured Lachnospiraceae bacterium | reverse complement strand
TCGCTGTAGGGCGGCACAAGCCGGATAGACAGCCGGGATTTATCCAATACATAGGTCACGCTGCCTTCCGGCGTGGTTCTCTCTAATCGGCACAATAGCGGATACTTACGGCTGAACTCCGCCAGCCTGCGCTTCAAATCCGCATTAAACGTATAAACACTGGCCTCGGATTCCCCCTCATTAAAATTCACGATTGTTTCTCTCTCATATTTAGACAGCCTCTTCATACATATCCTCCTCATGATTTGTGCTTGACTCCACAGCCTTCATAAATTTCTTTGCCCTGAAATATCCTCCCATCTCCATGCGGAGATGATGGTAGAAGCAGGAATGCCAATCTTTGGAGCCTTCCGTTTCCATTTTCCGGGTAAGTGCCAGCAGCCAGCGCTTCGCTTCCTGATCCACGGTCAATGAAACCAGCCACTTCAGCCTTGTGACCGTATTGTTGTAATCCGGGCATCCATATACATACAGCACTTTCTTTTCTCTTATATCCAGCTTCATAAATACCTCCGTTTCTGCCGTCCCTGCGGCATTTTCTATTCTTTTACTCATTTACTGCTCCTGCACATTCCCAACGCCTTTTGCCATCCAGTCAAAAAATGCTTTCTTACTGACTTTAATCAGCCTGCCGCTCCTGAATGCCGGGAATCCCGGCGTGTGAACTAGCTCATAGGCGCTCGCTCTTGAAATTCCCATAATGCGCCGGATGTCCGATACATCCAGAACCAAAGGGAGATCATCATAATTTTTTAATTTTTTATTGTCGCTCATTTCCTTGCTCCTCCTTATATTTGAATTGATAAAATCCTGTTCTTTATTTGAATGTTTCCTGTCGCCGTTCTGCCTGCCAGCCGTTATCCTCAAAGCCCCATTCCTGCGGCGTATCCCGTATTGACACGCTCCCCGGTTTTTCGGCTCCTGGCGTTGCTTCCCCTCACGGTCATATCACTGTCAGACGGTCATTCACTTGTCAATATACTGAATGGTACGAAATTACCATGTGCAATCATCATATCGGCTTTCTCTTGACAAACGCAATACTTATGCGGTACTATGAGTGTAACGAATATTACTAAATTATAAAATTACCATAAGAATTAGGGAGATTAGAAAAATGGAAATGGAATTCGTGCGGCATGAACCGTGCTATGACCGTATCCTGCTTGTCCTTTCACTGGACAGGCAGAAAAAGAAAGAGCGTGTCCTGATCGGCGAGGAGCTGCAGATCCGCTTCCGCCTGCGGGGAAACATGGATGCCGATGTCCTGTGCGATGTGACACGCCCTCTGGGGACTTTCCTTGCGGAGTTTGAGCATGATCCGGACGGGGAATGGAGCCGCCTTGGGCTGGCACCGCTCCGGGAAGCCCTGCACTCCAACCGTTGGAGGCAGCCTGCACTGGAACAATCCGCCGGGGAGTTTCTGTCAAAAAAATATCTCACCGGCGATCCGGTGAGGATGTATGCGGCATTTCGTATTTGGAATGATTATCTGCTTGCGAGAGAACCGAGGGAGAGGGCGAAGGCCTGTGACCGGTTTATGGATAAAATGAGCCATTTCACGCAAATGTTCCAGGAAAGAAGCCCGCTCCGGTTTGACCCTGACACTGGGAAACCGGAACGCTTTCACATCTCTAGCCGGGTGTTCGGCACTGTACCGGCGGAAGAAACACGGCTTGACCTATGGTATCCGGACAATAAACGCAATACGGAGTGCGTTGCTGCTTATGCATCCCTTTACCCGGCAGTCACCTATTACCTGAACCGCCTGAATGACTGGGGGCTGCATTTCCGGAAATGCAAGATATGCGGACGGCTTTTCCTTGCCGAAAGTCTGCGCTATGAACTGTGCAGTGACAAATGCCGGAAAGCACAGGCACTCCAGAACAAGCGGGAATTCGACGAAAGAGCCAGGGATAATAACTATGATCTGGTCTATAAAAACGAGTGCCAGCACTGGCGCAACATTATCAACAAGGCAAAAAAGAATCCCGGCCTACCGGCTGACCGTCTGGAAAAAATGCAGGCTGCCTTTGAAGCGTTTAAGAAAGAAGCCCTTCAAAGGAAAAAGGCAATCAAGACAGAAAAAGCCAGCCCGAAAAATTTCACGGACTGGCTGTACCAACAGAGCAGCATCCTGACTGATCTGCTTGAAGAATCCTGACCAGGCAGTTTCTGAAAACGGTATTGTACCATTTTCGGGAAACTGCCCGCCGGGAAACAGCAAAAATTATTCATTTACACATAGATCAGTTCTGCACGGACGATTTCTTCCGCACGGCTTCGGATAGAATTGCAGCGGCGCACCCATTCAAGCTGGTCATCCGCTTTCAATTCCTCTGTCACACCCTCAGCGGCCTGCATCTGCTCTGCGATTCTGTCCAGCCGTTCTTGT
>CAJTVK010000285.1 GCA_910579645.1 uncultured Lachnospiraceae bacterium | reverse complement strand
TAAATTTTAGTCGTAACAAAAATATCTTCACGCTGTACAATCCCTTCATCAATTGCCTCCCGGATTGCCTGCCCGATTTCTTCCTCATTGCCATAGGCAGAGGCAGTATCAATCAGGCGGACACCGTTTGATAACGCAGATTTCACAGCATTGATACACTTATCACCATGAAGGCTGTATGTTCCAAGGCCGTTAACCGGCATCTCATATCCGCTGTTTAACATGACTGTCCTTCTTTCAAAATCAAACACTGCTTTTACAATGGTTTCTTCCTCTGCCTCCGGTTCACTGCCTGTATCACCGGGCGCAGTCCCGGTTTCCCGTACAGATTCCATGGTATCTATTGCCGGGATTGATTCAACGCCTCCGGCTGTCCCGGTTTCCCCTGCCCTGTTTCGCCCGCACGCTGTTATGGGAAATGCCAATAAGGAAACAAGCATAAGGCTGAATATTTTTCTCATTCCGCAGCCTCCCTTATCATTACTTCAGATTTTTTCCGAAATCCCGGAGTTCTTTCAGCTTTGAAGCCGAACCGTTCTCCATGCCGTAAGCTGTAAACACCCCCATATCTTCAAGGCCGAGGTATTCCAGAAAATCCCCTTTGTATGAGAACATTGCACCATCATACATTTTAGGATCACCGGAACTTAATATCATGGCCGCTTTTTTCAGATTCCGGGGCTTGCTCGGATAGGCGGCAGAATAGAAGCGGTCAAGGGCACACTTTAACTGCCCTGAAACACCGTGATAATAAATCGGAGAAGCAATAACAAGCATATCCGCCTCCCCCAGAAGGGAATAGACTTCCTGCATATCATCTTTCTGCACGCAGACGCCGTTCCCCTTTGTATGGCAGTATTCGCAGGCCAGACAGCCTGCAATCTTTTTCCTGCATACGTCAATTACATCCACCTTATGTCCTGCCGATTCCGCACCTTCCCGGAACGCATCCACCATTTGTTTCGTACTGCCCTTTGGACGGGGGCTTCCGTTTAATACCAAGATACGCATATACTGTTACCTCCAAATTTTCACTTACTTTATGCCCGCACCACAATGCCTCATCAAAAGCGGGATGCCCTGGCATACGGCATCCCGCTGCAGTATGATAACGCTTTGGCCTGTGCTGCCTTTAAATCCCCTGCTTCGTGGGTCGAATCATAATCTCACTCACAGACATCCGGTCCGGTGTTTCGATGGCGTAAGCCACAACGGTTGCGATATCCTCCGCAGTCAGTGAATCAATTGTCTTCCTGAAATCCAGTTCCGCCTGCCGGGCGCTATAAGCTGTTCTTTAAAATCTCCCTGATTTCATCCTTGTCCGGCACCTTATATCCGCCATCCATGATCAATGTGCTTTCAACAATTCCCGGAAGCATCTCCTCTGTTACCCCAAGCTCTTTCAGATTCATCGTAAGACCCAGTTCTTTCATATAAACTTCCATTTTTTTCAGGCCTTCCGCTGCAATCTGTTTATCACTTTTTCCTTCCGGCTCTACCTCCCATATATTCACGGCAAATCTCTTGAACTTTGCCAGCCCAAACGGGCAGATAAAGCGGTAATAGGCCATGGATACCGCCGCAAGGGTCATGCCATGGGTTGCATCCGTATGTGCCGCAACCGCCTGCCCAAGCATATGCACCATCCAGTCTGTAGATTTTCCTTTTGCCACCAGGGTATTTAACGCCCATGTGGCAATCCACATGATGTTGCTCCTTGCCTCGTAATCCGTAGGATTCTTCACAGCGATCCTGCTGGAATGAATCAAAGACCGCAACAAACCTTCCATCAGATAATCAGAAGTATTGTCGTCCTCCCCGGAGAAATACTGCTCCGTAATATGATTCATGATGTCATAGATTCCCGCAACCATCTGATGCTGGGGCAGCGTGTAGGTATATACCGGGTTTAAAATGGAAAATTTCGGATATACTCTCTCATCAAATACATGGCCAATCTTCAGTTTCTGCTCATGATTCGTGATAACTGCGCCGCCGTTCATTTCAGAGCCCGTACCAACCATTGTCAGGACACATCCCACCGGGATGATCTCATTGTCCACATCTTTCATCTGAAGATAATATTTTTCCCATGGATCTTCCGTACAGTATGCAGATACGGAAACCGCTTTCGCATAGTCGCAGACAGAACCGCCCCCAACCGCAAGAATCAGGTCTGCCTTCCCCTCTCTGGCAATCTTACAGCCTTCATACAGTTTCTGTACTGTTGGATTTGGCATCACGCCTGCATCTTCAAACACATTTTTTCCATTTGCTTTCAAAATCTCCATGACTTTATCATAGATACCATTCTTTTTGATCGACCCGCCGCCATACACAAGCTGTACATTCTGTCCATACTTAGGCAGCTCTTCATTCAGACTGGCAAGGGAATC
>CAJTVK010000284.1 GCA_910579645.1 uncultured Lachnospiraceae bacterium | reverse complement strand
AGTGTTACAGCCGGGATATGTCCATGAAAACGAAAAGCGCTAAATACGCAAAGATGCGCCGGGGCGAGTACCAGAGTGTCATTTGCCCTTATGGCTACCGCAAGAGCACAGACGGGCGCATGGAGCCGGACGAGGACGTTGCAGGGATTGTCCGGCAGATATTTGAATGGGCGGCTGACGGCAATACAGCCGCAGAGATCACGAGAAAACTGTACGCCCTGAAGATTCCTACGCCCGGAGAATACCGGAGGGATAAAGGCAAGGATCACTACAATGTTTCCCGGACGCACGGCGTCTGGAACAGTTCAACGGTTTTGCGGATGCTGGAGGATCAGCGGTATATCGGCACCTATGTGATCGGCAAGCGCAAGGTACAGGAGATTGGCAGCCGCCGCATGAAGTTAAAGGATGAAAGCGAGTGGTTCAAAATCCCAGACCACCACCCGGCAATCGTAAGCAGGGAACTGTTCGAGAAAGCCAATGCTTCAATCAGGCGTTTCTCACTTCCCAATAAAAAGCGGCGTGACTACCTTTTCCGTGGAAAAGTATTCTGCGGCTGCTGCGACCATGCCATGTCACTTAGAAATGGAGCGTGGTTTTACTGCCGCCATTCCGAAGTGGCAGAAAATCTTCCCTGTCACGGGGTAAGGGTAAAAATGGCTGATCTGGAGCAGGCGGTTTTTGAAACAATCCGGGCGCAGATGTGTCCGGCACTCGGAATTGACAGCAGCAAAGACAAGCTGGATTTGCAGACGGTTCAGCAGGCCGAGCATGAAGATAAGCTGCGCTCTATCCAGGACAGCAAACGGCGGCTCTATGAACAATATGCACTTGGAGAGATTGACCTGGAAACCTACAGGGAACAGAAAGCGGTATATGATGCGGAGCTGGTACAGGCAAAGAATGTCCATGCCGCTATTACCGCACAGACTAAACAGATACAAAGCGATTACGAGGCAAGGCTGAAACAGCGTGAAATCATTCAGGAAGTAGGCAGCGCCGACACTCTGACGCAAGCCCTGATTGACCGGCTTATCAGTAAGGTGTATATCTTTCCGGGAGACCGGATTGAGATTGAATATGTGACGCAGGACTTTTTAGGAACAGAAAAACCGGGAAAGGAGGCATGAGCCATGAATACCGTATTAAACAGCTACGGGCAGCTATGCGGCTGCCCGGAAATCCTCAAAAAAAGTTATAAATTTTTTTGTCGCGGGCTTGACATACGGGTGCCGCAGGCTGTGGAATACGATTTCCTGGGGATCCATATCAGGATCATTCATTTCAGTCAGGATTTCCTTAAACCGCTTATTCAGGTGTTCCGTCATAATGGGACGTCCATTGGCCTGACAGATGGTAAGGTTATAATCCATGTAACCATCTGATCCTAATTCCTTTTTCAGCTTGTCCTGCATCTCTTTCAGTATGAGGAGCGCATTCAGTACACTCTGGGGAACATCCACATCCCGTACCGTGTCATCACTTTTGGGCTGTTTCAGAACAATCGTTGTCTTGGTTCCTGGATAAAGATTTGGGAACTTAAAAAGAATGTTCATCTTCGGCATATCCATGTTTTTCTTGGATACCCTGTCGATTGCCCGGTCAAAATGGATGATCTGCTTTTCAAAATTGATCTTGTCCCACTGCAGGCCGCCGATTTCACCACCCCGCACGGTACATCCAATGGCGATCAGAACCGCACAATGGATTAAGTAATAATCGTAATATTCGGGGCGGTTGGTAAATTCCAGAACCTTTAAAATCTGCTCCGGTTCCAGGATCACCCTTTCTTTTTCGTGGTGTTCCGGAAGAGTTGCATTTAGGAATGGATTCTTATTGATATATTCCCAACGCACCGCAAGATTGAAAGCACACCGCAGTACCTTATGGATGTCATGGATGGTAGCGGCCGTGATATGGTCACGCATGGGCTTCCCCATATTGGTAGCCGGTTCTGCTTCTGTTTCCAGAAAATGATAGTAGTCATCTACCGTTTTTGTCTTGATGGAACGGAGCTTTTTGTCACCCAGGTAGGGATGCACATAATTCTCCAGAAGTCCGTTATTGCCATCATAGGTAGATGCCCTCCATTTTTTCAGGCCATATTTTTCAATGAACTCATAAAGAAATTCACTGACTGTCATATCCTTGCTGTCTACCGTGGTAATGGTATTTGTAGCCTGCTCATGTTCTATCTGGGCCTTCCTGCTTTTGGCAGTGGAATAACTGAGCCCGGATTCCCAGACCTGCTGACGCTTTTTTCCGGTTCCCTGATAATAAACAACAGAATATGATTTTCCTCTTTTTACAATAGATTCCATACTGATTCTCCTTTTTTATTTGCTGTCCAGCCATTCATCGAAGGAAGGTTTTGATACTCTGACATATTTCCCTACCCTGACCGTCTTAAAGA
>CAJTVK010000283.1 GCA_910579645.1 uncultured Lachnospiraceae bacterium | reverse complement strand
CGGCAAGTTCCTCCTGCACGCTCTCCCGGAAATCCTCCGTGTATTCCGCAAGCACCTCCACCACCCCCGGCCCGTCTGTCAGCTTCGGGAGAAGGATGGAGAATGGCGAATTAAAGAGAAGGGTGATAATGATTGTGATGATAAACGCCGGGATAAGCACGGGGAGCAGGGATGCCCCTATGGAAAGGAGCGTTCCTGCCACTGCCGCTTTTGCTTTCCCTAAAATTAAATCCTTTGCCACTTTTAAAAGGCTGTCCTTCTGTTCTTCCTGTGAAAACTTATCCCCAGCGTAAGAGAGCAACCGGAATGCGGCTGCCCTTTTTCTTCTTTCTGCGCCGGATTTACTACCGGTATCTCTTTTCGTATTTTTCCTGTCATTACCATGCTTCTTACTTTCTTTTGTATTTCTGCTTTTCCTGCTGTCTATGACAGTATCCATATCCTTCATCCCGGCTTTGCCCTGCTTTCTCTGTCCGGAGATTCCCTTACCACGCTGGCGGATGGAATCACCGGAAGCTTTTGTGTGGAGTTGGGCGGCGTCTTTGGCTTGCTGGTTATGCAGGTTATTTTGTATCTCCGATAAAGCCGGTTCTCCTGTCTGGTGCAGTTGGGATAAATATAATTCCGGTTTATATTTTTCTTCTGTTTTCCATGTTCCGGCTTCCCTGTCCGTATCTGATTTTCTGGCTGTATCTGATCCGGCATATGCATTCCTGCCCATGCGTTCCTGTTTTCGGAATCCCAGATATTTCTTCTTTTTGTAGCCGGATATCTGCCGCTCCCTTTTATCTTCAAAAGACTGTGCAGACGCACTGGCCGGAATTCCTTTCCCTGTATCTTTTAACGGAATATCTCCCGTCGGCCTTGTGCTCCGTAATTCCGCTGCCCTGCTACCATGCCGGATTTTCAAACTCCGGGCTGGCTGTTTCCTTTGTATTTCTTTCGCTGAAAAGTGCTTTCCTTTGAAAATAAAAGTATCTGCATGCCTGTTGATGTCCGGTGCTTCCTGTTTCCTATGGATAACGGTTTCTTTTGTCTTTATGGTATTTTCATGGTAAGCGGAAGGACGATGTGACTGTATCTGATACCGTGTCTGGTTCTGGTCAATCTGACCGCCATTGGCTGGCCGCCTGTCTTGAAAATTCTGCTCCCGATATAAAAGGTCCTGCTTTCCTGCTTCAATCCCCTGTTCCTGATGTCCTAAATGCTGTGGCTGTTTCACATGGATATTTCCCCGCACAACAGAAGCTCCGCCGCCCACACTCCCATTACCATTCCCGTTGCAATTGTCATTTCCGTAACCTGCCCGGCACATTTTGATATCTTCATAACGTACCTCGCAGCCTCCGCCGTCAGGATTTCCGTATGTCCGCCCCTGTACCTTTCCCCCGGAATGCCCGCTATGCCGGAGCGCATCTTGCTTTTCCCTTGCGGACAAATTCACATTATTTTCTATATGTTTCTTCCCCTGCCCCGCATAATGAATCTGCCTGTCCGCTTTCTTCTTGGCCGTGAAATCTTTATCCGTCCTTTTTATCCTCATAAACCGCCCTGCCCGTTCTCCCGATACCATTTCGCCATGAATGCGCTACGGTCAGGGAAGGGCGGAAGGGGCGTTCCGGCAGGGCAGGCATTTAAGATATCCCTTCCCGTCCATACATAGGAGAGGACTTCATGGTAATAAGCGGTATTGGCAAGGGTGTATCTGTCCTGCACTTCTGTTTCTGCTCCATTTATTTTTCCTGTCCGTCTGCTTTCCCCTGCCCGTACCGAATTCTTCCCGGCATGGGATAATTCCCCTCTGGCAAGGGCTTCCAGCCCGCATAACGCTGAATGGAATTTCAGGTAATCGCAAACCGGCTTTCCGGTCTCCGCTTTCTATGGCATTTTCAAGGAGCGTCAGGAACGGGGCGGATTCTTTTACCACAGGCAGTACGCCGAAGGATACCTTCGCTTCCCCTTCCTTAAAGAAATCCACACGGTATAATACTTCTTTCCCCGCAGGAATCTTTTTCTCCGTCTGGATATCCGCCAACGGCAAAGGCAGCGCCTTTAAAAGCACTGCCCTGTCCTCTTCCTTATATACAAACGTGATGATTGGTATCCCCTTTTTCCGTTCCTCCCCGGTAATCCGCACATCCATCAGAAATTCCTTCAGTGCCTTCTCAATGTCCTTCTTCATAGGCAGCCTCCTTTTCCTCAAAAGGATTTGTGGAAAACAGCTTATAGATGGGGCTGTCCTTGCTGACCGTGATATCCATAGGCACTACCATGTTCCCATGCTTCAATATCCCTGTTCCGCTCTGCGCCCCACGGACAAACTTTAACTGCTCCGGGCTGATGTTTATTACCTCCGATAACTTCTCCAAATCCGTGGGAGCCTGCCGCAGGAGGGCAACAAATTCAGAGTTGGCAA
>CAJTVK010000282.1 GCA_910579645.1 uncultured Lachnospiraceae bacterium | reverse complement strand
ATCCGTGGTGGCATTGCCGATCACGGATAATGCCTTTGTGGTGTTAAACTCACTGATATAATCAAAATTCAGCTCGTCTTTCCACAAGTCCATGTCAGCGCCGCACCGGGATAAAAGGGTATATGCGATGCTTGCGGAAAGTGTTTCCCGCAGGCGCAGCCCCACATTTAACCCGTCAAGCTCCTCTAAGAAGCTGCCCTCCTTTGCATAGGACATATCCTGCATCAGTTCCCCGTAATAATCTTCCGCAATCCTCCCTGCAATCTCCATGAGCCTGCTTTCAAAAGAATTGTCTTTATCAGTTGCACCGTATGTTTTTTCAAGCTGTGCAAGCACAGCGTCCTTGTGTTCCTCCCTGATCTCCCACAGGTACGGGTCTTTCCCCAATCTTCTTGATTTATGTACGTCCGAAACGTCAAAAACATATTTCAGCCTTGGGCGCTCGCTCTCCCGGTCAAAAAGTGCAATCCCCTTTGCCCCACGGTTTACCCAGCAGAACATTTTTTCATTCCATGTTTCCATCGTGGCGCAGGCGCTCGCATCCGGTCTTTGTGCGTAGATAAGCATCTGGTCATCAAACGGGTACCGGTACAGCCTTGCGGCAGTAGTCAGGTACTTCGCCCACTCCTCCCCGTTTTTTGACACCTGCCTTGCAGTTTCCCCCGCAAGCAGGGAGATTTCATGGTATTTCTTTGAAACAAGATATTGTTCAGCCATCCGCACCCTCCTTAATCATAAAACCCGTTTTCCTCAATGCCTTTTTCCAGAATGGACGCTACCAGCGTATCCAGCTCCACGCCGTTTATCTCGCTGACCACGATCAGCTTTGCAAGGGTATTCTTTTCCACCGGGACCGTATAGCGTTCCTGATCCGGACACAGCTCACGCACACAGACGCCAAGCGCATCTGCAATCTGGCAGAGTGTGCTTATGTCTGCTTCCCGGATACCTGCCAGAATATCCAGCAGCGTATTCTCACGGACTCCGGAAAGCGCCGCCAAACCCGGTATGCCCATATCCATATCTTTCATTACATTTAAAATCTTATCGCCTGTGCTTAAAATTTCCATTCCCATTGCCAGTCCCTCCTATTCTGCCTTGTTCCCGAAAGAAAAGGCTGTATTTTCTTTCGCTTTTGTGGCTGTAAACTTCGCTTTCACTTCTGCCACCTCAGACTCCAGAACCGAGAACATTGCTTCCACCTGTTCCGACGTATAGTCATAAGCCGACCTGTTGGCAAGGTTCTCTATCCTGCCGATGGCATCAATCGCCTTGTTCATGCGGTACTCCCCAAGACGGATAAATTTCTCCGCTTTCGTTTCTTCTGCCTTTTCCGCAGGTACGTTTACTGTTGCATTTTTCATAATTCCACTCATTGCCATATCCTCCATTTTCCATAAAATCTAAGGGCATACAGATTTTTCCGTATGCCCCGTGGTTCCTGTATATTTTTATCATGCTTATGATAAATCCGCATCACTGCCAGCCGTCCGGCTGCTGTTGATATATTCAACAAGATCGTTCGGGAATCCGCCTTCCAGTACCTCCCGGATATCATTGATACACTGCCCAAGAAGCTCCCTGTCGCTGTCCCACCCTTCACAGGCATTTTTGATTTCCCTGATACGGTCTGTATTTGATATTTTTCTTTTCCGTGAAAGTTTTTCAACCCCCGCAATCCGGCTGTCCGTAATAATCCCGATATTTTCAATCCCTTCGAGGATATATCTGAGGAATCCGGCTTCGTTCGCAGTCAGGTATATCCCCCTTGCCGCAGGATTTTTTTCTTCTCCGTCCGCTGTGGGAGAACCGGGTCCGTCACTTCCGGAAGTCCCGCTTTCCTCCTGACCGGGAAAATATTCTTCCCAAAATCCGTCATCCGGCTCCATGACAGATGCAGGCTTCCCGCATCTGTCATTATACTTTTTTACGGCAAATGCCGCAGCGGAAATGGCAGCTCCCGCCGCAGCCATGCTGAATAAAATCTTTCCTGTTCTTTTCATTTTCAATGTTCTCCTTTCTTTTTCCGCTCCGGAAATTCCATCTTTATCTTATACTGGAAACCTTTGATTTCCTTCCCGTCTCTGGTATAGGAATAATCCTCCACGCCCTCCGGGATAAGGCACGCATCATAGCTGCCTTTCTTCCCCTTCAAGCCTTTTACAAGGGTCTTTTTACCTTCCAGCAGGCTTTTTACCTGGCTGTCGGTAAGCGCTGCCCCCATTGCCCGTGATACGTTCATGCCGCACTTGTTTTTACAGTAAGCGCCGAATTTCCCTTTTACCACATCGCCGCCACACTTCGGGCATTTTCCAAGAGATTCCTGATTACTGCCCCCGAACATGGATTTCTGTTCATCACTGATACTGTGATAGGTCTGCACAAGCCTGTTTACCATATCTTCTATGCCGCCCATAAACTCCTGCA
>CAJTVK010000281.1 GCA_910579645.1 uncultured Lachnospiraceae bacterium | reverse complement strand
TGGCGGAACTGTTCCCTCACATTCTGCCATATATCCACTGGAAGCAAAAATAAAATCCTCTGGAACAATTCCATCTTTCACAATCTGTTTCTTACTGTAAATATCCTTTAAAAATAAATTCAAAGCCATAACACGCTGCTTTAATCCTTTTTCCAAATGACTGAATTCCTTATGTTCAATAATCCTTGGAATGGAATCAAAGGGAAATAACTGTTCTTTGAAGATGTTATTTTTATAGATTCCAAATTTCACCCCGTAGCGTGCTAACAGTTCATTGATTTTGTCTGTGTGCTTTAATAATTCCAGCTGCTGCATGGCGATTCCTCCTTCCAAATGCTTTAATAGAATGCCAAAAGGCGTCCTGCTTATTGCAGAACGCCTTTGTTCGTGAATCAAATATAGTATATTCTCTTTGGTGTCACATGTCAAGTTTTATTATTTCTTGACAAAAAATGCAGGAGAAATTGAAAAGTAGAAAAGACAAAACGCAGAGCCAATGCTTGTCCCTTGGAACACGGTTCCGTCCTCAAGTATTAAAAATGCCTTCATATATCCTTGTCCTTTCTTCTTTTCCCAAAACTGGACATTTTCTCTCCTTGTATCTTTCGTGCACATCATTTTCTCTCTGTTATTGTTCAAATTCGCCCCGTATATCTCCGGCAGGCGGCTCTATCGGATATACGCCATTAAAACATCCTGTGCAGATCTTTTTTCCTTTCACCAGCCCTCCCAAGCGGTCTATTCCAAGATACCCAAGACTGTCTGCTCCGATGATTTTGCATATGTCGTCAATCCTTCGGTTATAAGCGATCAGCTGCTCTCTCTGGGGAATATCTGTGCCGAAATAGCAGAACCATAAAAACGGCGGTGAACTGACACGCACATGCACTTCCGTTGCTCCGGCATCCCGAAGCATTTTTACAATACGTTCTGAAGTCGTTCCCCGCACAATGGAATCATCAATCATAATAATACGTTTTCCATTTACTGCCTCTTTTAATACATTTAATTTCACCCGGACTGCCGATTCCCTGTTGCTCTGCTTAGGTTTGATAAAGGTTCTTCCCACATAACCGTTTTTTACAAATGCATTTCCATAGGGAATGCCTGACTGCATTGCATAGCCAAGAGCAGCTGCATTACCCGATTCTGGCACACCTACCACAAGATCTGCCTCTACATAAGAATCCATAGCCAGAAACTGTCCTGCCCGGATTCTGGAAGCATAAACAGATACCCCATCAATATAGCTGTCCGGTCTTGCAAAATAAATATATTCAAAAATACATCTGGCCTCTTTTTCCTGTGAAATGAGTACTCTCGGAAATTCACAGCCCTTGAAAATACTGGTGTTCCAAAGAACTCCATTCTTTCTTTACCTCCACTTTTCAGTGGATTTTTAACATATTTTCTTTATTCTTTCAGTAAATTTTCAAATCCCTATTGACAAACCTGCCAGTTTGTGCGGCCGACTTAATTGCCAGCGGGCAATTAAGTCGGCCCTTCGATTAAGGATATCATCATTTTCCATCACAATCGAAGGAGGACGCACTTATGATAAAGATCTGGCAGTCCCATCAGGAATACATCCATTTCCTGCATGAGGCTAAAATTCATTTTGATTCTTCTCAGCGCACCAGGCTGACCGGTGAGTTTGCCGCTGCAAGGGAAAAACTCTGTCTCTTGAATCTTGATCCTGTCATGGCGCTTTTGGAGCCATACTATAAACCGTTTGGCCGTCCCGCCATTAACCAGCCGCAGATCCTGCGCTCCCTGATCCTTATGCTGGACCAGGGCTTTACAGGTATTACTGCCTGGGTGGAAAAACTAAGTTCCGACAGCCTGCTGGCTTTTTTAATTGGCTGCACGCCGCACACCCTGCCGCCGCTTGGCTCTTATTATGATTTTATTGACCGCCTCTGGCTCCAGGATAAACAATTCCAAAAATCCGCCAGGAAGGACCTTTTCCCCGCTGACAAAAACAGAAAGCCTGCTAATAAACCCGCAAAAGGGAAAAAACTTCCCAACCGCCATCCGGAAATTACAAAGATTATGGCTAGGGAAGCTCTTTCCAGGGATGAATTTCCTTTTTATTACGAAAAGCTTCTTCAGCAGGCATTCTGTGCCGCCGCCATCCTTCCATCTTTGCAGCGCGGCCTTATCCATAAGGACGGCATCACGCTTTCCGGTGACGGGACCTGCGTCCATACGCATGCCAGCCCTTACGGGCATAAAGTGTGCGGCTGTCCGGTCCATGGACAGACCCGCTGCAACTGTCCGCGCCATTATTCTGATCCGGATGCCCATTGGGGCTGGGACAGCGATCTTGGAACTTACTATTTTGGATATACGTTGTATATGCTGTCTTACCATGACGGCCAGCTTGGAATCGACCTTCCTTTACATATCCGTTTCCTGGATGCAAGACGCCACGACAGTGTCAGCGG
>CAJTVK010000280.1 GCA_910579645.1 uncultured Lachnospiraceae bacterium | reverse complement strand
TAAGGGTCTCTCATAAAAAGCCCTCCCTACTGCTTCATCTTATATTTCCGGTCTAAAGCCTCCCGCACCTGCTCCATGGTGATCTCTCCGCGCTTCTCCCGCTCGATCAGCTCCTTCATTTCCTGTGAGGGTTCAAGCCCGTCCACCTTGATCATGCCAAGAGCGTAATCCCACGCCCTGTCTTCCCTTACCAGCATTTGCCATCCACTCCTTTCTTTCCTGCCACTGGTTATAGTATAGCACAGGCACGGCAAAATAGCCATGAAAAACCTGCGTTTATCTTTTCCTTCCCCTCTCTTTATCTACGGTTTTCCGTTTCGGTTTTCTTATCATTTCCTTTAGTTTCTCTTTTATCCTCTCTTTCCGCATCTGCTTCCGTTCTTCTTTTATCTTTCTGACTGCCGCCCGCTTTTCTGCTTCTTTCCCTGCACGGATTTCTTCCCTCATTTCCCGGTAGCCGCTGGCTTTGAAAACCAGCGCCTTATTCCTGAAAATGCTCCGCATGTACCGGGTAAACACTTCCACAAATCCCATGCCGTTGTAGGAATAAAATCCGCACAGGGCAATGGGCGCAACAATGGGAACCGCCACGTAACAGCTAAAGGTCAGCCCGATTTTTTCATACAGTAAAAATACAATCAGGCACCCACTTCCAAGGGCTAAGACGGAATAGATAAGCTGCTTTGCCGTAAGCCCCATTGCCACGCTCTCCTGATATTTCTCTATGTCCTTATTAATCTCAATAATCATTTTTTCTCCTTCCTGCCGGGAGACGGGATTTTATATCATTTATATTGCCAAAGACTGGCTTACAATCGTAGCAGTATTTATTATCTTTCCCTCTCTCCAGCTCTTCCATTTTTCTTTTACTTTTGGCAGAAGTTTTTCTGCTGAATTTCCTGTTCCACCTTTTTACTTCAACTGCTTTCTTTCTGTTACAATCCCAATGCCCTGCCTGTCAGTGACTGCGCTCCCTTACAAGCCCCTACCGTTAAGGCTATGGTAAAGGTAACCTCACAAAGATAAATGAGTACCTGCGCCCAATCTGCATAGCCGCCCGTGAAGGACGGGAGCCCGGCACTGATAAAGGCATTACAGATGAGGATTGCCAGCGCCATGGTAACAGCTTCCATCACCACCGACAGGAAATACTTGAAATACCTGACACAGGTGCTGCTCACTACACGATTCCCTGCAAGGGTGGAAAAGGCGATTGCCGCCAGCGGCACAATCACCATGATTTTCAAAAAACGGAAGTATACCGTGTAAATAATGAAAAATCCGCATATCAGTATGATGAGGGATAGTATTACTGACAAAATCAGGAACACAAGGCTGGTTGCAAAACCTAAATTCTCTATAACCTCCGCTTCCCCTGCCCCGATACTGGCCTGTGCCATGGTGGTATTCCCAAGGTGGCTCACCATTGCGCCGATACTGCTGAAAAATGCCTTTAATATCGTCAGGTTGTTCGCCACAAGCCACTGTGCTATCCCAAGGCGTATCAGCATACGCAGCATTGCCTCAAAGCGGAACTCGTTTTTAATATCCACGCTCTCCGCACAGAAGCCGATTACGAAGAACAGCACCACAAGGCCGCTCCCCACGCCCACGAACAATGGCTGCAAGCCCTCCACCACCGCCCACGGCCCGCCGCCCTTGAAAGAGACAGGCGACTGACCAAGCAGGGAGAATACAAGGTTTATCTGGTTATTCCAGAATCCCAGCACCATCTCCAACAGGGCAAGGATGTCATCCCCAAGCTTAAATATCTCCATAAGTCTACGCCCCCTTTAGAATCCGAGGAAGGTCATCACTGCGGAGATGGCCGCCATGATAAGCCCTGCCACAATCCCCTTAAGGGCGGAGTTCATGGACGAGGAATCCTGCTGCTGGTACGCCTGTGCAAACTCCATCACGTTCTTTGCAAGGACGATCACGCCCACCGCCCCGATAATGGAGAGTACCAGCGTTTTCAGGTTGTTAATGGGGTTCAGGACTTCCGATACCCCGGACGCATGGACGGGAAGGGCGTACATGGATACGGCTGTGATGATGCCTGCCGCCATAGGTACGATATGTTTCTTCATCCTTTCTTTTCTGCTGAATGTGGTCACGGTTACAGTTTCTCTTTTCATAATAGTTGGTTTCCTTTCTCTGATAAAAATATCTGATTATTGGTTGCTATGGTTTTGCTTTTACAGACTGGCTGTTATTATATTTTTTGTCCTTTTATCTTCCGTTTCTGGGCTGGTTTATTTCTATCTGAAAATGGTAACTTCCGAAATTATTTTGGCTGACTACCCTGCTTCTCTGGTAGTGCATTCCCCAAGGCAATCAAATCCTCTGCCCTTATAGTAGTGATGATGACATTGCCATCCTCCCCGGCTTCCCTTTTCAGGCGTTCCGCTGTCTCCTTATCTATGATATCCATGCCGCTTTTCCTACGGGGATTATGGACGTACCA
>CAJTVK010000279.1 GCA_910579645.1 uncultured Lachnospiraceae bacterium | reverse complement strand
TCGAGGAGTCATGGGTTCGAGTCCCATATGGAGCATGACCGCCTGTATATTGAGTCTGATAACAGGAGGTGAGGATCATGGCAAATTTGCCGGTTATAGATATGGTAAGGACAGGGCAGAACATAGGCAGGCTGCGGAAGCAGGCGGGATTATCGGTAAGGGATCTGCAGGATATTTTTGGTTTTGCAACGCCGCAGGCTATTTACAAGTGGCAGCAGGGAGCTGCCCTGCCGACACTGGATAATCTGGTGGTGCTGGCAGCGGTTCTGCAGGTGCGCATGGATGATATTCTGGTTATGGCAGATCCGGGAGCGCGAATACAGATCAGCGCATGAATGGAAGATAGAAAATAGAGATAGCAGCAAAAGAGCAGGCTGGAAATGCCTGCCATACGGTCCCCTAGTCTAAAGGTTAGGACACCGGCCTTTCAAGCCGGAAATGCAGGGTTCAAGTCCCGTGGGGATCATCATATGGCTCCTTAGTCTAAAGGTCAGGACGCCGGCCTCTCAAGCCGGAAATGACGGGTTCAAGTCCCGCAGGAGCTACTGTGGCTATAGGATAACGGAAGTCCGGCAGATTGTGGTTCTGCTTATGGGGGTTCGACTCCCCCTGGTCACATTATGGATGGGTATGCCTAGCGGCGAGGGCAGCGGACTGTAAATCCGTCACAAAGAAACACCGCAGGTTCGAGTCCTGCCCCATCCACTTTCCGTTTGCGTGTCCGAGTGGTTTATGGTGCCACCCCGCTAAGGTGGTGTGCGGCAACGCACCGAAGGTTCAAATCCTTCCGCAAACGCTCTTAACTGAAGATATATCATAGTTAAAAAGGACCGGTGAGAACCGGTCCTAAGTCATTGCGCCTATCTTTTATATCTTAATCATTTTCATAATCAGATATAACAGAGTTGACATATTCTAAATCAAGCTGCAGGGATGATGAGATGCTCTCATTGTCCATACCTTTATTGTAGAGTTTGAGGATTTTAGTGGCAGAAATAGTGCCTTCTATATGTCCCAATTCAATGTTTTCCCGGTCTCTCTGTAATAAAGTCATATGTTCCACCTCCAATATGCAAAAGCAGGGGAAGTGCATACCTCCCCTGCTAATATGTCTGCTGTTATAAAATGTTATATTCTTCAAAAAGCTCGTTTCTGAAGTCTGTATCTTCTAAAGCACGTTTCAAATCATCAGTACGGTTTTCTTCAAGAAGAATTTTAGTCAATGCAGCCATATTTTCTTGCCCCTGTTGTATATTTTCCCTATCCCTCTGTAATAAAGTCATATACTCGACCTCCAATTCTTTACTTTCTTTTACCTCAGTAACCTTTTTATGGATCTCTTTTATGAGCGGGCTTCTGGCCTGCGATGCAAAGTCATCCGTTGTGTTTTCCACATAAGAGAGAAATTCCTGCATTTCCGGATCGACATCGTGCATATTGCCTTTTGTGTTCAGGAAAATCTTGGTGGTTTCATCTCCCAGTGTGAGGGAAGAATTTTCCACGCACCTGTTTTCAAAGGTGTATAAATGGCGCCGGTCTCCAAACGGATCAAAGGTGCAGATGAAGATGACAAAGGATTTTTTCAGTTTCCTGTAATCTTCCCCTGCGGAAATGATGTCAAGGTCGATGTTTCCCTGATAGTACCTCGATCTCTTGGGGAGAATGGCTCTTTTATGCTTTCCGCGCTCCATTTCCACATTATATACAGTTCCCTCGTTGTCGTTCAGGTATACGTCGAGCCGGATACCTTTTCCGTCATAAAGCGTATTGATGGTTTTCTGCGTTGCAGGCACGGAAACTTCCCGAATGGAAACGCCCAGTATTTTTTCTAATACTTTTCTGCAGACCTCCTTATCACTCATTACCTTGGCGAAAAGGAAATCGTCCTCCAGGTTTAGCTGCTGGATGGTTTTGTTTGTGCTTGGCATAAATATACCTCTCTTTCTCAAATTATAGCATGATTCTGCTGTTTTGTCAGTTGCGATTTGAATTGTTTTATGGATTGCGTACAGAACCTGTATATAGAATAAGTACCCGGTGACTGCTCGGATACTTGAAAAAAGCTGCCGTTTTTCAGACAGCTTTTTCAAGATTTAAGGCAATAAGGAAACTTATGCCGACAGCATTTCCATAAATTGCTGCTCAGTCAGGATTTTAACGCCGAGCTGCTCTGCCTTTGCCAGCTTGCTGCCTGCCTTCTCGCCGCATATCAGGTAATCCGTCTTTTTGGTAACGGAGCTGCCGGGCGTGGCGCCAAGGCTGATGATTTTGGCGTTGATCCCGTCGCGGGTGAAGTTCTCAAGTTTTCCTGTCGCTACAATGGTGCATCCTGCAAATGTGTTGTTCGTTGTTTTGTTCATATTGTTCTCCTCTCTGGATGCCTCTGCATCCAAACCGTTTTCAAAGTGTAATTCTTTCTGTAAGCTGCCCCATAACAGGAGATGATCCGAATTGCGGAACCACTCATGGAGGTTGCTG
>CAJTVK010000278.1:969-2496 GCA_910579645.1 uncultured Lachnospiraceae bacterium | reverse complement strand
AGTGATGGAAGTCACACCAGACGCATTAAATGCGGTGTCGATCCCCGTCCCCCCTCTGCCCGTGCAGAGTGAAATTGTCAAGATTCTTGACAATTTCACGGAGCTTACAGCGGAGCTTACAGCGGAGCTTACAGCAAGGAAGAAACAATATGAATACTATCGTGACAAGTTGTTGACCTTCGATGTCCTCGGGGGGGGGGCGAGTGATTGCATATGGCGGACACTCGGAGAGACCTGTTATCTCAAGGCGGGAAAGGCAATTTCTGCGCATGAAATTTCTTCGGAGAAAACTTCCATATATTCTGTGCCTTGCTTTGGCGGTAATGGCCTGCGTGGTTATGTGCAAACGGCAAACCAGCAAGGCGACAAGCTGCTAATAGGCCGCCAAGGTGCGTTATGTGGTAATGTCTGCTACGCAACAGGAGAATATTATGCAACAGAACATGCTGTTGTTGTAACAGATAAAGGGTATTTTAATAGCCGTTTTCTTTATCATTTGTTGGTATATAAAGACTTAAATCAATATAAGACAGCAGGAGCACAACCAGGGCTTTCGGTGACAAGATTGGAAGCTATAACTATTCCAGTACCAGGTATGTCTATTCAAAATAAAATTGCACATATATTAGACCGCTTCGACACCCTCTGCAACGACCTGACTTCCGGCCTGCCTGCTGAAATAGCGGCCCGCCAAAAGCAATACGAATACTACCGGGACAAATTGCTGACATTTGAGGAGAGGACATAAACATGGGAAAAGAGAAAAAAGCTGGTGTGATTTACATCCTGACAAACCCTTCTTTCCCAGACTATGTAAAAATAGGCTATGCAACAGATATTGAAAAAAGATTGGCACAGCTTAATCGAAGCGAGTGCATCCCTTTTGCGTTCCGGGTCTATGCGATTTATGAGGTATCGGCCCCGCTGCAAGACAAAGAACTGCACAGCCTGATTGACCGTCTGAACCCCGAACTGCGGGCAATCGACACCTTTGATGGGAAGACCAGGACAAAGGAATTTTACGCTATGTCTGCTGAAGACGCTTACGCGCTTCTGGAGAGCATCGCCAAACTCAGCGGCACCATGGATAAGCTGCGGCGGCTAACGCCGGAGGGACACGAGGTTTTGGATGAGGAAGTGGCCGCCGAGGTTCAGGCTGAGGCAAAAGAGAGAAAGGCCCCGTTTTCATTTTTCAAATGCGGGATCAATATTGGGGCTGAAATCGTTTTGGTTGGCCGTTCCGATATTGTCGCTACAGTAAGTGATGACCGCCAAATCGAGTATGAGGGACAAACTTATTCTTTATCCTCCCTTGCCCAGAAAATATTACAGACAGCCTATCCGTTGCAAGGCCCCGTTCATTGGACCTATCAGGGGAAAAAGCTGCGCGACATCCGTGAGGAAAGGGAGGCGCAGGGCCTTTATCAATAGCCGGACAGATGAGGTGAAACCATGTCATTTTTTAACATTGTTGCCGCCAGCAATGAAAGCACGGTAGTTGCTGAATATACTCCCGAATCTGCCCGC
>CAJTVK010000278.1:0-963 GCA_910579645.1 uncultured Lachnospiraceae bacterium | reverse complement strand
TTGTTGCCGCCAGCAATGAAAGCACGGTAGTTGCTGAATATACTCCCGAATCTGCCCGCTCCGATGCCTATCAGAGCGAGGCGGAGCTGGAACGGGAATTCATCCGAATATTAGCCGCGCAAGGTTATGAATATCTGGATATTCATACGGAAACTGACTTGGCAGCCAATCTTCGCAAGCAGATAGAACAGCTTAATCAGTATGTATTTACGGATAGTGAGTGGGAACAGTTTTTTTCTGATTGCATTGCTAACAATAATGAGGGCATCGTAGAGAAAACTCGGAAAATTCAAACAGATCATGTCCAAGTGCTTCATCGGGATAACGGCATGACCAAAAATATCTCTCTTATTGACAAGAAAAACATCCACAACAACCGTTTGCAGGTCATCAATCAGTATGAGGTGGGCACGGCGGATGGGGCTAACCACGACAACCGCTATGACGTGACTATCCTGGTCAACGGCCTGCCCCTCATCCATGTGGAGTTGAAGCGCCGGGGTGTAGCCATCCGGGAGGCGTTCAACCAAATCAAGCGGTATCAGCGGGACAGCTTCTGGGCTGGCTGTGGGCTGTTTGAGTATGTGCAGATTTTTATAATCTCCAACGGAACGCACACCAAATATTACTCCAACACCACCCGTTCCAGCCATGTGAAAGAGATAAATGAGGCTGGTAGGCGGAAATCAAAGAAGACCAGCAACAGCTTTGAATTTACCTCTTTCTGGGCGGATGGAAACAACAAGGTTATTGCCGACCTGATTGACTTTACCAAGACCTTTCTTGCCAAGCATACCATTTTGAATGTGCTGGTTCGGTATTGCGTGTTTACCTCGGAAGATATGCTGATGGTCATGCGGCCCTACCAGATTGCGGCCACAGAGCGGATCTTGAGCCGTATTGAGGTTTCCACAAACTACAAAAAGATGGGGAGCATTGACGCAGGCGGCTACATCTGGCACA
>CAJTVK010000277.1:2204-2525 GCA_910579645.1 uncultured Lachnospiraceae bacterium | reverse complement strand
AAGGGTGAGTTTGTTGCAGTTGTCGGAGAGTCCGGCTCTGGAAAAAGCACACTTCTCAATATGATCGGTGCGCTGGATACGCCGACTTCGGGCAAGGTGTTTATCGATGGAAAAGAAATATTTACATTGGAAGATGAAGAACTTACAATTTTTCGCCGCAGGAATATCGGGTTTATTTTTCAGGCGTTTAATCTCATACCTGAATTGAATGTTGAACAAAATATTACATTCCCTTTGCTGCTTGACTATAAGAAGCCTGATCTTGCTTATTTAGAGCCTAAATTCCGCATTGAATTATAACGAGGAGGGGACCGGGACTTT
>CAJTVK010000277.1:0-2194 GCA_910579645.1 uncultured Lachnospiraceae bacterium | reverse complement strand
ACCGTATTGAATTTGCAGGAACGGCGGCATCATCTCCCCCGGCAGTTATCTGGCGGACAGCAGCAGCGTGTGGCAATCGGCAGGGCTTTGATCACCCGCCCTATGCTGATATTGGCAGATGAGCCGACAGGAAACCTTGATACGCAGAACAGTAATGAAGTCATTGCGCTTTTGAAAAATGCGTCCAAACGGTATGAACAGACAATCATTATGATTACACATAACAGGAGCATTGCTTCTACCGCTGACCGGGTATTGCAGGTGTCGGACGGTATCATAACAGATTTCGGGAGGTGCGGCGAATGAAAGGCTATCTTGGTCTTGTTTCAGAATATGCAAAAGTCCATAAGAAGAAAAACCGACTTACCATTATTTGCATTGCTATTTCTGTCATGCTGGTAACGGCAATTTTCGGAATGGCAGATATGAGCCTGAAAGCCCAAAAAGAGGAAGCGATACGGCGGTATGGAAACTGGCATACGATTATTTCCAATATCCCTTTAGAAACAGCGGACGCTATCAGCAATCGAAAAGACGTGTCTGTTTCCGGCTTTTTGGGTATGGCTTCCAGTACAACCTATCAGGGAAAGGAACTGATTATCCAAAGCAGCAGTGAGGAACTTGCAAAACAAATGAATTTATCAGTTACCGAGGGGCATTACCCTGTTTCGGAAACAGAAGCATTGTTAGACAGGCAGGGCTTGGAGCAATTCGGTCTGTCTATTGGAGATACGATTGAAATTGTATATAGTGACGGGCAGACAAGGCAATATCAGATTTCAGGCACTTATGGCGATTTTTCCAGTTTGCAGGGAACAGACACACACGGATTACAACTGGCAGAGGGAGGGCTGCGCTTCCTGCCAGAAACAGAATATCAGGAATATGATTATATCCAATTTAAGAACGGAATCAATATCAACCGTGCAAATGAAGAAATAAAAGCCGAATTTTCCTTGACAGATGAGCAGATTTCTACAAATGTTATGCTTCTTGGCTTAATGGGGCAAAGCAAAGACACTACCATGCTGGAAGTCTACCTTACTGCGGCAATTCTTTTTGTCCTTGTTGCCATGACTGGAACATTTATGATCGCCAGCAGCTTTAATATGAGCATTTTGGAGAGGACACAGTTTTTCGGTTTATTGCGCTGTCTTGGGGCTACAAAACGGCAGATTAAAAGGTATATCCGTCGGGAGGGATTATTATACTGCCTGAAAGCAATTCCCGCCGGGTTGCTTTCGGGGAGTGTCATTCTATGGATTGCTATTTATGTGCTAAATGCGATTAACTCACAATATCTCCCGGAAATGCCGCAGTTTCAATTCAGCTTCCCCGGCATATTAGCCGGAACGGTAATAGGTGTTTTCGTTGTAATGATTGCGTCAAGTTCCCCGGCTAAAAATGCCGCAAAGGTATCTCCGCAGACAGCCGTAACAGGAAATATCAATCAGACTGCTCACCAAAACTTCAAAAAAGCGTCTAATACAAAAGCATTTCATGTAGATACGGCTATGGGACTGCGCCATGCCTTTTCTAACAAGAAAAGCATGATTTTGATTGCGGGTTCTTTTGCGATCAGTATTACCCTGTTTTTGTGTTTTACCATATTGATTACGTTTATGAACCATGCGTTAAGCCCCTTGAAACCTTATGCGCCGGATTTAACGGTAGAGGGAAATGAACCACATATTTCTCTGCCCCATTCCCTGAAAGAAGAAATAGAACAGCTTCCGGGAACGGAAAAAGTATATGGGAGAATGTTTTGTACGGACATTCCCGCAAATGACAAAAAAGGCTCCAACAGGGCAACTTTAGTTTCTTATGACGAACCTCAATTTTCTTGGGCAAGTGATGTGTTGATTTCCGGGGATATTGAAAATGTTCAGAATGGAAACGGTGTTTTAGTGGATTATGGCTATTCACAGGAATTTCATTGGGCGATTGGCGACATTATCACATTGGATATGAACGGCACAACGCATGAAGCGACAGTTTCCGGCATTGTGTCTGACGTTCCGCTGGATTCTTCTAATGGGGAGTGGATTATTGTCTGTTCCGAAAATACGTTCACCGCTTTAACGGGAATTACAGGTTATAAGATTATCGAAGTTCAGGCAAGTACAGACATATCCGGGCAGATTAGGAACCTGATTACTCCTGATATGAAACTGCTTGATATGCGGCAGCACAA
>CAJTVK010000276.1 GCA_910579645.1 uncultured Lachnospiraceae bacterium | reverse complement strand
CGGCCACTAAAAAAACTCACGCACGGGCGTCCGCCTCTCAACACAACATGCAGGCGGAACTGTTACCGGAAATCAATTTGGGGTTTTCTGCCTGCGCAACTGACAGAAAGCATTTTTCAGACACGTTCTAAGGAAGCTCCCCCACCATTGCGATTGCCTGCTCGATAATGTTTTGGAAGGTTTCCATCAGTACACCCTTCTTACTGTCGTCAATATCCATCCTGTCCATAATATCCCCGTAAATACCGGCCGTCGCCGTAAGGGAATCCTGCACCTTCTTCACATATTCCCTGTTTCTTTCCACGGCATCCGAAATAGCCTCCCGGACTTGCGCGGTTCCCGAAACACTTTCCTTTACCTCATTGAAATATTTGCCCGTCTGCTCCATGCTTTCTATATTGCAGAGCATAGCTTCATCCGATGCCTGAATAAATTTATTCAGTTCACTGCTTTTCTGCTCCACTTCCATAATGTTTGCATGAATGCCGTCCACCATTTCCTGACTCATCTTTGCCAGTTTTCCTACCTCTTCGGCCACAACCGCAAAGCCTCTTCCCTGCTCTCCTGCCCTTGCCGCTTCAATGCTTGCATTCAGTGCAAGAAGGTCGGTCTGGTCGGCGACTTCCCCGATGCCTTCCAAATTCCTTCGGATTCTGTCAAGCGCATCCTGCAGCATCCCAAAGGTTTCCGTCATATTCCTGAAATTTGCCTGCACGGAATTGGAGTCCTGCTTCAGCTGATCCATCTGTCTCTGTGCCTCCGACACAGACTGCCCAATCTCTCTTTCCACATCGTCAAAGGTTTCCGCCGCCGCTGTAATATTCCGGAAGCCGTCATCCAGTGCGCCAACCTCCGCACGCAGCCCCACGATATCATTCTGCAGCCCCGCCAACTGTTCGTTTGCATACCGCATTTTCTGCGTCGTCAGAAAAACATCCTCCGCCAGTTCATCCACTACCTTATATGCACTGGTCAATGCATAATCCAAAGGATGCTTATCGAACCCCTTCTCTCCGTCCTGCATTCCGTGCATTTCCGTTTCCTTTTTTGTTCCCTTGCCAAATAATTTAAACACGTTGCCCCCCTCATTCAAATGCCAGACAGCACATTGTCTGATTTACAAACTGTGTATTGTAATGCTCTCCCACTCCCACCAGTCCTGCATGAGAAAAACTTTGGCACATCTCCGCAAGATAGCTGTCCCAGTAACCGTCCTCTTGGAACATGATGTAACGGAACAGACAGTTAACGGAAAGCACTGCCGACACGCTGCCCAAATCCTTCTTCATCTTGGAAATGGTATCCTTCACCACTGCACGATAATCTCCCATGCTGAGTATGGTAAGAAAATCCATCTTATTGGCCGGACGAAAGGTAGTGATGCTTCCGTCTGCCTCAACCCCTTTTATGGAAACAATATATGTATCCGAATCACAGACATGCCCAAACGGATTCTTGAATGTCTGTTTCGTAATTTTGTCCCTGCTTATCCCCAATTCGGAAGTATAGACCTTTTCCGCCGATATGTTTTCCAAGGTACGGATTCTGTAATCCTTCGGCTCTGCCTCCGTCACCATAAACTGCTTTTCGTTCCCCTGCGGATGAACGTATATATTTTCCTTATATGACTTTAATTTCCCTTTCAGGTTCTTAAAAATAAAGAATGCACAGGCATCCGTATAAACCTTCCCATTGCAGGCCACTGCCGAGGAATTGCTGGTTCCTCCGGCCAAGTCATATCCTGCACGGCAGAGAAAATTCGACAGTGTGGTCACCGCCCGGACATCCGCACCTGCCGAACAGATATCGAAACATGCCGTATTTCCCCGTTCTCCCCCCACTTTCTTTACGGCATCCTCCAAACGTCTGATGTATTTCATCGGCATGACCGATGCCTGTTCCAGCACGTCCGCCACAGCTTTTATTTGATCCTTCATGGCAATGACCGTAAGTCCCATATCAAAAAACTGTCTGTCCATATACGCCTGCCCGACCCCGCCGATGCATGCCACACCCGGAAATTTCTCTTCGATTTCTTTGGCCGTACCCGCAAGCATGTCTTCGCTTGCAACAGCAAAGAAGAGTGCCTGAGGTTCCGTAATATTTTTCAGTGCTTCCGCCACGTCACCCTTCTTACTGCTGCCATATGATAATTTCATATCAATATCCTCCATCTCCTGCAACATTTCGCAACAGTTCAGCCTATGGCTTCCCCGTTACGGAATCTGCCCATTCCAAGCCGCCTGCGGCGAGGGACAGATTCCCCCTTGGCTAAATTTACACATTCGTAGGCTGAACCGTTTCAACATTTCAGTTCTTATAGGTAATCGGCAATGTTTTTCTGCCGCCGCGGGAAATAACCGTGCCCCATAGCCCATATACTGGCAAATCCCAAATTGGTATAATTATAACATATAAATTGTCTTTTTCATACTGTTTTTTATAAAATGTGCACGGAAATCGTAACAGTTTAGCCTGAATATTGTGTTGGAAGGCGGACGCCCGTGCGTGAGTTTTTTTAGTGGCCG
>CAJTVK010000275.1 GCA_910579645.1 uncultured Lachnospiraceae bacterium | reverse complement strand
GCTTATTGCGTTCCATGTACTGGTTCATACATTTGGCCGCGTACAAAAGAAATATAAGGTACTTCCGGCTGCTCTGGTAATACTGATCTCCCTTCTGGCGGTGCTTATGGATGTATGGATGCTGCCCTATGTTAAGAGACATTTTCTGACAGTTGAGGTTGATCAGGAAACGGTTATCTCAGGTGAAAGCGTAGATTTTAACGGCAGAAAGATTCTGACCGTATATTTTACGAGGGTTGGCAATACGGACTTTGCTGATGGTGTGGACGCAGTCTCCGGGGCATCCCTGCTGCTCAATGAGAAAAAGGAATTCCTGGGGAACAGCCAGGTGATTGGGCAGATGATACAGGATGCCGCAGGCGGGGATATTGTTTCCATCAACACGAAAGAACATTACCCGTCTTCCTATTCCGATACTGTATCGGCTGCAAGTGAGGAAATGGGGCGTCAGGAACTGCCGGAGCTTGTGGATATGCCGGAAAATATTGATGGGTATGATTTGGTATTCCTTGTGTTCCCATTATGGTGGGATACGATACCGAAACCTGTAGAGGCGTTCCTGAATCGTTATGACTTTTCAGGGAAATCTGTCATACCTGTGGTGACCCATGGCGGAGGCGGTGCAGGCAGAAGCATAGAGGACATAAAAGCAGTGTGCAGCGGGACAGTTGTGGAAAAACCATTGGAGATATACTGCGGCGATATACCATATTGCAGGGAGCAGGTGACAGAATGGCTGAAAGGATTATGAAAGCCGGATTAAAGAATAGGTTTTGGTATGGCTTATTATAAAAACAAGAAGGAAGAAAAAAGGAGGAATCGTTGTATGAGTAAGAAAATTGTTGTTATTACAGGAAGCCCGCGCAAAAATGGTAACAGTTTTGCCATGACGGATGCGTTTATCAAGGCCGCCGAGGAGAAAGGGCATACAGTTACCCGTTTTGATGCCGCCTTGAAAAAGGTAGGTGGATGCCGTGCCTGTGAAACATGCTATTCCATAGGGAAAGCATGTACTTTTGATGATGACTTCAATACGATAGCGCCAGCTATTTTGGAGGCAGACGCTATTGTATTCACGATGCCGGTCTACTGGTACTCTATCCCGGCACAGATCAAGGGTGTCATAGACCGGATATTCTCTTTCGTAGTAAGCGGTAAAGACATTTCTGGCAAGGAGTGTGCGCTGATCACCTGTTGCGAGGAAGAGGATATGTCGGTCATGGATGGAGTCCGTATCCCCATGGAGCGTATGTGTGCTTTGAACAAATGGAAAATGGTTGGCGAGGTTCTGATCCCTGGGGTTCTGAATGTGGGTGACATTGACAAGACGGATGGCTGCAAAAAGGCAGCGGCTTTAGCAGATGAGATTTAAGGAGGGGAATATGGGCAAGAAGATTGTGATTCTAAATGGAAGCCCCAGGAAAGCGGGGAATACAGCAGCTTTGACAGCAGAATTTACGAAAGGTGCAAAAGAATCGGGAAATACAGTTACAGAATTTTTCCTTGACGGTATGGATATCCATGGCTGCAAGGGCTGCTTTGGGGGCAAAAGCAGCAGGGAATGCCCTTGTGTCCAAAGAGATGATATGGATAAAATTTATCCTGCGGTAAAAGAATGCGATGTGATCGTACTTGCCACACCGTTGTATTACTGGAATATGAGCGGCCAGATCAGGACTGCCATTGACCGCCTGTTTGCATTAGAGGAAGGCGATGGGAATCTCCTGCGAGGACATGGCAGGGCTTCGGTGCTGCTGATGGCTGCGGAAGGAAATGGTTTTGATGATGTGCTTCTTTACTATGACCATTTGATGGAACATTTGAAATGGGAAAACCTTGGTCATGTACTTGCCGGAGGGAATGGGCATGTGGGTGAGATTGAAGGGAAACCAGAACTTCAAAAAGCCTACGAACTTGGAAAATCTATTCAATAACGAAAGAATATCACGAGGTTGGCGACCATTACTTGTATATTTGTGATGCAGAATAGGTTTATGGCAATGTAGTGGAGGAAGCCCTGTTTGCATGGAATGGGTATTCCAAAGTGCATCCGGCGAAGCAAGGTGGCTGATGCGATATCATTTGTTAATAGATAACGTGTTTGTAAAGAGCGTAATCATTATTAAGCAATATGATCAAGGTTTTTACAGGCTTTATGAATCATATAGGAAAGTATGAGGGAAGTTGATGACATCGTGTAGTGCTCAAACTCCATACTATTTTAAGCATAGAGAACGGTACTTATTCGGTGCAACTCCCTTATATTCCCGGAATTTTCGTATAAAGTAACTAAAATTATCAAATCCAACAGAAAGTGCGATATCAGAAATCGGCACTTTTGATTCTGACAGCATTTCGCAGGCTTTTTCTATTCTATATTCATTGATAAAACTGATCGGTGTCTTTCCAATTTCTTGTTTAAAATAGTGGCAGAAATAATTAGGACTCATAAAGCATATTTCAGACAATGTCTGCAAGGAGATTGATTCCGGGTAATTGATGTGAACATATTCAATCACTTGTTTTAATTTGTTTAAGGAGTCCTTTCC
>CAJTVK010000274.1 GCA_910579645.1 uncultured Lachnospiraceae bacterium | reverse complement strand
ACTCGGATTACCGTAATGGTGGAATCCTCCACAACAAAGAAGATTAAATATGTACTGTAAGGCTTGAAATAAATGCTCAATCCCTCAATCACATATCCCGTAGCTTCATAGCCTTTGGGAAAGGAATCCAGTTCCTTGATTGCCTTCTTTATCTTCTTTGAAAAGTTTTCCGCATATTCACGATATTTGAATGTGTCGAAAATATACTTTTTTGTTGACTTAATATCTGTAAGAGCATCTTTGGAAATCACAATTTTATATTTTTTAGGTTTATCCGGCATTATATTTTGTCAATTTCCTCCCATGCTTCATCAATCGTATAAACATCGCCTTTTATCAGACTTTCTATTCCCTTGGAGAGTTCATCATATAATGCGCCTATGGCGGCTTTTTCGGAATATTCAGTTTTTAGGATTTCTTGATTTCTGATTTCCTGTGCTACAGGTGCCATAGTATCACTTCCCTTCACTGTTTTCTTTATTATACGGTATTTAGTATTGGCGTATCAACAGATTTTTATTAAATTTTCCTCAAAACTGTGTGGCATAGACTTTCATGGTTAAATGTTCCAAGTAATCTCAATGTTTCCGTCTGCAATGCGAATAACTTTGATAAGCGTATCAACTACCGCCTGTCTGTCCTCGAAAGAGAGCGTTTCCCATGTTTTTACATGGTTGGTTATCTGCTTCAATCTGCCCTCTGTGTCTGTGACATTAGCCGTAACGATTTCTTCTTGCAAGGCTTTACGCTCTGCGTCCAGTCCTGATACTTTTTCGTCTATGTACTTCATCAGAACGCCGCTTGCCCCGGTACAGTTGCTTCCACGGCTTCCCGACTGGCTACAAACAAAGTAGCGTCCCCACTTTGTTTATGAGAAGTGACATATAGAATATTTATTTGTTGGGAAGTTTCCCAAACCCTTATAGAAAAACGAAAACGGAAAACAAATACGACATAGAACAGGAGCAAAAAGCGTTTTAAGGGCATTTCCGGAGCGTTTTGCGGCGTGGGTAAGGAAATCCCGAAAAAGGGTTCCTAAGCGTCCACAAGGGCAGAAAGAGATACCGGGAAATGATAGTATCAATTATCATTCCCCGGTGTTTATCCGCTGAATTTATAGCCGACACCTAAGACGGTTTTTATGTAGGTCGGGTTCTTGCTGTCCGGTCTTATCTTTTTCCGCAGGTTGTAGATCACGTTGACAACGTTTGAATGGCAGCTGTCACTGTCCATGTTCCAAACGGCTTCAAAAATTTGTGTCTGTGTGAGGACAATGCCGGGATTGGAAGCAAGGTAACAGAGTGCGCTGTATTCTAATCGTGTGAGACATATGTCTGCCCCGTCTTTTAATACCCGGCGTTGGTGCAGCCTTATTTCCAATCCCGGAAAAACCATTGCGGGGGATTGCGGCGGCTGTATGGCTTCCAGCGGTATTATATCGGCAACAGTAGCCAAGACTCTTTTTACCACTTTTTCTTCTGTATCATTGAATGTAAGCACAATTATTTTACCGACAAATTTCACCTCCTGTTATGACCATTTACAAACAAAATACTCGTATAAGTCATTTACACAATAAAACACATGATTAGGATTTACTTTTTCCGATATAGCGGCATTAGGAGATTCCTGCCATGCCGCCGAAAAGCAGACCGCGCCTATATCTTGGCAGTCTTTTATATCTCGAACCGTATCACCTATATAGCAAAATTCCTCTTTGTAAACGGAATACTTTTTTAAGAGATATTCCATGCACATAGGAATGGTATCGGCTATTGTTCCGTCCAAATCAAACGCAATTATCTTAAACATTACATATTTCCTCCGTTAATGTTTCGGATTACATGACAAGGATTGCCAACAGCCAGTGAATTTGCTGGTATATCTTTTGTGACAATGCTTCCGGCTCCTATAACCGAACCCTCACCTATCGTTACACCCGGAAGGACAATTACGCCGCCGCCCAGCCAGCAGCCGCTCCCAATTTTTATGGGTAATGCGTATGTGCGGCAAAAATACTGCCCTGTTTCCATGTTCCAGTCCGGCGTAAGCCTTTCAGACAATTCTATGGGGTGTGCTGCCGTATAAAGCTGCACATTGGAAGCAATCAGAACATTATCGCCGATTTCAATTTTGTTGCAGTCCACAAATGTACAATTCATGTTGATTGAAACATTGTTCCCTAAATAAATATTTACTCCGTAATCGCAAAGAAAGGGCTGTGCTACGGATACGTTTGTACCGATTTGATGAAACAGCCTGCTAAGAATATCATTTTTTTCTTCTTTCTGTTCATATCTTAGGGAATTATATTCCCTTAACAGCCGCCTTGTTTCTTCTTTCATACACAAGAAAGTTTCATTGTGGCAGTCATAAATTTCCCCTGCCATACATTTTTCTAATTCTGTCATGATATCACCTCCGTGTTTCATGGTAGAAAAAAACCTGTTACATAGCAAGTAACAGGCTGTTCCTTATATTCTTTTTGCAAGTGTTTCAATCACAAAAATAACGGGAATCTGCGTTGTTCCGTTATATCCCCCGTTAATCCGTTTGGTATTTAAGTGGTAAGAAAAATTCC
>CAJTVK010000273.1 GCA_910579645.1 uncultured Lachnospiraceae bacterium | reverse complement strand
CAGCAAGCCTGCCGGAAAAAACAGTTAGAAATCCCCATTTTTGACGCCGAAATCCAAATGCCGCATACCGCTGCCGCCGGACAGGCAAGACGCAGCCCCGTCCGCAAGCCGTCAAAGCCGGCAGGACTGCTTCTGCGGAAGCGTCCGCCTAACCCCACATTTACACCCGGGTAGATATCGTCAGAGAAATATTTTTGTATTAAATATTGTTTTATACAATTTCAAATGATATAATTATTTAGACTGTCACTAAAGAAATAAGGAGGCTTTTTTATGAAATCAATTCAGGATGAATTGCCGCTGCTGCAGCAGATATTAACATTAATTTCCAGTCATTTCGGAGCAAAATGCGAAGTCGTTCTCCATGACCTGACAAAAGATTATAACAGCACCATTGTAGATATCCGGAACGGGGACATTACCAACCGCAGAATCGGCGGCTGCGGCAGCAACCTTGGCCTGGAAGTGCTACGCGGCTCCGTAGTGGACGGGGACCGATATAACTATGTAACCACCTTAAGCAACGGCAAAATCCTCCGTTCCTCTTCCATTTATCTAAAGGACGACGACGGCAACATTATCGGTTCTATCTGTGTCAATTACGACATTACGGAAACCCTGCAGTTTGAAGGATTTCTCAGACAGTTCAACCACTTTTCCCCCGCACAGGATGAGGAAGTCTTTGCATCCGACGTGAATTCACTGCTGAAACACTTAATCGCAGAAGCGCAGAAACAAATCGGCAAACCCGTTTCCGAAATGAATAAAGAAGAAAAAATAACTTTCATCCGCTACTTGGATGAGAAAGGTGCCTTTTTAATCACAAAATCAGGCGAACATATCTGCGAACTGCTGGGAATCAGTAAATTTACTTTTTACAATTATCTTGAAATCAGCCGGACAGCAAAAGAATAGCATTGGCTGCTATTCTTTTTTTATGCACACGGGCATCATCGCTATCTCTATTTCAAACATCCGGTTCCACGGCATATGAAGGTCAAAATCCCATGCTTCTCCCGGAAAATAATGCCTTTGGAACTCTTTCAGCTTTTCCTTCACCATTTCCCGCACCACCGGTTCCTTGTCCCCCAAATCCAAAGAATGAATATCCGGGTCAATCTCCTTCAACCTATCCGTTACCACCCTCCTTACTTCCCCCATATAACCCCAGTCTTCCAAATACCGGAAAAACAGAAACTCCCTGGACGCCAAGGCTTCCTCCTCGCTTTCCAAAGAACAGCAGGCAGTCAGATGGGCAATCACGGTTCCGAGCGTATTGGAAGAAGTATTCCATCCCGCATAAGCATCCAATTTATCCAGCAAATCCTGTTCATAAAGGAACTGCATAAGAGCACGGTCCGCCATATTAGGAATCGCGCAGTCTGCCACCCCGCATTTCAGCCCCCGCTTCAGATATTTCCGCAGCCTTGCCGTCAGTGCATGCAGATTTCTTTCGCTTTCCAGAAAAATCTCGTCCGTAACCAATTCCTTTTCCAATCTTAAGCTAAACTCCGTAGGCGGATTCACCGCCAATACCGCCTCAGCCTCCGCAGAAGACTCCGCAATCTGACAGCCCGCCGCCAACAGCTGATACTGCACCGTTTCCCCGATACTTCTGTCCTCATAGGAAGGAATCTGATACCGCCCCCTCAAAGAAGAATAATCCACATACACGGCCAAAGGCTCCTGCCGCAGCCGGTTCACCGCCCTTGCCAAAAGCGTACAGCCTACCTCATCCGCCCCGGGATAGAAAAACACCTTGGAAAACAACTCCCGGCTCCTTGCGTAAGAAGCCAGCAGCCTCCGCTCCGCCGGTGCATAACCGTGCTCCCGACAATCATCCAACGGAATAATCAAAAAATCCAATACCCCTTCCGCCAACAAATCTATGGAATGCTTATTACAATTAAAATTAACACTCCTCCGATTCAGAAAATCCCCCAGCACCTCCTGCGGAATCTCCTCTTCAAGCCTAACTTTTTCTGCCCTCTCCTCTTCCGACATAAGCCGCAGATTCTCCTTGTCCCGCAGAACGCCGTACCGGAAAATCCGATACCCATAATCCTCATAATAATCCGGCTCTTCCCCGCTTCCG
The DNA here is from genome assembly GCA_910579645.1 of uncultured Lachnospiraceae bacterium. Classification (GTDB taxonomy): domain Bacteria; phylum Bacillota; class Clostridia; order Lachnospirales; family Lachnospiraceae; genus Kineothrix. Next base: position 531 of record CAJTVK010000273.1, on the reverse strand, counting down.
TCCCTTGCAGGCGCCCGCGTAATCAATTGAAACGCATAAATCCGCAGCCCCGGATTCTCCCTCTTCAGCAGCCTCAGCCGCCCCATCCTTTCCGTACATTCCCCTTCCGTAAAATGATGCAGCCTAGAGGGCACAATCCCCCCATATAAAAACAAATCCATCGACACAATCAAAACCGAAGCATCCGCCGCCTCTTTTCTCGTCCATTCCCAAACCCCTTCTATATCTGCCGGCCGCTTAAAATTCCCCAACAGCTCCTTAGGAACCAACACCACATTCTCACCGCATATTTTCCCGATATACTCAGGATACAAATAATTACATGGCCGCTCATCCAGCGGAAGAAAAACTATCTTTCCCATACACGCCTCCTTATCTCAAACTTTTTGTATGATTTATGCCATTATATCTTTTTCTTTTTCCGCCGTCAATGGCTCCCCGCAAAATTCACCCAATCCCAAAACAACCTTCTTCCCCCATCCCAATCCCAATCCCAACCCCAACCCCAACCCCAACCCCAACCCCAATCCC
>CAJTVK010000272.1 GCA_910579645.1 uncultured Lachnospiraceae bacterium | reverse complement strand
TCATCATTTTTTCCGAGGAAATCCGCCCCTTATATCCCCTGCCCCCTGCCCCGCTGCCCGCAGTCCGCCCCGGCCAAAAACACCCGCCCCATGCCCCATCCTCCCAAGCCGCCCCTTTCCACGCTGTGTACCGGTATCGGTGAAGGGTGTATGCGGTTAATGTTGGCTGCCGCTGAAGGTGGATTACTATGTTGGGGCAAAGGATATTGTTCGCTTGCCTGAATTACCGAATTTTGATGAACTTCTTGAAAGATGCCACATACGGTGCTATAATACCTAAGTTTGAAAATTTAATGTTACTGTTCCGCGAAGCGGTTCTGCATGTTTTTGCGAAAAGCCTAGTGCTTCATCCAGACAGAAATTACACTTCTGCTTTGCATGGTTCGTGCCAGTGCAAGGCAAAATTTTGACGGCGATGTGGCGCATCGACTAGAAATTTTAACGCGGCAATGGTGCGGAACAGGCAGAGCGGAAGTGTAATTTCTGTCCGGATGAAGCACTAGGGGGACGGCGCGAAATTGTATTTTGCGGTTTCTGTGCATCACGGAACGTGTGACTGGTCACATAGTGAACAACTGTCACATAGTGAACAACTGTCACATAGTGAACAACTGTCACATAGTGAACAGTGACAATTTGACTGACAACGGAAATTTTTTGTATTGATACGAGGAGTAGGTTATGAAACAGACCAGAGAGGATGTAAGAAATGTTGCGATTATTGCCCATGTTGACCATGGCAAGACGACTTTGGTGGATGAACTGCTGAAGCAGAGCGGTGTGTTCCGTGCAAATCAGGAGGTGGCGGAACGTGTCATGGATTCCAATGATATTGAGCGGGAACGCGGCATTACGATTTTGTCCAAAAATACTGCGGTTACTTATAAGGATACTAAGATTAATATTATTGATACCCCGGGCCATGCGGATTTCGGCGGCGAGGTGGAACGTGTGCTGAAAATGGTGAATGGGGTTATTCTTGTGGTGGATGCTTTTGAGGGTTCCATGCCGCAGACGAAATTTGTTCTGCGTAAGGCTTTGGAGCTTCAGCTGCCGGTCATTGTCTGCATCAATAAGATTGACCGGCCGGAGGCACGGCCGCAGGAGGTCATTGACGAGGTGCTGGAACTTTTTATTGACTTAGAAGCCAGCGAGGAGCAGTTGGATTGTCCTTTTATTTTTGCATCGGCCAAGACAGGCGTGGCCTCCTATGAGGTGGAGCAGGAGGGGACGGATATGGTTCCTTTGTTCGAAACTATCCTGAATTATATCCCTGCGCCGGAGGGGGATCCGGAAGCCGGGACGCAGGTGCTGATCAGTACGATTGATTATAATGAATATGTGGGCAGAATCGGGGTCGGTAAGGTGGATAACGGTTCCATAAAGGTGAATCAGGAGGTAGTCATCGTGAATCACCATGAGCCGGACAAAATGAAAAAGGTAAAGGTCAGCAAATTATATGAGTTCGACGGCTTGGAAAAGGTAGAGGTAAAGGAAGCGGGCATCGGCTCTATTGTGGCTATTTCGGGCATTGCGGATATTCATATCGGCGATACGCTCTGCGCTCCCGATTCCCCGGTTCCTATCCCTTTTCAGAAGATTTCGGAACCTACCATTGCCATGCATTTTATCGTAAACGATTCGCCGCTGGCGGGCAAGGAAGGGAAATATGTCACCAGCCGTCATCTGCGGGACCGCTTATTCCGGGAACTGAATACGGATGTGTCCCTGCGGGTGGAAGAAACGGATACCACGGAAGCTTTCAAGGTTTCCGGCCGCGGGGAGCTGCATCTTTCCGTCTTAATCGAAAATATGCGCCGGGAAGGATATGAATTCGCGGTAAGCAAGGCAGAGGTGCTGTATAAGACAGATGAAAACGGCAAGAAGCTGGAGCCTATGGAACTGACTTATGTGGACGTGCCCGAGGAATTTTCCGGCACGGTAATTGAAAAGCTGAGCCAGCGGAAAGGGGAACTGCTGAATATGGGGGCTGCTTCCGGCGGGTATACCCGTCTGGAATTTTCCATTCCTTCCCGGGGGCTGATCGGATACCGCGGGGAATTTATGACGGACACAAAGGGAAACGGCATCATGAACAGTATTTTTAACGGGTACGGCCCCTACAAGGGAGATATTCAGTACCGGAAACAGGGGTCCTTAATTGCTTTTGAGGCCGGGGAAGCCATCACTTACGGTCTTTATAATGCCCAGGAGCGCGGCACGCTTTTCATCGGCCCCGGAACGAAAGTGTATTCCGGCATGGTGGTGGGTCAGAACGGCAGAGGCGAGGATATTGAATTGAATGTATGCAAGAAAAAGCAGCTGACCAATACCCGCTCTTCCAGCGCGGACGAAGCGCTCCGCCTCACTCCGCCCAAAGTGCTCAGCCTGGAGCAGGCTCTGGAATTTATCGACACCGACGAACTTCTGGAGGTGACTCCTACGTCTCTCCGGATCCGCAAGAAAATATTGGATCCTACCATGAGGAAAAGAGCGGCCATGAAGCAATAGGCGGAAACCGTGTCCCGCCAAAAGCGGTTTCGGCGATGCAGATATCCCCCGCTTTCCCCACGGAAATCCATTTTTCCCCGTGTCCCTGCGCAGCGGCTCAAGGCCGGAACCCCAAGGCCGGACAATGCCCTGCG
>CAJTVK010000271.1 GCA_910579645.1 uncultured Lachnospiraceae bacterium | reverse complement strand
GTTCTGGAAGTAGTCCCGCAGTCGATTGATGACAACGCAACCTTGTGCCCGGTTCATGGGGTTCTTGGGGCCAAAACTACCATCACTCTGCCCACCCAGCAGGCCAGTGGTATAGCAGACCATGACGGCCCGGCGGCAGTTGGGGGAGATAGAATAAAAGTCGCTGATGGAGCCCATGGACTGGAGATATTCGGTGTCAGAGGGAATCTTCGCCCCCTTATCCACCAGGATGTTATACATTACCTGTGTCATATCCTCGCGGGGGAGGGAGGCGCCAATGGAAGCAGAGGAGCGGCTGGTACCGTTCAGGATGCCATGCTTGTTCATGATGGCCTCGCCGGTAGCCGTGCCCTGGTCGGAGTAAGCAGCCAGCTCATTGGAGTAAAAGGCCCGGGCCAGCATGATGGAGAAGGCACCGTAGGAAACCGGGTTGCCGGGCTTAAAGGTGCCATCGGAGTAGCCGGAGACGATGCCATCCTGGACACAGCGGTTGATTTGCTCGTAGGCCCAGAAATCAGCCGGAACATCGCGGAAGCTTTCAGCTTCCTTGGCTTCTACAGGCAGTACAAGGGCAAACATCAGGCAAAACGCCATAAGGGAAGAAATATATCTTTTCATATCACAATGAACTCCTTTATCGTCTAAATTTAATGTATAGATATATTATATTCCTTTACAACATAATTTGCAAGTAATGTTCCGTTTTTCTCGACAAATTTTTCAGTTCAGAAACGGCTGAAGCCAAACTTCATCAAACACTCAGGCAGATGTAAAACAATAAACTACACTTTTACAACAAATTTTCAAAAACTAATCCCATAACTCACAAAATAGCATATACAACGTGTACTTGCAGGGTATGTGCCCGTTAGACTATGAGTTATAGGATGTGATGAATTTGGAACTGCGCTATGATGCTCTTGGCAAGCGAATCCGTGATGCCAGAAAGAAAAAACGGCTTACCCAACAGCAGGTAGCCGAAAAAATAGGAGTCGAACCCTCCCACATCAGCAATGTGGAACGTGGAATCACCAAACCCAGCTTAAAAGCGGTAGTTGATATTGCCGAGGTGCTGAGTGTTACGGTTGATTCCCTGGTATACGATTCCCTGTCTCAGGAGCGGAGCCATTACCTGGATTCTCTGGAAGCCGTTGTGAAAAAGGCCACTCCCAAACAACTCCGGGTCATCACTGCCATGAGTGAGGAAATGCTGAGGACATTGAATACAGAGTACGAAGAATAGCTGGCTTAGGCTGAATCGTACCTTTTTCTTGCGGAATATGCAGCTTGAATCTGCCCTCTCTATTATGGGTTCCGCAGGGAAGATGTTTATAAGGGGGAGCCAGGGGGCGTGGATTTTTCCTTGCACTTTCCAATCCCCTTGCAGGCACAGCAGAGAGGTCTGTTTTATCCTGATGAAAGACAGGAACGGTTCCCAATATGCAGTTAATATCACAATAATAAGCAATTTATAGGCGTAATATCAATTTAATATGCAGCTAATATGTAAATCATATCCTGAATGGCCTAATATTCAAGTAATATCCCGATAATATGAAAACAATATGCTCTTGAGGGTAATATCAAGAAAATATCCTTCTAATAAGGCTTTAATATGCAAATTATATCCCGGCAGTTAGACGGAAGTCTCCTTTTGAACCTTCCGTTCCCAAAAGAGACAGAGGTGTATTTGCATTGACATTGCACATATCTCGTGATAAGATACATTCGGAGGAGCGTGATAATCATGAGCAGTATCAATATGAGCATCCGCACAGATTCTGAACTGAAAGCGCAGGCAGAGCAGGTTTTGTCCCAGCTTGGTATGAATATGACCGGCGCTATCAATATGTTTTTGCGGCAAATTGTTCGGGACCGGGCCGTTCCCCTTTCTCTTTCTTTGAGTTCTGAGCAGTCTCTTTATGCGGATTTGCTGCGGGCCAAAGCGGAACGCGAACAGGGTATCGAGGGGATTTCTGCCAGCCAGCTCTTAGAAGACATGGACCGGATAATTGGGGAGGCGGAGAGCGGTGTCTAAATACAAGGTAGTTACGGCACACTGCGTCCATGCCATGCTATTGCAGCATACCGCTTTTATTGCAGGGGTCAGCACTCCTGCGGCAAAGCGGTTCCGAGATGAATTTGCCGATGTCCTAAAACGACTGTCAGAGAATCCGTTTCAATTTCCTCCATACGAAGACCCGAACCTTCCTAAAGACGTTTACAGAGGCGCGTTTTTTGCGAATTGGTATAAGGCAGTGTTTTCGGTCTCTGACAATGTTGTGTACCTGGATGCTGTAATTGATTGCCGGGCAAAGTCGGACACCTTTTGGGCAGACAAATAGGAGTGAATATTACTTTATGAAAAACGCCAGAGACGGCCAATGTATGGTCGCTTCTGGCGTTTCAAGTTTGATTGTATTTATGAACAAAGCGTAAATCCTCTGGAAATCGCTTGCAATGCAGATGTTCACATGGTAAAATCAGGCCTCAATGAGATGTTGCCTTGTGATACTTTGTCCCCCACCCTCGCAAAACGGACAGAGTGTCCCAAATAAAATGACCACACATGGCTTTCAGCATACGGCGTTCAGCCGCAAGTGGCTTGCAGCTGAACGCTGTGTGCAGCCACAAAGGTCCGAGGCAACGACTTGTTGCTTCGGGCCTTTTCTTGCTTTCTCTTGTGACTT
>CAJTVK010000270.1 GCA_910579645.1 uncultured Lachnospiraceae bacterium | reverse complement strand
GCTCTCCTTGTTCCCTTTTGCAACAACCCTGCCCGATATCCCTTTTTCACGGGTCTGTTTCCGATAGTTCTCAATTCCCTCCTGCGAAATGGAAACCTTCACCGCATTGTCCGCCTTCGGCTGCGGTGCATCTTTTTCCTTTTCCTGTGCGCTGACCGCCCTGCCATTCTGATACCAGCCGCTTGCTGCACCAGTCTGGCTTACATATCCCTCTATATTTACTGACATATCAAATCCTCCATTTCCAATTTTATGCCCTGAAGTCCACCCCGCCGAGCGTCCCGTCAAGCTGGTCTAAAATGCTTGTGTCAAAGGCATCCCCCTGTTTCCAGCCCGGATTGTTTTCCCTCACCAGCTTCTCCATCCTTGTGGCATAATCCCCTGCCATACGCTGTAAAGTCCATGCAGCAGAATTACGTTGTGTCGAGGGGATTGTGCTTAAATATTTATTGATTACATTGGGCTGTTTACTTCCATCTGGCTTGCCCCAACCGTTTGTAGTGATAAAATCCTGTTTCACCACCTCTGCCAGTTCTGCTTTTACTTCATCTGATACGGACACAATTTTTTTCCAGCTTCCATTTGTTCCTTTGATGCATCTGTCGGCTTCTTCTTTTGAATGCCACGGCACACCGTTTTCGTCATAATATAAACTGCTGTGCTTATACTTCACTCCGCCACTGATATTCACACCCGTCTGATTGGGAATACCTGCCTTATTCCCATTCTTCTGCGAAAACAGCCTGTTCACCAGGGAATATCCAGAAAGCCATTTCATATTGTCACTGCTGATATTCATATCCTCGCCTCCTCTTATATCTTCAAATCCAAATTTGCGCCAACCTGCGGCTGATCTTTCACAGTGGTTTTGCCTGCATCCTCTTCTTGGGCAGCCTCGATGATTGTTTTCATATCTGCGTCACTCAAATAAATCGTGCCATCTTTGGAAGCAGCCATTTTTTCTTCTAAAAGCTGCTCTGCTTTGTTTGGAGTTGTTATTTCATCTTCCTTTACCACTTTCTTTTCTTCCGGCTTTTCGCTTTCTTTCGCTTCCTCTGCCTTTTCCTCTAATTTCTCCGCAAGCTGCTCCGCATTTTTACGGGCTTTTTCTCTTGACTTTTCAATCCGTTTTTCAGCGTTTTCCTGTGCCTCTTTGCGGAGTTTTTCATTCAGCTCATCTTTTCTTATCGTTTGAGAAAAAGAATGGAATTCACCATTTGCATCAATCCAGTCATGACGAAACACTGTCGTTCTGCCCGTCATTTTATTCCATTTCTCAGCCAGTTTGTTTTTCGCCTCAACGCCCTTGATCAATTCCTTCATTTCCTTTTCAGTTTCAGGATCATTCTGCATTTTCTCTAAAAGCTTCGGACTGACTGTCAGCGTTATTCCAGTTTTCGCCGTAGAAAAACCATCTCCAATCCTAAACTCTGCGCTTGGAACAAGTTTCGCCAGTCCGTTTGCATATTCTGTGGCATTATTTGATTTGCTGTTTTTCTCTGCTGTTTCGGCGTTTTTTTGCGCAGCCGCAGTTTCTTTTGTTTCCTCTTTCTTTGCCGCTTCCTTTCTTGATGAAGCATATGTATTTTCGTAAACACTGTTGTAATTGTTCACCCCTGTAATTGTCATAATTTGCCCTCCTTGATATTACTTTTTGAAATCCTTTCTTTCTTACAAAATTTTCAACAAAGCCGCCATCCAGTCACTCATCTGCCTTTCATAAGGAATCCAGACTACCCCGGCATCCGAACCTGTTTCATATAAGCAGGATTCTCCCCCGCAAAAAAAACCGGGAAGCTTATGAAAACCGCCAAAAACAATGAAAACATCTCCATCTGCATTGTTTTTCATACAAAAATCTTCAAATGCCTCGCTGTCTACATAAACGTAGCTGTCATCATATGAGATCATTTGCTGAATGCTGCTGTCATTGTTTGAAATGACAGTGCTCTCCCCATCAGCATATTCATATACCAATATGTTTTCATCTTTATTGCACTTTGCGTAGGAATGTGTATGTACCGCCATCAGCAGCGCCGCAATCACCAAAACGGCTGCGGCTGTCATGCCCATGCACAACTTTTTTCGGTATGAACGGAAACCTGCAATCTCGCCCATACGCCTTTTCATATCTGCAAATTCCTTTTCCCCGGCATAGGTGACGGCGGGCGGCGTACCCTCCGATTTGGAACTCAGCAGTTTCAGGGTTTTCAGCAGCACCATGCCATATTCATGTGCCGTCCTCCCGCTGCCCTGTATGCACACCCTGTCGCAGATATCCTCCATATCCGCCCGGAACTGTTTCTGGCAAACTGTCAGAAACGGGTTCACCCATAAGAGGCACCGCAGGACATCCCATGCAAAGCCAAACCATAAATGCCCTAACCGGATATGCGTCTGCTCATGCTGAATGACGGACCTTAATTCCTCCCTGCTGTAACTCTCCAGCATTACCTTTGGGATGACAATCTTCGGTGCAAACAGCCCCACGGTAAACGGCGTCACATTCATGTCTGTAATCCTGACCTGCATATTATCCAGAGAAACCTTTTCCATCCCGGCAACCGACTTCCGGAGGCGCAGCCGCTTTCCGAATATACAGACAGCGGCTATAAGGATGCCCGCCATATAAATGCGGTCAGCCCACAGGCAGGTCATGGTTCCATGCGTTATCCGTCCTGTTATTACCACCA
>CAJTVK010000269.1 GCA_910579645.1 uncultured Lachnospiraceae bacterium | reverse complement strand
GTGGGCTGCGGCTTAACTTAATGACATTGGTTCAGCCTGCGGCTTCCCTGTTATTTGAAATCGATCTTTGTGTATGTAATATGCCGTTGTTGATTTAATTTTACAAGTCAAGTATAATGAAAATATACGATAGATTTATGCGGTCTGAGAAAATCCTGCTGTTGCGGCATATGCGGGGAAGGGAAGGTAAAATGACAGATACTAACTTAGCGCAGGCAGTTGAAGTAATAAATTACGCCGGTTCTTATGATACCAATATAAAATTCCTGCTTGCGGATAAACAGATACTTGCGCGGATTTTAAAATATGCCGTTCAGGAATTCAAGGATATGGATATCGATGCCATTATGTCCAGTATTGGGGACGATATTGATGTAGGAACTAAAGCATTGGATGCGGGGATGTCAAATATGGGACGCATAACGGGTTCCAACGTAGAGGACAATGTGCCGGGGGGAGGGAAGATTTTCTTTGATATCCGTTTCACGGCATATCACAAGGAGACGGAAATGAAGTTCTTGATGAATATAGAGGCACAGAAATCATCCGATTCCGGTAAGCTGGGGTATCATTTGGAGAACAGAATTATATTTTATCTGGCCAGAATGATTTCGGCGCAGAAGCAGACAGAATTTTACCACAGCGACTATGACAGCCTGAAAAAGGTGCGGAGCATTTGGATTTGTATGGACAACAGGGAAGACGGCGACTCCATTGAGGAAATTAGTCTGGAAAGAAACACTGTTTTTGGGGAAAAAGTGAACACATATGGTATGGATTTAATGCGTGGCATCATCATCAATATAAGAGGCGGAAAAAACAGAAAGGATTCGCAGAACACGCTGATTTCCATGTTAGAGAAACTGCTTTCACAAACCGATGCGGATGAAAAGAAACGTATACTGGAAGAAAAATACGGAATGATAATGACAGCGGAACTGGAAGGGAGGATTCAGACGATGTGCAATTTGTCGGAAAATATTAAAGCTTTAGGCGTTGACGAAGGGATGGAAAAGGGGATGGAAAAGGGGATGGAAAAGGGAAGAAAGCAGGAGCGGCTGAATGCCATTGAAAGGATGGTGAAAGCAGGTGCCGCAAAGGAGCAGATTATATTATTTGGCTATACGGAAGAAGAAATTATGGAAGTGAAAAGTATATTATAGGTACATTTATTTATGCCGATATGCCGGCACGGAAATCAATTTTCGGGTTTTGTGCCGGAAAAAACTTGACAAACGTCACTTCATACCTTATAGTAAAAAAGGCCGCTGCAAAAGCGGCCATGCCGAAGACAGTAGGTGCCGGATATGGACGGATACGGTATATTGGGACGTGCCGCCGCTATAAGGCGTAAGGAAAAACCGCCTACCGAGGAAAAGAGTTTATTTATTGAGGAATAAAACCTTTCTGTTTTTGGCGCAGTCCGGACAGGAAGGTTTTTTGATGAATATCCGACAGGACTCCTTTCGGCAGAATAATCTATAAGGAGGTAAGGAAAGTGGCAAAAATTGAATTGAAACAGCCCATCGTAGAAGAAATTTCTGCACATATCAAAGATGCCCAGTCAGTAGTGCTTGTGGATTACCGCGGACTTACGGTTGAACAGGATACAAGACTGCGTAAGGAACTTCGTGAAGCAGGAATTACTTACAAAGTGTACAAGAACACAATGATGAATTTTGCGTTCAAAGGAACGGACTTTGAAGCACTTGCACCGTATCTGGAAGGCCCAAGCGCAGTTGCCATCTCTTCGACGGATGCTACGGCGCCGGCAAGGGTAATCTGCAAATTTGCAAAGGAAGCCCCCAAATTGGAAGTAAAAGGCGGCATTGTGGAAGGTATTGCATATGATGCGGCAGGCATTGCGGACATTGCGAAGATTCCTTCCAGGGAAGAACTTCTTTCCAAGCTGTTCGGAAGCATGCAGGCTCCTATTGCAAGCTTTGCACGCGTCATGAATCAGCTGGCAGAAAAAGGCGGCGCTGCGGCTGCGGCGGAAGCTGCATCGGCGGATGCGCCGGCTGAAAGTGAAGCGGCTCCGGAAGAGGCACCTGCGGCAGAATAGCCGAGGCGGGAAATCAATATTCAAACTAATAAATGGAGGTAAATTATAATGGCAAAATTAACTACTCAGGAATTTATTGATGCAATCAAAGAGTTAACCGTATTGGAACTGAACGATCTGGTAAAAGCATGTGAGGAAGAATTCGGCGTATCCGCAGCAGCAGGTGCGGTAGTTGTGGCAGCAGGCGACGGCGGAGCGGCTCAGGAAGAAGAAAAGACGGAATTCGATGTTGAACTTACCGAAGTCGGCCCTAACAAGGTTAAGGTTATCAAAGTAGTTCGTGAAGCTACAGGCCTTGGTCTGAAAGAAGCAAAAGACCTTGTTGATTCCGCTCCTAAGGCAGTAAAAGAAGGCGTTTCCAAGGATGAGGCAGAAGAACTCAAGACGAAACTGGAAGCAGAAGGCGCGAAAGTTACAGTTAAATAATAAGAACCGGCAGGCGTTCTGTAAACGGCATCCGCTTAAGGCGGATGCCGTTTTGCCGTCGGAAGCAGCTATATGCCTAAAGTTCTTAGATGTCTGCCTTAATCCGGCGGCATGGGACCGTGAGCAGAAACATCCTTGACGATAGTATTTCGTTACAGTTCATCCTGAATGCAGTGTTGAGAGGCGGACGCATGAGAGGGATTTTTTTACGGGACGGC
>CAJTVK010000268.1 GCA_910579645.1 uncultured Lachnospiraceae bacterium | reverse complement strand
CTCTGTGAACGACAAAATACAAAGCTATGGACAGCTCCGCACCATCGGCGCAACACCCAGACAGATCCGGCGCATCGTGAAAAAGGAGAGCCGGAGGCTGGGCGGTATTGGGATCCTGCTGGGTGTCCTGCTGGGTGTGGTCAGCGGCCTGCTCCTGTTTCCAAAAGGTTTTCATGGGGGTTATTATGGGGCAGCTGTGTTTCTGACCGTGGTGGTCTGCTGGTTCATGGTATCCGTTTCCGTTCACAGGCCGATCAAAATAGCTGCCAATATTTCACCGCTGGAGGCCATGCGTTTTTCCGCAGGACAGGAAAAGACCCGCAGCAGAAAGAAACACCGGAAACTAAGTCCCATATCCATGGGATTCGCAAATTTTTGGCGCGACCGCAAAAAGTCAGCAAGTATTGCAGTATCCTTAAGCCTGGGCGGAATTCTTCTTCTGGTAGTGTCTTCCATGGCCCTGACGCGCTCGCCGGAGCAGGCTGCAAGGCTGTTTTTCCCGGACGGGGATTATAAGATATATCTGTCTTCAGAGCAGCCGGAGGAAGAAATCATGGCTGCAGGCAATCCGTTGGATGAAGAACTGAGACAGGAGATCCTTTCTGTGGACGGGGTGGCGGATGTGCTGGTCACCCGCCGGTCTCTGCACGCAAAATTCGGAACTTCCGAAAGCGCGGAGGCCGGTATGTGCGACATGCTGACGGACTCAAACCGCATGGATGTAGAAGCTGCGCTGGTATCCGGCAACATGCCGGCGGATATTCACAGCATCCTTCTGAGTACGAGTTATCAGAAGCACCATGCCGATATGGATGTTGGAGCCACTATTGAGCTGATTTTGGGTCAGGAAACCGTGGCAGTTACCATATCCGGACTGTTCGATGCGTCGAAGACGGCAAACGGACATGGTGCGCTTGCCATGGATTCGGCAGCCCTGTTCGCACCGGAGGAGTTGTTTCGTGAGATACATCCTGAAATCAAAAGTTTTGACTATTCTTGGAGTATTGTCAGCGACCCGAAGAAAGCAGAGTCTGTGGAAAGTAGTCTACAGGAGTTGGTATCTGGCCGCAGCAATCTTGGAATGGATACCATAGCTACACATATCGAATATGAGAAAATGCAGAGCAGCATTATTTTTGGAAGCCTGCAGGCTCTTTCTTGGCTGATCTTCCTGTTCGGCGTTGTCAATCTGATCAATACGACGCTTTCCAACCAAATGTCCCGGAAGCGGGAGAACAGTATCCTGCGCTCCGTTGGCCTGACCGGGAAGCAGCTGTGCCGGATGAGTGTCATCGAGGGAATGTGCCATGCGCTTTTTGCGATGCTTACAGTCTTGCTTCTGGGGCTGCCGCTTTCCGTGGCAGTCTGTGCGGAAATCAGTAAGAAATCCTTTGCCGGCGCAGTTGTCCCGTATCAGTTCCCGTTCCTGCAAATGGGGCTGTTCCTCCTTGTGCTGTTTGGCATGGAAGTAGTCCTGTCTGTCTGGATGGTACGCAGGCAGAAAAAGCAATCCCTGGTAGAACAGATGCGCGCACAAAGTTAAAAGTAACTTAGGTGAAATATCTTTAGTGATAGATTGGATTTTATATTACATTTCGTGGCAACGGATAAACATTTCACAGCAATTAAATTGTTTTGATATTTTTCGCAGGCTATAATAAAATGTCAGTCTGTGGCAGCGGCAAAAGTTTATCTTTGCCGCTGACGATCTAATGGCGAGGAGGTGGCGCATTGATCCGTATTGCAATTTGTGATGATGAAAAACACATGTCCGATTATATAAGGGCAATGGCCTCTGATTTTTTCCGTAAAAAGAACAGGGAGATTCAGTTTCGGACATTTTTAAGTGGTGATGAACTGTTAAACTATAACGGGCAGATTGACATCCTGTTTCTGGACATCCAGATGAATGGTATGGACGGTTTGGAAACAGCAAGGAAGCTGAGGGCAGGTAAGTTCCGTGGCTTTTTAATCTTCATTACGGTACTGAAAGAGATGGTATTTCAGTCTTTCGAGGTACAGGCTTACGATTATCTGGTCAAGCCGGTGGATGAAAAACAGTTTGAAAAGACCATGAATCGCCTTTACGTTTCCATGCAAAACGCCGGCGAGGACAGTCTGCTGGTGCAAAAAGGATATGAGGGGTGCATCATCCCAAAAGATGAAATTGTTTTTTGTGAGGTCATAGACCGGAAAATATATCTGAACCTGGCCTCCGGCGAGGTTGTTGATTACTATGAACGGATTGAAAATTTGGAAACGAAGCTAGGCAGCCATTTTTTCCGGTGTCACAGGAGTTATCTCATCAACCTGAAGCATTTAAAAGGATATAAAAACGGGACTGCATATATGGATAACGGCAAAGAAGTTCCCGTATCGCGGCTGCGGAGTAAGGAGTTTTCAGGTGTTGTTCTGCAGTATATGAAGAATATGTAAGGGCTTTTACATACGGAGACAGGTAACATGGCTGAGTATTTAGATTTTTTTAATGTATATATTATGGGCGTAATTGAAACGTCCTTCCAGATTTATTTTCTGGCAAAACTTTTGAAAAAGAAAATGTGGTCTCCTTTTTATTTTCTGTTTGCAGTAGGTGCAGTGATTGTAGGCGAGTTTATTCCGTGCGGCACGATTGTTGGTTTTGTGGTGTTTGTCTTATTGATTTCGATATGTGGGGCTTTTGCCTGTCATGCGAATTTTAAGGCTTCCCTTCTGTA
>CAJTVK010000267.1 GCA_910579645.1 uncultured Lachnospiraceae bacterium | reverse complement strand
CTGATGGGGTCCGCTGTGAAGCGGTTCCGCGTGGCTGGTATTGTCGTCACATTCTTTGCCATGTCTGCGTCCTCCCTTCCCCAAAATGGTATTCCAGGCTGCCGTCCTCCAGCACCACGATTTCCTCTATCTGCCTTTCAAATTCCGCTTCGTCAAATTCCTCCAGTCCGAGGATGCTTGCGGAAATGCGCCGCAGCTTGAAATCCGCATAATTCGTGCTGCGGCATTCCACATTGCTCCGTTTTTTGCCGATGCAGTACCAGTACACCCATCTGCCACCGGAATTCACCCTGTGGTAGGTGTTCCCACAGATGGCGCACCGTATTTTCCCCTGGAAACAATCCGTGACCGTTGCCTCGTGCCATGCCTGGTGCAGCCGCAGGTTCTTCCATAACTTTATGCCTCCATCCGAAAGCCGGAACTGCAGGTTGCCGTTCGGCAGGACGGTAATCTCCCTGACCTGTTCCCCGAATGTTTCCCCGTCAAAGGCATCCAGCCCAAGAACCTGCGCCGAAACCGCCTCCAGTTCATCTTCCCCGAAGTTCACGCTGGAGCAGGTCATTCCTGTTTCTTTTTTCCCGCGGCAGATCCAGTGGATATAAGTTTTCCCCCTGACTCTGCCCTTCTTCCTCGTAAACGGATGCCCGCATACCCCGCACTTTATTTTTCCCGTAAACGGATACGTCGGCACAGCCTCTGCCCGTTCTTTCAGGATATCCTGAACCTTTGCAAAAGTCTCCCTGTCAATAATCGGTTCGTGGCACTCTGAAATGTAATACTGTGGAAGCTCGCCCCGGTTCTTCACTTTGTTATGCCTGATGGGGTCTGCCACATAGCATTTCTGCAGCCGCCTGTCACCGATATAAATCTCGTTTTTCAAAATGGTGTTCAGATGGCTGTATGTGAAATCATATCCCCGCCAGGACTTTGCCCCTCGCTTTTTCAGTTCTGCAAGGATATCCGATGCCGCCACGCCTGCGGCAGTCCGTTCAAAGATAAATTTCACAACCTCTGCCTCGTCCTCTTTTACCACATACTTCTCTCCGTCGTAGCGGTAGCCGAGGACTTTCTTGTTCCTCACGCCGTCGGTCCCGTTCTGGTAGGTTTTACGGATGCCCCACTTGGAATTCTCCGAAAGCGACCGCACCTCCTCCTGTGCAAAGGATGCAAGGATGGAGAGCATCAGCTCCCCGTCGCCGGAAAAGGAATGGATATTCTCCTTTTCAAACCGCACCTCCACGCCGATCTCCTTCAGATGACGGACCGTGGAGAGCAGGTCAACCGTGTTCCTCGCAAACCTTGATATGCTCTTGGTCAGGACAATGTTAATTTTCCCTGCCTCACAGTCTGCAATAAGCCTGTTGAATTCCTCACGCTTTGCCGTCCCGGTGCCGCTGATCCCAAAATCTGCGTACACCCCGGCAAATTCCCATTCCGGGTTCGCCTGTATCAGGTCATTGTAGTAGCTCACCTGTGCGGAAAGGGAATGGGCAAGGCGGTCCGTCTCCATGGAAACACGGGCGTAAGCCGCCACCTTCTGCCGCTTTTTCAGAGCCGGTATTTTCGGCTCTATCCTGCTGATCTTAGCCATTTTATCACTTCCTTCTAGGCAGTTTCTTTCTGCCTTTACCATATATCACTCTGAACCGGCTTTATAGCAAGGGTTTTCCGGCCAGTAATGTACCCGAAATCGGGCGGTATATTTCCAGAAGTTTTGTATCAATTATGGCTAATACTTCCTCGTCGATGATGCCTTTTTCGAGCATGGATTTAGCGATGGACATGGAAATATAATACAGCTTTTCCGCTTCAAATTCTTTCTCATCCATTCCTGCCACCTCCGAACCGGTCGGCTATGTAGCATTCATGGGAGCAGTATTTCCTTTTCCTGTTCCCGTAGGCAGTGAACGGCTTCCCGCACTTCGCACAGGTAAATTCATAGACCGCCTTCTGCGTGATCCGCTCCGGGTGTTCCGCCCACCATTTCTCCCTGCAGGCTTTACAGCAGAACACCTGCTTTTTCATCTTTGGCCGCTGCTTTATCTCCACGCCGCATTCACGGCATCTGTCCTTATCGTCTGTTACCAGGATGTCCGCAGAGGTGAGGCTGTTCCTGCGGCAGAAGCTCTTGACGGTATCCTTGGAAATGCCAAGCTCCTTCCCTATATCTGCATAGCCGCGCCCCATGCTGCGGAAACGGATGATCTTTTCTTTCTGTTCACCTGTCACTGTCAGCACCTCCTCACTATACGGAGATTTGGAGGCCGTTTTGAGGGGGTATAAAATAAAAAAACAGCCCACAGAACAAACTATGCTCTGCAGGCTGTCCATTATAACTTACACGGTTTTACACTCTTTCTGCAAAGTCAAGGCTCACCCATCCATTGCGCTTGCTCTGATAGGATTTCAAAAGCCCCCACTTAGATGCGCCTTTTCCATCTGCCTCCTCCACAATCGTAAAGGTGCCGATTCCCGTATATTTTCCGGTCTTTGCATGGTCAGTGCCGGGGCCTTTCCGGATGTTCAGGTCGGGGATGGATACCCTCACCAGATACGGTTTGAACGCTGCCGCCCTGGTGTACACCGCCTTCCCGGATTCATCAAACACAGAATGCCCCGGATTTTCGTCCGCACATTTCTTTGCATTTTCCAGCGACTTGAACGCCCCTTTCTGCGAAGAAGCGTCCGCCCACGACTTCCGGACGCGGTACCAGGCTTCTGCAGGCTTCGGTG
>CAJTVK010000266.1 GCA_910579645.1 uncultured Lachnospiraceae bacterium | reverse complement strand
ATGCTTTCCGGCACATCCGCCGGACATCCGTCCTTTCCGCCCGCCGTTTATTCAAAAGTGCGCGGTACCATAAACATCCCGTCCTTTGTCCCGGGTGCATTCTTTAAAATCTCTTCCCGCCTATCCCCATTTGTCACAATATCCTCACGGAAAACATTCTGCACCGCAAACACATGGGACATAGGTTCCACCTCTTCCGTATCCAGTACCCTCAGTTTATCAATATAATCCAGCATCCGCCCCATATCTCTCCGTGCCGCTTCCTTCTCGTCTCCGGCTAATTCCAGTTTGGCCAAAATGCCTACATATTCCATTGTCTCGTCACTGATTATATTTGCCATATCCTTCACCTTCTTTCCCTGTCCGATTGGATGACCTCACCGAGCAGCCTCACTCCCGTATCTTAATATGCACTTCCCGCAGCTGCTTTTCCGTCACGTCATTGGGTGCGCCGCACATCAGATCCTGCGCCGAACCGCTCATCGGGAATGCGATGACCTCCCGTATGTTCTCTTCGTTACGAAGCAGCATGATCATCCGGTCTATCCCCGGCGCCATCCCCGCGTGGGGCGGCGCACCGAACTGAAAAGCCTGATAAAGCGCGCCGAATTTCTTCTTCAGCGTCTCTTCCTCATACCCTGCAATTGCAAACGCTTTCACCATAATCTGCAAATCATGGTTCCTTACCGCCCCGGAAGACAATTCCACACCGTTGCATACAATATCATACTGATAGGCCAATACCTCCAACGGATTTTTCTCTTCCAACGCTTTCAGCCCGCCCTGGGGCATGGAAAACGGGTTATGGGTAAATCCGATCTGCTTTGTCTCCCCATCCCTCTCAAACATGGGAAAATCGTTGACATAGCAGAAACGGTAAGCATTTTTCTCACAAATCCCCAGCCTGTTCCCCAGTTCTATGCGAATCTGCCCGGCATAATAGTTTGCCTTTGCCTCCTTATCCGCAATAAAGAAAATCGTATCCCCGGCTCCAAGCCCTGCCAGCTCCAGAAGTTCCCCCTTCTTTCCTTCCGGAATAAATTTATCAATAGGCCCTTTATAACTCAGATCCTCCGCCACTTCCAGATATCCCAAGCCGCCCATGCCAAGCGAAACGGCAAAACTCAGCAGTTTTTCATGAAATCCCTTGGACATCTCCTCATGCACCCTGATAGCCCTCACCGTCTTCCCCAAGAAAGGCTTGAAGTCACAGCCCTGGAAATATTCCGTCACATCCAATATCCGCAAAGGGTTGCGCAAATCCGGTTTATCCGTACCGAATTCCAGCATCGCCTGCCGATAGCTGATAACCGGATAGGGGGCTTTATCCACGGCAAACCCCTCCGGCGCAAACTTCTCAAAAGTCGCCGAAAGCACTTCCTCCCCCACCCGGAACACATCCTCCTGCGTGGCAAAACTCATTTCAAAATCCAACTGGTAAAATTCTCCCGGTGACCGG
This sequence comes from uncultured Lachnospiraceae bacterium, assembly GCA_910579645.1. Lineage (GTDB taxonomy): Bacteria > Bacillota > Clostridia > Lachnospirales > Lachnospiraceae > Kineothrix. The sequence continues at coordinate 1,283 of CAJTVK010000266.1, read as the reverse complement.
TCGGCTCTGGCATCCTCATCCCGAAAGCATGGGGCTATCTGAAAATATTTATCGAACCCCGACACCATTAGCAGCTGCTTATACTGCTGGGGTGCCTGCGGAAGCGCATAAAACTTCCCTTTATATTTTCTGGAAGGGACAATATAATCCCTGGCGCCTTCCGGCGAAGAAGCACAGAGAATCGGTGTCTGGATTTCCAAAAACCCCAGTTCCGTCATCTTCTCCCTGAGATAAGCGATAACCCGTGACCGGAAAACAACCGCATCCTTTACTTTCTTATTCCGCAAATCCAGATAACGGTATTTCAGGCGCACATCCTCCCTGATTTCTTTCGAAGTCATCACTTCAAAAGGAAGCTGCTTATACACTTTTCCCAAAATATCAATGGAATGCGCTTCCAATTCAATAGTTCCCGTGAGGATTTTCGGGTTATAAGTTTCCGCATCCCTTTTTCTGACAGTTCCTTCCACCGAAACGGAAGCCTCCTTCATAATCCCGTTCAGAAGCTCCCCGTCGCGGAGCACTACCTGCAATGTCCCATACATATCCCTTAAATCCACAAAGGACACCCCGCCATGATCCCTGATGTTCTCCACCCATCCGGCAGCCCTCACTGTTTTTCCGATATAAGACTCATCCAAGTCTTTCACAATTATGTCACGATAAATGTTTTTCATCTCCATACTGTTTTACCTCATTTCCCCACTGCTTTCTGCATATCCCTGAAACATATCCATGCCGCTTCAGCAACATATTTCATCTGCACAGGGCTGTGCAATCGAGTAGGGACGATTTTTCCCCTACTCGCCCGCGCGGCTCGCATGCCGTGTCAACGGCAAAATTCCATATGCGAACCTGTGCATAAAAAAATCCCGGAACACAGTCTCCTGCATTCCGGGACGGATAAACATATATATCCGCGGTACCACCCGCATTGACAAGCCGACATCTCCATCAAGATGTATGAACCGCCCTGTCCACTTTAACACTTAACGCGTGCAACGTATCCCCCTAGCATCCGGCCCTGCCGAACGGTTCGGAAAATCTGCTCCAGAGTGTTCCCTGCATTACTTCCCGCGAACAACGCTCTCAGTCGGTGACGCCGTATTCCTGTCGTTTTTCATAATAAGAGTCTCTTTCCATGCATTTGCAATTTTTTAATAGGTCAATACTAACACAACTTTTTTTTGATTGCAATACTTTTTTCGAAAATTTGCGGGAGTATGGCAACAGTTCAGCCTGAATGTTGTGTTGAGAGGCGGACGCACGGGAGGGATTTTTTT
>CAJTVK010000265.1 GCA_910579645.1 uncultured Lachnospiraceae bacterium | reverse complement strand
ACTGGCACAAACAGCATGTGCTGATTACTTAAGGATTAATGCAATGATGTACTAGCATACCGCAGCCGCCAAACAGGCACAAGCAACCCCAGGCAGAATTCCTCCCTACCGGCAGAACTGCCCCTGCAGAAGCGTCCTCCCCCACAAAAGCGTCCGCCCTTCCCCAAAACAACGGCAGGACGCAGCCAAAGCCACGTCCCGCCCAATTCATACATCAGCAAATTTCCGCCCCCGCCGGCATAGTTTTTTCCGGTACCACCAAAGCCAAATTCCCTTCCGCATCCTCCGCACATAAAAGCATGCCCTCAGACAAAACCCCGGCCAGCTTTGCCGGTTTCAGGTTTACCAGAACCATCACCTTCTTACCAACCATTTCCTCCGCCGAATAATGCTGCTTAATCCCCGACACAATCTGCTTCACTTCACTGCCCACACGCACTTTTGAACAAAGCAGCTTCTTCGACTTAGGCACCTCCTCACAGGCAATGATTTCCCCGACCCGGAACTGCATCTTGGAAAAATCCTCATAAGTGATTTCCGGTTTGGCCTCTATGTCGATGACATCCTCCTTCACGCCGTCGCCCTCTTCCTTTTCATTCTCCGCCTTCTGCCCTTCCGCCTTTGCTGCGAAAAGAGCCTCCGCTTTTTCCAGCACTTCCTTAATATCCAGACGTGCAAAGAGAATTTCCGGTTTCTCCGTCACCTTATTCCCGTCCGGGTATTTCCCGAATTCCCTCAAAGTATCGAATCCCCTAAGAGGTGCGTTCAGCTGCTCTGCGATTTTCTTTGCCGTAGCGGGCATATAAGGCTCCAGCAGCGATGCTCCCACCATAATACTTTCCGCAAGGTGATACAGCACGGTTGCCAGCCTGTCTTTCTTAGCCTCATCCTTGGCCAATACCCACGGTTCCGTCTCGTCAATATATTTATTGCACCTTTTGAACAGGGCAAAAATCTCCGTCATGGCATCGGCCACCCTCAAATCTGCCATTTTAGCACATACTTTGTCATAGGTGCCTGTGACCACAGCCTTTAAGTCCTCATCCGCTTCACCCGCCACACCTTTGTCCGACACAATTCCGCCAAAATATTTATTGCTCATGGAAATCGTCCGGTTCACCAAGTTGCCCAAGGTATTCGCAAGGTCGGAATTCAGCCTTTCCACCATCAGTTCCCAAGTAATCACGCCGTCATTTTCAAAAGGCATCTCATGCAGCACAAAATAACGCACCGCATCCACTCCGAAGAAATCCACCAAGTCGTCGGCATACAGCACATTGCCTTTGGATTTGCTCATTTTGCCGTCCCCCTGCAGCAGCCATGGATGCCCGAAAATCTGCTTCGGAAGAAGCTCGCCCAATGCCATCAGGAAAATAGGCCAGTAAATCGTATGGAAACGGATAATGTCCTTCCCGATCAAATGCAGGTCTGCCGGCCAAAGCTTCTTATACTGCTCACTGCTGTCCCCGCCGCAGTCATAACCGATGCCCGTAATATAATTCGTCAAAGCATCCAGCCATACATACACTACATGCTTATCGTCAAAATCCACCGGTACCCCCCACTTAAAGGAAGTCCGGGATACGCACAGGTCCTGCAGCCCGGGCAGAAGGAAATTGTTCATCATTTCGTTTTTGCGGGAAACCGGCTGTATAAATTCCGGGTGGGTATTGATATGCTCAATCAGCCGATCCGCATATTTACTCATTTTAAAGAAATAAGCTTCTTCCTTCGCCGGTTTCACCTCCCTGCCGCAGTCCGGGCATTTCCCGTCCACCAACTGGGATTCCGTCCAGAACGACTCGCAGGGCGTACAATACATACCTTCATAGGCACCCTTATAAATGTCCCCCTGCTCATACAATCTCTTGAAAATTTTCTGTACCTGCCTCTCATGAGGTTTATCCGTAGTACGGACAAAATTATCATAAGAAGTATCCATTAAATCCCATAGGTTCTTAATGGTGCCCTGCACACGGTCCACAAATTCCTTGGGCGTGATTCCGGCTTCCTCTGCCTTTAACTCAATTTTCTGCCCGTGCTCATCCGTTCCCGTCTGGAAGAAAACGTCATATCCGTCCTTCCTTTTAAATCTGGCAATGCTGTCCGCCAGCACGATTTCATAGCTGTTGCCTATATGGGGCTTTCCCGAAGTATAAGCGATTGCCGTCGTAATATAATACTTTCCTTTGCTCATATTCCCTCTCTTTCCTTATGCCCGCAAAAAAAGCCCGCTTCTTAGACACTAAGAAGACGAGCCGTAAAAGCCGTGTTACCACTTCCCTTTATCCGCCCCTCACGGAGCAGACCTCATCGGGTACTGCATACCCTGCCGCTATAACAGGCGGAACCTGTCGCAGCCTAACCGCAGAAACGGCTCGGTGCGCTGCTCGGAAGCCATGTTCGGCATCGTCCTGCCCGATTCCTCTCAGCCCTGCCGGTTCCGTGCATCCGGTGCCTGTGCGCCAAATGCCTCCGTCCCGTACAGCGGAATCTTCTCTGAAGGGTTTTTCCATGCCTACTCTCTTCGTCACTGCTTTTCTTTTATTGTGCATAATAATGCAAACCGCATAGGATTTGCCGCATCCATCCTTAGATTACCGAAAACAGAACAAATTGTCAAGAGTTTTTGCTTTTCATTCTTTCCATTTCGGAAATGATGTAACAATTCAGCCTGAATGTTGTGTTGGGGGCGGACGCCCGTGCGTGAGTTTTTTTAGTGGCCGGCAGCAGCGGAACTGCCTGT
>CAJTVK010000264.1 GCA_910579645.1 uncultured Lachnospiraceae bacterium | reverse complement strand
AAAATCCCTCCCGTGCGTCCGCCTCTCAACACAACATTCAGGCTGAACTATCACCTTTGTATCTTACATCTGTCCTTATAACACTTGCTATATTTTTCCGCCACATGCTATAATAATTCAAATACTTCGCTGTGGGCATCATCAATCCTTCTTCAGACAGCACCACAGCAGACATAATTATAAAAAGGAGATAATCACAATGGAAAAAGTAATGGTTGTACCCACCGAACTCTTGGAAGTGCATTTGGCAGACAAAGCCTTTATCACCGAAAATATTCCTCAAATCATAGATGTCATCCGCAAAAATCATCTCTATGCGGACAGAGATTATGCGGAATATGCCCCGGAATACAAACAAATCATTCCCTATGCAGTGCTCATAAGCAAAGCCGGCTACTTTCTGACCAAACGCCTGAAAAAGCAAACGGAAAAAAGGCTCCATGGAATGTATTCCATCGGTCTGGGCGGACATATCAATCCCCAGGAAGAACTTCTGGATGATGTCATCATCGCCGGCATGCGCAGGGAACTGGCCGAAGAAGTGGGCATTCAGGACTTTCAGGCCGGCAGCTGTGCCGGAGTTATCAATGACCATGCTGCCGATGTCAGCAATTACCATATCGGCTTAGTCTACCCTCTCTTGGTGGATGAAAATATCCAGGTGTTGGAAACCTCCAAAATGACAGGGCAATGGGCATCCAAGGAGGAAGTGGATTCTAAGTTTGACGAAATGGAATCTTGGTCAAAAATTACATGGGGAAACAGAAACCAATGGGACAAACGGTGAAGGCGGCCTCAAACAGGAAACGTCCGGCGAACCATTCAGGCTCTTCCGAAAACGGAACAATTCGTGTCAGACTGAGAAGCCATCCAATTATTCACATAGGTTTTAAGTTTCTATTGAGCCTGTCCACCATCCAAGCAATCCTTTTCTCTCTTCCGGCATCTGTCTTTGCGTCAAGATATGCCCGTGTATACGTTTTCTTTACGGATGGGGACATGGCTTGAAAATTTGTATAGGCAGGTTCATACTTTTCCAAAATTGCCGATAGGCAGGCAATCTGTTCCTCTGTAATGGTTGCCAGAGGGTTGGTTGCGTCCCACTGGCCGTTCTTCTTAGCCTCATCAATTTTCTTCCTGCCAAAATCAGTCATAAGCCCCCGTTCTTCAAGGCTTTTCACCAATGCCTTATTCTTTTCCGACCATTTGCTGTTCTCTCTGCGGAGAGAAAAATACTTCTTATAAGTCTTATCATCAATCTTTTCCATCTGTCCGTCAATCCAGCCAAAACAGAGGGCTTCTTCCAAAGCTTCTCCCGCTTTTATCGTTTTGGGCCCGCCGGCTTTGCCGAACAAAAGCCAAATACCATCCTTTGACAGACAATGCTCACACAGCCACCCATGAAATTCTTCTCTGTTGGCAAATTTCAGTAATTCACTCATGATAAATTCCTCCTTATGGTTTGCCTTGCCTGCTGAAAGCCGGCAAATACTGATTTATGGTTGGCTCTATTATATATTATTTCCCTCGGAAATGAAATTCCTATGCTTCTCCTCATACCATTTTTTATGGTAAGAACATTGTTAAAGCCCAAATGTCACAGAAATGTCCGAGCCTATCATCCTGTCCGCTTAAAAACGGCCTGAATTGTTACAAAGCCCGGACCTTTCAAAATATTTAGTCAATATCCATGTATCACTGCTGTAGCTTTATGGTATCCGCAATGGACAGCTGCCCGATTCTTTTGATTGGCCGCCTAATTGCCAGTGCCGCAGAGCCGAAACATAACATGACAATCAGCAGCAGGGAGGCAGCCGGAAGCTGCCAAGCGGTTCCCCATTTATCTGCAATTAGGAACCGGAACATCATCTTATTCAACGGCAGGCCCAGTACACATCCGGTGACACATCCTAAGACTGCATAGGTGGCTGCCTCTGCAGCAATCATCTTATAGAGCTGCCCGGCTCCCATTCCAATGAAACGCATCACGCCATACTGTCAGGTCCTTGCCGCCACACTGGCATTCATACTGTTAAAGATATTGAACACGGTAATCAGCGCAATGATGAGCAGGAATCCGTAAATAAACACCGCACCTGTATAGTAGGAACTCTGGGATTCCGAATTTGACAGCCGTTTATCCGCAATGGAGACGTCAGATGGAAGCAGGCTCCGCATTGCCGATACTGTCTCATCCGTGCCGCTGCCTGCAAGCTGTATATCCACAGCCGTATAGCCTGCCGCACCGATGCTCTCCGTAAACAGCTGTTCTGAGCATATGATGTATCCAAGGCTTCCCCCTTCACTTGATGCATTTGCAGAAGAAAGGATTCCCGCAATCCTCACCTGTTTCTCCCCCAAAGGCGTATGGAGCGTCACGGTATCCCCGGCCTTCCATTGCATGCCATCCCGGTAGGACACTAAGATATCCCCGGCTCCTCCCGAAACCGCATCGGTACTTCCCCCGTGCAGTTCCTCTTTTGCCCATTTGAACTGATTCTCTTCATAGGAAACCAGCGTGGCCGTTCCGCTCTCGGTATCGGAGGAAACAGATAAGCCGCCGTATTCCATTCTGCCAAAAGCACGCTTCACACCATCGGCAGCTTCGATTTCTTCTATTATAGAAGTCTCCAGCCCCGCAGCGGCTGTCACAGATACATCCCCCGCCCACGGGGCTAATGCAGGCATGCCCTGCCCCAGAAAGACGACCATCACCTGGAAAGCAAGGAAAAGCATGATGCTGATGGAAAAGGAAC
>CAJTVK010000263.1 GCA_910579645.1 uncultured Lachnospiraceae bacterium | reverse complement strand
TTTATGTTTAATATACCACAATCTCCAAAGTGCTGCAGGCATTTTTTAGCGGTCATCTGTTTTGTTCCCCCTTTTTCTTTTCCCTCGATTTGTAGACATTAAACTGGTTCTTGCACCTCTGGCTGCAAAATTCATTCCCTTTCCGGCTTGCGATAAAGGCTTTGTTGCAGTGCTTGCATATACGCATATCACTGTCCTTATCCGTGAGCATGAAGGAAAAGCACATCTGCACCATGACAAGTAGAGAGTGGAAATCCCATACGATAACGGGCGCATCCTTATCAAGCGCAATCCGGTAAGTCGGAGATATGCCGCCGAAAGCGGAAATGCCCTGGCGGTACAGGCTGCGTGTCTGCTCAATAATTTTATCATAATCCGTGTAATAAAGGAAACTCGTTACAAAGGTAAATGCAAGGTCGGTAAATTCTTCATAGAAAATCTGCTCCAATCCATCAATCATATCGAATTATCTGACGTAATACTTCCTATATTATAAACAGTTACTCATTATCGGTCAAGCTGTTTGCGCCTTTCTTACGCATTCTATTTTTCAGAAAATATTTCTCATCAAGCGTCATCGGCAGGCTGTTTGCCTTCCTGTATGCGAGTATGCCGTCGTAAAGTTTCCGTATCCTTTTCAGTGAAAGAGGGAAAGCCGATTACGAGCAACCCACCCTATGGGTTTGTGAAAGATCCGGAGGATAAAAACCACTGGCTTGTCGATGAAGAAGCGGCGGAGGTTGTGAGAAAGATTTTCCGGCTGACCGTGGAGGGCATGGGACCGTACCAGATCGCAAAGCAAATTATAAGGATTTTCAAAATCACACATAGTCTGGTAATTCCCACGCTGTCTTGTTGCCTGATAATAGGACGGTTTTTCAACCTTTTCCTCCGTGATAGAAGGCGCAAAAGAGGCGGACAGGGAGAAGCGGATAGCGGAGGCGGAAGTGTCAGCGGACGGACTCTTGCATACGGACGGCACGGAACAAGTTGCGGCTATAGTGACGGGAGAAAATAAGATTGTCGTAGAGAGCAGCCTTCCCACATCCATGCCGCCCCAAAGGACGGGCGCATGGATGGCGCTGCTGCTTACGGATACATTTCGTGGTAAATGTGCAGCACCGACAAAGGGACTTCACAGAACGAAGTCCCTCTGCGGCTGTCAAAAAGCGACAGCCGTGGATTGCCCGGATACGGGCATAGTTCGCAAAAAGCCGCCCTGTGGCGGCGGCTCACAAGGAAACGGCGGCGGACTGTCCGCCAAAGGAAAGGAGAAGGTATTTATTGAGAAGAAACTCATTTATAGAAATGGCAAAGCTGCATGACTTATCGGGGCGCATTACTTATATTTCAAGCCACGCCAAGCAGGAGCACCTCTATGAAGTCTATGCAACGGGGCCGGACAGGGCATTCTGGCGGGAACTTGCCAAATGCAGTCAGGAGGAATTTGAAAAAAGCGGAATGAATGGAAAATGTATTGAGGCAAGGGAACTGATGATTTCCCTGCCGGAAAGTTTTATCAGCTATGACTATGATTATCTGCTGAAAAGGATGGTGGACGAATTTAAGAAAAAATACGGTGTGGAGTGTTATGCTGCGCTACATCACAATAAACGGAAAACAAACCTGCATATCCATATAATATTTGCGGAAAGAAAGCGGTTAGAGCAGCCGGAGGAAAAAACTGCCACCCGGAATATGTTCTATGACGAACATGGAAAGCATGTGCGGACAAAAAAAGAGATTCTTGACGGCGACGGGAATGTGCGGAAAGGCTGTAAAGTTATCAAAAAAGGCGAAGTATATGAGCGTAAGATTTTTACCATAAAAGATGGGCGGTTTAAGCAGGAGTCTTTTTTGGATGAGGCAAAAGTATTTTAATTTTCGGGCGAGAGAGACAGAGGGATGAACTAAAAAGGGAATTGTCGGAATGTATGGGCATTTTCAAAGGCGGCAGACGTAAAGAGTTACAGCAGGAGATTGACCGTTTTGACAACCAGATTTCTAATATGAAAAAGGGATTTTCCTCTATCGTGAGAGAATATCATTTTGAATCTGTGCAGGCATTCTATAAGGAACGAAAAGTCATGAAGATTATAAGCAATGACGTTTCTAAGAAAATGATAAAATTGCTTCTGTGGGTGGTAGATAAACTGAAAGCAATATTAGATGAGGAGTTTATGAAGTATGAAATTGAAGTGAAAGAATAAAGCGGTAGCGGGGGATGGCTCTTGAGGGGTGTATCCTGCATTTTTCTCCAAAATGAAATAGAGTTTAATAAATAATAAATATGATTTGTGTTGAGTTTCAGAAAGAAAATGTCGATAATAAAAAGGGATTATGTGCAAGTGGCTACTTTATCGTACGAGGTGTAGAACAGTGATTTATATAGTAGATAATTTTTTGAATTATTTTATGTACACCACTTTACAACTTTTTGAAAAAAATAACGCACAAGACACTTTCTGATGTATAATAAGTTTGCAAAAAAACTATACGAAAGTAAGTGATCTTGTACGTTAAACCTATTATACAATGAAAATAATCTAATTGGTAGACTCTATCGTTATTTTTATATTTATTTTGAGTGTTTTTCTATACACACCACCGAAACTTTGTTTCTGCTGGTATTATCTATCCTGGCTATGGAATCAGCGGATTCTATCCGCTCCCTGTACAGACATTTTTTATCTGGGATTACAAAGAAATCACTCAACGCATTTTACTATGCCTGTTCCTATGCAAAAGCTGATTTTTCCGCTTTTATGAATGT
>CAJTVK010000262.1:1385-2798 GCA_910579645.1 uncultured Lachnospiraceae bacterium | reverse complement strand
ACGGAATAATACGCAATAAATGTGAAAACCTGAATATTGTGCCTTAAAGGACAATCTTATTCTAACGAATGGGACTGTCCTTTTTTGTTATAGTCAAACAACAATTTTAATTGAAGGAGCTTCCTGTATAATGTAAAGCATCAGGAGGTTGACCCAAAAAGATACCTCAGGTAAATTTAGATAGTTACTGACCTGCCAATTGGTAAAAATCTAAAGAATACGAGAGGTACTTAAAATGAATGATAAATCTAAAACAGCAAAAAATCAAGCAAATACAGAAAATAAGATTGAAAATATCATATCAAAAGAGGAGCTGGACAAAAAAATAGAGTCTGTGATGAAAGAACTGAAATCATCCACATGGAGGGAACTTGAAACAAATGGGAAATTTACAAAAAATGACAAGCTGACATTCATCAGCGATGAAATGCTGATAATCGGATGTGATATAGGCTGCGAGACACATTATATAAGGGGAGTTGACGCAAGAGGCCGTGAACTCAGCAGAGGCGCATTCGCATTCAGTAATAATTCAGAAGGTTTCGAGAGCGCAAAACAATGGGCGCTGGAACTGGCGGCAGCAAACGGCAAGAAGCAGATCGTGCTCGGCCTTGAGCCGACAGATTGTGCAGAACCGAAAAGTATAGCGGATTTAAAGGACAATGAAATCTGGTTTGCGCGTGGCTACTATAAAAAGCCGGGATGCGTGAATGTCCGTATCAAGTGGCTGCAGCACAGGAAACTGATATTTGACCCACGCCGCACACCAAACGCTTATCGGGAGTTTTCCACATACTCTTACGATATAGACAAAAACGGCATTGTGCTTTCACAGGTGCCGGACAAAGACAACCATACAATAGACGCAACCGCCTACGGGTTAGACCCGGTTATTTTCCGGCGTGGGCACAGCGCATAGAAAGGAGAAACCAGAATGGAGTATTTAAAGGTAAAGTGCCACAGGTGCGGAAACAGCTTCCATCTCTATAACAGGGACATAAGCCATGAGGAAAAGCCGCCACACTGTCCGCACTGCTTAGTGTCAATGGATAAGACGCAGTGGGAGCGGCTGATTGATGCATATTTCACATTTGCAGAGGTAAACAAGAATTTCCGCAAGTACCACACGGACAGGGGAGAGCCGCTTTTTCAGGTTGAGCTATTGACGGAAAAGAAATATGTTAAACCGGAAAAGATTGTGTTGAATGACGGCCTGATGGGGTGGACAGGTGCAGGAATGGGCATGGAAGAAGCCTTAAAGGCAATGCCAAAACCACTTGCGGATATTGTAAGAAATCCAGTACCAAATAGGAATGTTACAGATTATGAAAAATAAGATTGGAGGATTTACCATGAAGAAATCAACGATTGAGTATTACAAAAAGGCGGTTAGATTAGCAGAGGGCGCAAGCG
>CAJTVK010000262.1:0-1375 GCA_910579645.1 uncultured Lachnospiraceae bacterium | reverse complement strand
AGCCGGAAATATCGCAGAAAGTCGCGCAAAAAAGGCAGAGAATACGGCTGATATGCTTTCCTTTATGGAATCCCGGAAACGAAAGGCACAGAACGTAATAGACAACTGCTTGGACATCCTGCCGGAGAAATTAGAAGAAGCCAGTGCGGCACAGGTGGCTGCAGTGATGGGCATCACGATTGATAAATTCCTGAAAAGCACGGATGCAGGGATGGACATACCAAAGATTCTGGAAAATATGGATACTATGGCAGATATCGTTATGCATCCAGTGCCGAACAGGGATATTACTGATTATGAAAAATAAGATTGGAGGATTTACCATGAAAAAATCAACGATTGAGTATTACAAAAAGGCGGTTAGATTAGCAGAGGGCGCAAGCGGCGCTATTAGCAAGGCAAAGGCAGATTATGAGCATGGCTGTGAAGTGGCAAAAGGGGCTTATGAAGCTGACCTTTTGGGGGAGAAAGGCTATCAGGACAGATTAAAGGAACTGGAAGCGGAACGGGATGCACAGATAGAAAATAGTCTGTCCCGGATTCTGACTGTGGTTGATGAATATGATTCAGAGATGGCAGAACTCGGAAAACTGGACGGAAATATGGTTGACAGCGGCACAATGGCGTTATTGAACAGCGGAATAAATTTTAGCCATGCTGACTATCAGGAGCTTGCGAACCGCCACAAGGACAATGCTGTCATGACACGGATTCTGCGGGAGCGGTATAACGCAAACAGGCCACAGGAGAAAGGCCCAGGTATCACCGTAGTGCAGTTCGGCCAGTCTCCGGTAGACAGGTCGGAAGTATTCAGCAAATTTGTGAAAACGGTCTACCATGCCTGTGAATCCGGCGCACGTCCGGCATTATCCGGGAGCGGAAGATTAAAGACGGTGACAGACTATTATAATTTTATTGCACAGAGTTCGCTTTCGGATATGCAGCCATATGGTGATGAATCATTCGATAATCTTGACAAAGATTTCCCGGTGGAAACAGAAAGCGGCAGAGTGGAAAATGCCGGAAACAAGAGTTCCGATTTTGCTTCGGCTGATTTCAATTTCGGTTTTACTCCGATAAGGTAAAGAAGTAAAGGTAAATCGAATATTATAATTGCCTGAGAAAGAAATGTGTGCTATACTCCGTTCATGGGAAACCATAGAGCCAAAGGCGGCTTTACCCCTCTTGTTTTTTTTTCGGAGGGTTCAAGTAGCCCTCCAGACGAAAGAAAGGAGGGCGATGCAATGTACGTTACATATCAGGATTTAATCCAGATTGGTATACTCGTTGTCGCCCTTGCGAATTTGATTTATCAGGTTTACAAGGGAAAAACAAACGCTGCCACGCTTCGCGAGCCAGCTTATTGTAAGAAAAA
>CAJTVK010000261.1 GCA_910579645.1 uncultured Lachnospiraceae bacterium | reverse complement strand
CGGGGATGCCCCGATAACTTCATAGCAGATATTATTCGGCCCGACAGGAAGACTGCTTACCGAATACATGGAGCGAATCCTGTTCATGACATATTTCTCATATTCCGGGTCATTTTTCATCCTCTCAAATGCTTCTTCTTTAATCACCAGAGAGCCAGACGAGAATGATGATCTGAACCATGAACTTACAGGCATTTTCGACATCTCATTCATAAACCACTGTTTGTACTCATCTGTCGTCATTTCCTCTTTGGGTTTATTGGAAATACTGCTGTCATATGTAAATCCAAAATAACTCGGAGGATTAGGGACTACCATGTCCCCCGCCCATGCTGATGAGCTGGATTTTTCTGCCGCATTCTTTCCTTCCGCGGCTTTTTGTACCTCCCCCGCAAAATTCCCTGTACCTGCTGCCTTTGCCGCCGCATTCTTCCGGTACTGCTCCGCCAGATAACACCCTCCCAATTTACCTGTCACTCCGAAATCCATCTTCCTCTCTCCTCTCATTTTTCATCATCACAGACAGGATGAACACCCTGCCGTTTACCTTAAAATCCATTGTTCCCTGATATTTCTCCGCCGTGCTTTTGATGTTGACCATCCCTATCCCGTGATTCTCCCTGTCCGCCTTATCCGTCACGGGGAACTCATTCTGCGGTCTCCTCACAACCCTCCCGTCAAAGCTGTTCTCCACTTTCAGAAAAAACAATTCCCGCTTTTGGAATGAGCTGATGCGGATAAAGGCTTCCGCATCCGGTTCGATCGCTTTCAGTTTCCGGCACGCCTCTATTGCATTGTCCAGCGCATTCCCTAAAATAATGCCGATATCATAACTTTGGATGGACAGTTTTTCAGGGAACTGCAGCCCTTCCACATCCATACGCAGATCCGGCACCGTGCCGGCGATCTCATGGTACTTCATATTCAACAGGGTATCCACCACCGTATTCCCTGTCTTAAAACGGAATTCCAGTCTGTCCATCGTCCGGCTCAGCTCCTCCAGATATGCCTGCAGCCCCTCCTCCTTCCCCGCCGCAAGCTGCATAATGACGGAGATCGTATTCTTCATGTCATGCCTCATCCCCCGTATCCCGGAATAGACGCGCTCCATCTCCCCCATATGCTCCTGCAGGCTGCTGACCTGTTTCTCCAGAATGATCCGGCTGCTTTTTTCCCTGTTCCAATAAATCATGTCCTGAAAAAGTTTTACTCCGAACAGAATGGAAAGAAAAGACAGCAAAAGGACAACCGGCACCATGACTGTCAATGACGGATATCTGTCGTATAAGGATGCCGGGATTCCATCCTCTATCGTGACTAAAACCATACGCAGTAATGTGCAGATAAACACCGCCGTCATGCTGGGCGCTAAAATAAACAATAATTCCATCCGGCGGATGGCATAATCCTTTTCCCTGAAGCTCCTTACAATGCTTTTTAGGGAAACAAACAGTATCACTATGGAAACGATATGCATCGTCGCTGATATCCCCAATGTGGTGGCCTTCAATAATCCGTCAAAAACGTCAATTGATGCAATATATCCTTTTTCCGCACACCACATCCATACGGAATAAAGATTGCTCCCCAGCCAGCAGACATTATATGCCAGAAAAAAGCTGAGCTCGCCTGTTGCAAGAAAAGCGACCACAAGGAAGACCTTTATTTTTCCGGCCGCCCTGTAACAGCACACTACTAGGATGGTCAGGATGCACAGGGTCAGTGCCAGTTTCGCAAAAATCCTTACACTCCCATAATCTGAGGGCAGAATCAAATCCATTCCAAGCTTCAGCACAGCATACAAAAATACAGTCCATAATCCCGCATGGCGTCCCCTTATCCTTCCCTCCAGAAAACTCCCGAAGAAATACTGCAGGCAGCATCCCTGGAACATGGCAGAGAACACTCCCAGCAGGCCATTCACCACTTCATACACAGGACACCCCTCCATTCTGCAGATACCACATATACGCCTTTACAAACTCATTGTGCTTCTTCCTCGTCAGGTAGACCTTCTCGCCGCTGGAAAGGAAGATGCTGTCACTGTCATACCTGGCTATGTGCGCCATGTTGACCAGATACCCCCTGTGGCAGCGGTAAAAGCCATCCCCAAGCTGCCCTTCCAGTTCATCCATCGTGGCATATGACTCTATGATGTCCTCCATGTCCGTGGTATGGATCTCCACCTTCTTCCCCCTGCTCTCGATATACAGGATGCTGTTTAGGTTAAGCGTATACCCCTGGTTCTTCGCCCGTATGAATATCTGGCGCTCCTTCTGCCCTTTCCTTTTCCTGGCTTCCTCTGCCGCTCTGCCAAGCACCTCCATGAATTTCTGTTCCTCAATGGGCTTTAGCAGGTAGTGGAATGCCGACACGTCAAAAGCCTCAAATACATACTCCCTGATTCCCGTAATGAAGATGACCACCGCATCCACGCCGGACTGCCGGAGGGTCCTCGCCGCCTCAATGCCGCCCATGCCCTCCATCTGTATGTCGAGGAAGATCATGTCAAAATCCTTTCCTGCCGCGAGCAGTCCTTCCCCCGTGGCAAAACTGCTTATATCAAAATCGGGATTCCGTTTTTTTATGAATCCACCAATCTGCTCCCGGATGGCTTCCTCATCATCGACCACTGCTATATTCAAAATTCATCACCTCGGATTTCCGTTTCAGCCGTCACTTAATTTATCGGCAGATTTTCTGTTATTTTGGGATGCAGGGAACGAAAGGCATATAAAATGGAGCGAAAAGCATAAATCCAGTACAGGAAATCCAAAAAAGGTCTAAAGTTTTTCGCCATTCGTCCGATATAAGG
>CAJTVK010000260.1 GCA_910579645.1 uncultured Lachnospiraceae bacterium | reverse complement strand
AAAAATCCCTCTCATGCGTCCGTCTCTCAACACTGCATTCAGGCTGAACTGTAACCATAGATTTAAATATTTATACAGAAATTATTGATTTTATGCAGGTAACATGGTATGCTGACTTGAGTGTGCTAATTGTGATCCGGTCATAGCCGGATGGAGAATGAGTACATATGCAGGTATTCACTATTTTTTAATTCGAGGAGGAAAGTGTTATGAAAAAAGCAGTAGCGGCAATGCTTACGGCTGTATTATGCATTTCGGTTTTGGCAGGGTGCGGCAGTAAGGCAGAGGAGGCGGCTCCTACGGAAGAGGCAGTGGCAGAAAGCACCGGCACGGAGGAGAGCGGAGAAGCAGAAGAAACGGGTGCGGAAGAAACTCCGGCGGAAACAGAGGCTCCGGCAGCTGCGGCAGAAGGGGCAGAAACTGCGGCAGTATCGGAAGCTTTGGCGGACGGAGTGTTGAACGTAGGAACCAATGCGGAATTTCCGCCTTTTGAGTATGTCAATGACGACGGGGAGCCGGATGGCTTTGATATTGCATTGATAAAGGCAATCGGGGAGAAATTGGGGGTTGAAGTGCAGGTTGACAATATGGAGTTTGCTTCTCTGGTTTCTTCCATCGGCACCAAAATCGATGTTTCCATCGCCGGCATGACGGTAACGGAAGAAAGGCTGAATACGGTTGATTTTTCCAGATCTTATTATGAAGCCATTCAGAATGTGCTGGTGTTGGAAGGTTCTGAGATTGCCGGCGCAGACGACCTGAAGGGGAAGGCGATTGGCGTGCAGCTTGGGACAACGGGAGACTTTATTGCGGAGGAAATCGAAGGCGCAACCGTATCTCAGTATAACAAAGGGGTAGATGCAGTTAACGACTTGGTGAACGGCAGATTGGACTGTGTAATCATCGATAAGAATCCGGCGTTGGTATTCCAATCTAAATTTGACGGCAAAGTGATTGCCATTGACGGAAGCCAGTTTGATTTTGAGACAGAAAATTACGCAATTGCCATGCCGAAGGGGGATGCCGCATTGGCAGAGCAGATAAACGGCGCACTGCAGGCATTGAAGGAAGACGGCACTTTTGATGCTTTGGTGGCAGAGTATATTGAAGGAAGCAATGAATAGGAACAGATAAGGAAACAGAGGCAGGGTGCAAAGGCAGGGTGCCTGAGAAAAGAGGGATGGGGATAGCGGTTATCCGCTGTCCCTTTTGGAATGAGGGGAAAGAGAAAGGATGGGAATGGGATGCAGGCGTGGTTTGAAAAGGTGGCGAAAATGTTTGAAGCCGCATTTATCACCGGGGACAGGTGGAAATTATATTTGGAAGGATTGGGAGTTACCATCCGGATTGCGGTATTTGCAGCAATACTTGGGATGATAATCGGTACGCTGCTGGCATTTATGAAGCTGTCGGTGCGCAGAAACGGGAAGAAGACTGTATTGGCGGTATTGGCCAATATTTACATAGATGTCATCAGGGGAACGCCTTCGGTGCTTCAGCTGATGATTATGTGGTTTATTATATTTTCCAGTGCAAAGAACGGGGTTTTTGTGGCTGTATTGTCTTTCGGAATCAACAGCGGCGCATATGTGGCGGAAATTGTCCGGGCGGGAATATTGGCCGTGGATAAGGGGCAGATGGAAGCGGGACGGTCACTGGGGCTGTCCAAGGCACAGACGATGATATATGTCATTATTCCGCAGGCGGTGAAAAATGTGCTTCCGCCCATTGGGAACGAATTTATCGTGCTGCTGAAGGAAACGGCAATAGTGGGCTATGTGAGCCTGACGGACCTGACGCGGGCAGCAAATCAGATTGCTTCCAGGACTTATGAAGCTTTCATGCCGTTGATAGGCGCAGCGGTGATTTATTTTGTGGTCATTAAAATATTGACTGTTTTACTGGGAATATTGGAAAGGAGGCTGCGTAAGAGTGATAATCGTTGAGAAACTGCATAAAACGTTTGAAAATAATCATGTGCTCAGAGGTGTGAGCTATCATGTGCATCAAGGGGAAAAGATTGTGATTGTGGGGCCTTCAGGCTCGGGGAAAAGCACATTTCTGCGCTGCCTGAATCTGTTGGAGATTCCTTCCGGCGGCGATATTTGGTTTGAGGGGACTAAGATTACGGACCCCAAGGTGAATATTGATAAAATAAGGGAACATATGGGAATGGTATTTCAGAATTTTAATTTGTTCAATAACCTGACGATTATGGAAAATATCACTTTGGCGCCGGTGAAGCTGAAGGTGATGGGAAAAGAGGAAGCCGGCGAGACGGCATTGAAGCTGTTGGAGCGGGTCGGGCTGAAAGAGAAGGCGGATGCTTATCCCAGTCAGCTGTCCGGGGGGCAGAAACAGCGGGTGGCTATTGTAAGGTCTCTTGCCATGAATCCGAAGGTGATGCTGTTTGACGAACCTACTTCGGCGCTGGATCCGGAGATGGTAGGGGAGGTGCTGGAGGTTATGAAGGGACTGGCAGACAGCGGCATGACGATGGTGGTGGTAACCCATGAGATGGGATTTGCAAGGGAAGTGGGGACGAAGGTGTTGTTTATGGACGAGGGGATTATTATGGAGGAAAATACTCCGCAGGAGTTTTTTGGGAATCCGAAAAGTCCGCGTCTGCAGGAGTTCCTGTCTAAGGTTTTGTAGGGGGGGGGTGCGGAGAAAATCTGCATGGAAGACCTTCTGCCTGCTACTGCCGTCCGGCAAGGCTTTCTTCAGGGGCGACATGACATAGGTATTTATAAAACTATTCAAAAAAATGGTGATATTTCTTACGAAATTTCTATGCCTGACAGATTGCCGTTTTAGGCGGCGTTGTCTGACCGAAGGGAGTTTAG
>CAJTVK010000259.1 GCA_910579645.1 uncultured Lachnospiraceae bacterium | reverse complement strand
GCTCATCTTCTCCAAATCTATTTGGTGTTTGAGCACTATTCACATAAGTAAGAAAATTTCCGTAAGCGTCAAATGCCCCGCCTTGTTTTTTAGAGTGATTTTTGGCAAACTTTAAAAAACCCAAAAACTATCTGGTTTTTTAAAGCAGGAGGTACAAGAATGGATCAAATCACTCATCAGGTTCGACTTGCAAACTGGACTAAAATAATTGAGCAGTGCAGCAATCGGCCACAAGGAACAACCGTAAAACAATGGCTTATGGAGAATGGCATCAATGAGAAAAGCTATTACTACTGGCTCCGCCGTGTACGGCAGAACGCTTATTCCGGGATGGCTATTGAACTACCTGCTGTTACAACGCCAGCCGGACAGCCCGCAGTGGCATTCGCCGAGATTCCGGTTCCTGAGCGCACTAACGCTTCACTTAAGGCTGACGCAATGATAAGCACAGGCTCTTTCGTAATCGGCATCTCGAACTCGATCTCCGACGGCCTGTTGGCAAAACTATTAAAGGTAATAGACCATGCTCGCTGAAGCTGCCGGAGTGAAGAAGATTATCATTGCCTGCGGAAGAACGGATCTGCGTAAAGGGATTGATGGTCTTGCCCAGCTTATCGGTACAAAATATGATCTGAATCCTTTTGAAAAAGACATCCTGTTTCTTTTCTGCGGGAACCGGTGCGATCGAATCAAAGGACTTCTTTGGGAAGGGGACGGCTTTCTGCTTTTATATAAAAGGCTTGAATCCGGTTCTTTTTCATGGCCCCGTACCCCTGCCGAGGCGGCGGAGCTTACGATGGAACAATACCGTATGCTTATGGTGGGATTGAACCCATTAAAGCCTAAGATTCGGGAGGTGCATCCCCAAAAGACCTTTTGATGTTTGTGCAAAACAGAGATTTTTTCGTACCTGTTTTGTCCGAAAGGGAAATGCCCGTGCGGTCCCTTTAACCACTGGCAGACGCTGTCTGCATGGCTATATGCCCTTTACGAAAGAAATACAGAACCTTGAAAAACTTATATTTTCCTGTTGTATAGGAGGCTGTGAAGCGCTCTCATCCATGGGCATTTTGACGAAGTCCGGACTCGCCTCAATTCGCTGTTTTCCGGATTTTATAGTATAATAAACTATAACAAAGGAGCCTTCGGATGAGTCAAAAACATACCCTGAATGAACTGAATACGCTAAGCCGTGATGAACTGATCACGATCATTCTGACGATGCAGGGGCAGCTCGATACGTTAAATGAAAATATCGAGAAGCTCATAGAGCAGATACGAATTGCGAACCAATACCGTTTCGGGCGCAGCACGGAAACCATGAAGTCCATTGACGGGCAGCTGTCTTTCTTTGATGAGGCGGATACGCTTCGTGACGAATCCGCAGGTGAACCGGAAGAAGACCAGGTAATCCCGCCCGGGCCCCGCAAAAAGAAAACAAAGGGCCAGCGTGAGATGGACTTGAAAGCTTTTCCCGAGGAAGTCATTCCGACGCATACGGTCTCTGAAGAAACACTGGACGCTTTTTACGGAAAAGGGAACTGGAAGCGCATGCCGGATGAAACTTATAAACGCCTGCGCCATGAACCGGAATCCTGGACGGTTGAAATTCATACGGTGGAAGTATACGTGGGAACGGACGGATATCATCAGGATGAATTTGTGCGTGGTGACAGGCCAAAGGACATTTTCCCAAACAGCATCGTGACCCCGTCACTGCTTGCTTCCATTCTGAATGCAAAGTATGTAAATTCCTCACCGCTCTACCGGATCGAACAGGAATTCATACGGAATGGCGTGAACATTTCCAGACAGACAATGGCAAACTGGATCACCGGCAGCTCGGACAGGTATTTCGCTGCGCTTGTGGAACGTATGAAACAGGAACTGCTCACGCTGCCCGTTACCCAGTCGGACGAGACCCCGACACAGGTAATAAATGATGACCGCCATCCCGGCAGCAAAAGCTATATGTGGGTCCACCGGTCAGGGGAGTTCTTCAAAGACCGTCCAATCGTTATATATGAATATCAAAAAGGGCGGGACCATGAGCTGCCTCTCGCATTCTACTGGAACTACAAAGGAATTCTTGTTACCGACGGGCTAAAACAGTATCACCTGGTTGAAGACAAGCTGGAAGGGCTTGTAAATGCGAACTGCTGGGCCCATGCGAGACGTGATTATGCGGATTCCATAAAGGCTGCGGACAAAGCGGACCCCAATGCGGTAAAGCGTTCGATAGCGTACCAGGCACTGAGCCGGATATCATTAATATATAAGCTGGAGGGAACCTTAAAGGACCTCAGTGCACAAGAACGGCTTCAAGAGCGGCAAAGAACCATAAGGCCGTTGGTTGAGGAGTATTTTGCGTGGGTCAAAAAGCAGCTGGAGGATATGGTGGTTCCGCCAAAAGGAAAAACCGCAGAAGGCCTCCGGTATAGCGTCAACCAGGAGAAGTATCTGAAAGTATTCCTCACGGATGGCAATGTACCAATCGACAATTCGGCAAGCGAACGAGCCATCCGAACCTTCTGTATAGGCAAAAAGAACTGGATGTTCCATGACTCGGTCAAGGGAGCCCAGGCAAGCGCCGTGATCTACAGCATATCGGAAACGGCAAAGCTGAACAATCTGAGGCCGTATTATTATTTTAACTATTTGTTAACAGAGCTTCCAAAACTGTGTGATGAAAAAGGAACCATAGATACTGCAAAACTGGATCATCTGCTGCCCTGGGCACCGGAACTGCCAGAGGAATGCAGGAAACCATGCCACTAAAATTTAGCGGCATCACTTAATTGGGGAGCGTACGATTTGACGCTTACGATTTTTCCCCCTATCGCCATCCT
>CAJTVK010000258.1 GCA_910579645.1 uncultured Lachnospiraceae bacterium | reverse complement strand
AGGGAGCCGCTCCGGGCAGACAGGCATGCAGCCGGATAGCCGGGCATGGATTTCTTCCCCATTTCTTCCCCCATCTCATCCCCTCCCCACCTCAAACCTATGGAATGCCCCCAGCATATTCCTCACATTACTGCCAACATCCCCTCTGAATATCGCACTTCCCGCCACAATCACATTCGCCCCCGCTTCCAATGCCACATGCACATTATCCACGGTAATTCCGCCGTCCACCTGAATATCCGTATCCAATCCCCGTTCCGCGAACATCCCCCTTGCCTGCCGGATGCGCCCCGTTGATTCCGGAATATAACTCTGTCCGCCGAATCCCGGCTCCACCGTCATTACCAACAGCATATCCATTTCTCCGACAAAAGGAAGAACCGCCTTCACCGGCGTCGCCGGCTTTATGGACACCCCTGCCCTCTTCCCCAAGCCATGAATTTGAGCAATGACCTCCTGCGGCCTATCCGTTGCTTCCAGATGAAAGGTAATGATATCCGCCCCGATTCGGGCAAACTCTTCAATATACCGCTCCGGTTTCTCTATCATTAAATGTACATCAAACACAATATCCGAAACCTTACGGATAGAAGACACCATAGGCATTCCGAACGAGATTGACGGAACAAAAATACCGTCCATCACATCTATATGGAGGTACTGCGCCCCCGCATTTTCTGCTTCCTTTATCTGCTTCCCCAGCACGGCAAAATCCGCCGCCAGAATAGAGGGTGATAAAATCAACATTTCCGCACTCACTTTCCGATGAATTCTTTTACCGTTTCATAAATGCCGGTTCCATCCAAACCGTACTTTTCAACCAATGCCGCAGCGGAACCTGACTCACCGAATACATCCTGCATACCGATTTTGCATACCGGCACCGGTGCCGACTTGCACAGTGCGTCACAGACCGCGCTTCCCAAACCGCCGATAACGGAATGCTCTTCCGCCGTCACCACTTTTCCCGTCTTCTTTGCCGAAGCCACAATCAGTTCCTCATCCAACGGCTTAATGGTACAAATATTGATCACCTCTGCGCTGATTCCCTCTTCCGCCAGCTTTTCCGCCGCTTCCAGAGCACTGCCCACACAGATTCCCGTTGCAACCACAGTCACATCGGTACCCTCCCTTACTACCGTACCCTTTCCGATTTGGAATTCATAATTCGGCCTGTCATTGATGACCGGGCATGCAGCACGCCCAAACCGGATATAGACAGGCCCGTCATGTTCCACTGCCGCGCGCACCGCCGCTTTTGCTTCGATGTCATCCGCCGGACACATCACAACCATCCCCGGAATAGTTCTCATCAATGCAATATCTTCATTACACTGATGGGAAGCGCCGTCCTCCCCAACCGTAATGCCTGCATGCGTCGCCCCAATCTTCACATTCAGATGAGGATACCCCACGGAATTACGAACCTGTTCAAAAGCACGTCCTGCCGCAAACATAGCAAATGAACTTACAAAAGGAATCATTCCCACCGTGGAAAGACCTGCCGCTATACCCACCATATTACATTCCGCAATGCCGCAGTCAATATGCCTGTCCGGATAAGCCTTCTTAAATACGCCCGTCTTAGTAGCCGCTGCAAGATCCGCATCCAACACTACCAGATTCGGATACTCCGCCCCCAGTTCCACCAAAGCATTGCCATAACTTTCCCTCGTTGCAACCTTCTTTACTTCTGACATAGTTCTTCACCTATCCTTTCCAAGTCCGCCATTGCCGTCGCATACTGCTCATCGTTGGGAGCCTTGCCATGCCAGTCCACCGAACCCTCCATAAAGGACACACCTTTTCCTTTCAGGCTATGAGCAACGATTGCCGTAGGCATCCCCTTTGTTTCCCGCGCTTCTTTAAAGGCAGCCCGCAAAGCATCAAAATCATGGGCATCCACATTAATCACGTGAAAATTAAATGCCTCAAACTTCTTATCTATAGGATAAGGAGAACAAACATCGTCTATCTTACCGTCTATCTGCAGACCATTGTTATCCACAATCACCGTCAGGTTGTCCAACTTCCTGTGCCCGGCAAACATGGAAGCCTCCCATACCTGACCTTCCTCCAATTCCCCGTCGCCAAGCAGCGTATATACCCGGAAATCCTTCCCCTTCATCTTTGCGCCCAAAGCCATCCCCACCGCTGCGGAAATTCCCTGCCCCAAAGAGCCGCTGGACATATCCACCCCCGGAATATGCTTCATATCAGGATGCCCCTGCAGATATGACCCCAACTTCCGCAGAGTAGTCAAATCCTCCACCGGAAAAAATCCCCTGTTTGCCAATGCGGAATACAAGCCCGGAGCCGTATGGCCTTTGGACAGCACAAACCGATCCCTATCCTCCATGGCCGGATTCCCCGGGTCTATATTCATCTCTTCAAAATACAGATATGTATAAATATCTGCCGCAGACAAAGAGCCGCCCGGATGCCCTGCCTTCGCGCTGTGAACCGCGGTCACAATACCCTTCCGGACTTCATTGGCCTTTTTTTGTAATTCAAGATTCTCCATTGTTTCTCCTCCAAAAATACAGCACGTTAATCTTAACTAAAACATTCTACCATACATTAAAAAACAAGTCCAGAATAAATGAGGGACTTTTGGGCAAGCGGGGTGTGTATTGGGTAACCGGACGCATAAGGTAGGGCGGTTGGGAAGGCAGGGGCGGTTCCGGAGGGGCCGGTTTCCCGGCTGTGGGCGGCAGCGGTAGTGGGCAGGCTGATTTCTCCGTCAAAAACGGGTGATTTCTAACTGCCTTTTCAAAAATATATAACCGCCGAAAATAAACCCATACAATCCCCTCAGCCCACACCCAGCGTCTGGCGAGGAACCGTTTTGTGTAGGGCGGGCTTCTGG
>CAJTVK010000257.1 GCA_910579645.1 uncultured Lachnospiraceae bacterium | reverse complement strand
AGCACACCCCGATTAGCAGATCTCTTGGATAGAAACTCGGCAGGGGATTGGAAAACAGCCCCTCCATCCCTCCCATGACCGCCATCATCTTTGCGGAAGCGTCCTGCCCCGGCGATACCCGCCACAGACACGCTATCTTGTCGCAGAAATATCCGGCAAGCACATAGGGCAGGTTCATCAGGACAAGTTTCTTTTTGTCAATATTCCCGGTTTTTGCCTTGAGTTTTTCAGGGATTGATTTTAAATCTTTGGCTATGCCGTTTATAATATTACTCATAGGCTCTGCCCCCTGTCCTTGTTCTTCTCCCGGCTCCGTTCCCGGTTCTTGTCCTGCGATACTGCGTCCTTGAAATGCTTCAGCTTCTCCCGCAGGGAAACCCTGCCTTTCTTTTTCTCGTTGCCATAAACAAATTCCTTGAATGCCTGTGCCACCGCATCGGCATCCCTGCCCTTGAAAAAGACCAGATATTTCGGCGGTTCGGTTGTCTTGTCCTTCTTTATGGCAAAATCAACATTGTACTTTTTTGCGACACGCTCAAAAGATTTGATGTTGCCGTCCGTGACTTCAATCGACGATACCCCCACGCCATTGCCAACGAGCTTTTTCACAGAGGTTTTCCCATGCGTTTTCTGTGCCTTCTGCTTATGGTGGTTTAAGTACATCTTCATTGCAGCTTTCAGCACGCCGGCATCTAATTTTGCGGTCTTAATCACAAGGGCGATTGTTTTCTGTGTGACTTCCTCCTGCATTAAGCACCTCCCTGTTATGTTCCCGTAAAAGTCCATGCACTAAGGCGGAATCCCCCGGCAGATAATGTAATAAATAATTTTCTCCTTTAAATACACTTATTTCTCCTTTCCACTTCTGGACATAATAGGTAATTGCGAAACTCTGAAAACTGCATAAAACCTAGCTTTTTTGAGCTTTCCATTTTCAACTCTCCTTACTAAAATTTTGACTTTTATATCAATTTTGCACAACTTTTTAGCTTAAACGATTCGTTTCAAGTTCGTTTCTATACAAAATGAATAAATTCTTGTCAGTGAATTTCGCAATCGCCTATCTGGACATAATGTCCAGAAGCAGTCTAAAATTTTTTAATCCTCTTTTTTTCCTTCATTTCTGTTCCCATAAGAACCCCGCCACACTGTTTCATCGTTGCCGCTGTCATTGCGGTTCCTGTACCCTCCATCATCATTTTTATGCCCCCGGCATTTCCCTCCATCATTTCCACATATCCGCTTATGAAAGTAAAAATACCCCGCACGGACATAAGGCTGCATAAAATACGCCAGAATATCCCCTGCCTGTTTTCCGTACTCTCTGCCCGTAGCCTGTTCATTTTCCGGAGCATAAAGTAAAACCGTGCAGACACCCATACTGCCTCAAAATAACTTCTCAATCTGCTTATCTTTTTATGAACCTGCATATATTCCCTTTCCACTTCTGGACATTGTGTCCAGAAGTTCATTCTTTTTGATTTAAACAGTAGATTGTATGCAGGCTGGCAGACAGTCCCCTTCCGCTGTATTCCACATCATCAAGCAATAACGCCTGAAACAGCACGTCCCCTACACCATCAAGCAGCACAATCTTCTGCTCCTGCCCCGTAAGGTGTCCGTACTCCACACCGTCTGAAACAACAGATTTCCTTGCCGCTTCACAATAAGTAAACAGACCGAGGATATATTTGTTTGACATGATAAAGGCATAGGTTTCCTGCCCGTTGTTGGTCAGCCGGTATTTCTCCGCCTCCCCCTCCGGGAGCGTGAAGATGCACCGCACTGTTTCCAGACAAAGCCCCCTGCCATAATCCGGCTGTAACCGCTTTTTATACCGCTGTACCCTTGCATAAATCCCCTCCCTGTCCATGACGGAACGGGTACGCTTAAACTGCGGGTTTTTGCAGAGCATATCCCAATCCATATACACGTTATTGATTATGGTCTTTTCTGCATACTGCCGGAAATTCTTTAGCCTTAACATCCATGCAAGCACCTCGTCCAGCTTTTCCTCCGATGTAACCGTCTGGAAGGGCTTGCCGCCAAATTCCAGCCTGTCAAACATAAGCGGGCAGCTCCCATTTTTGACTTCACGCTCCATTACCCTCTTTACATCCCGTAACGATTCCAATACAATCCCTCACTTTCCGTTTCCTGATAAACTATTCGGAAACACTAAAAAAGGGCGGCTACAAATCTGCTGACTCATAACCGCCCTTACGCTGTTCCCAATTTATCATTTTTTTAAGACAGAGGGCTTCACCCTCCGTACCTCCTGAAACCTTGCCGGAAGTGTGGTTGAAAAGATAACCACACTTCCGGCAAGGCTCGAAAATGCCACCCGCCACGCTCTGACAGGCTCATACTGTTTCTATTCCCTCCATTTCTGTGAAACTCTTTTTCCCCATTCTTTTTTATACATCTGACAGGACGCCGATCCTTGAAAGTCTTTCCATAAGGGCATCGTCCGGCTCCAATTCCCGCAGCAGGGAACTGTCAGCTAAAATAAACCTCTCTTTATGGCGTTCCAGCATATCCATCAGCATCAGGAAACAATCCTGCTGGTAGAGGAAACTGGCAAGGCAGAGCAGCTCGCTGTCGTTTAATTCGCTTATCCTGAAATAATTCTCAAAATCATAACGGTCTGCAAATTTGCAGAAAGCCAGCTTTTCCAATAACAGCTCCCTGCCGGTGCTGTCCTGTTCCTCATACTTTTTTTGCAGTTCTTTTTTGTCCATATCCCTTTACTCCTTTTCTTTTAATCTCCGATTTTGGTAACTATAACCATCTCCATTATAGGAGCATAATTAAACATATTCAAGCACAAAACGAAAGGAAATACCGCATATTATGATTAAATTCGACAAACTT
>CAJTVK010000256.1 GCA_910579645.1 uncultured Lachnospiraceae bacterium | reverse complement strand
TAACATCGGCAGGAGGTTCTGGAGTAAAAGATACAGTAAGGCTGATTAAAAATAATATGTTTTATTGGGGAGTACCTACCATTTATCACTATGGGGTAACGACTATGAAAATGGGCGGTAACTACGCGGATTATAAGAATAAAGATAAAATAAAAAAACAGGTAAAGGTCAAAGCAGGCAAAATAAGAAGGAGTCTGAAAAATAAGAAAATAGGATTAAAATCAAAGTTCTTTTTCAACATATTTCGTATGACACAAAAAAATGGCTGGAATAAAACAGATTCCGATTATTGGAGAGATAAAGGCTGGCTTAATGGGAAAAAGCCATATTAAGGGAAATACATTAAAATTAAAGTTAAATATCAATTATTGAGCAGATAAAGGAGCCTGTTGTGAATTTGAGGAACACGAAAAAATACACATGGATATTTCTGTTGTGCTGTCTGCCGCTTTCCAATATACTGTGGTATGCTGCACATTCATCGGGGGACGAGTCTGTATCGACTTCGCTTGTCATTCTGACCTCATTTCTTCCGGCACTGACAGCGCTTATTCTATGTAAGATAAGCGGGGAAGGATGGGACAATCTTATGATTCTCCCCAATATCAAAAAAGCATGGAAAATCTATCTATTTGCAGTAGCCGGTGCGCTCGTCATGAGTTACTTAAACGAGCTGCTCATGTATCTTATGTTCAGGGGAGAGGTATCTTTTCAGGCAGGAGCATTTACCCTGCGTGGACTGGGGGAGATTTTGGGAATGACAATATTGGGCGTTCTGGCTTCAGTTGAGATGCTTGGAGAAGAACTGGGGTGGCTTGGCTGGCTTTTTCCTAAGCTGGAGAAACTGTATGGAACGAAAGCCGCAATGCTGTTATTGGCATTGATACGGACAATATGGCATTTGGGAATCCTGATTTTTCTCCCGCACCCGCTGATCGGGCTGTGTGATTTATTTCTTTCCAATTTGTTGTCACAGGGATTTCTGGTCTATCTGACAAAAAAGAGCGCATCG
The DNA here is from genome assembly GCA_910579645.1 of uncultured Lachnospiraceae bacterium. Lineage (GTDB taxonomy): Bacteria > Bacillota > Clostridia > Lachnospirales > Lachnospiraceae > Kineothrix. The sequence continues at coordinate 1,900 of CAJTVK010000256.1, read as the reverse complement.
CTGTTCCCTGCGGCAGTGGTTCACGCTGTAACGAACCTGCTTCCTGCATTGGTGGCATACAGCGATTCATTTTATCAGGCGCATGTCGTACCAATGAACGGTGCAGGGCTGGCTTCGGCGACTGTTGTCGGCGGAATTAGTTACCTGCTGATGCGGAAAGAGAAAATGTTTGTGCAGGGTGCAGGAAATGGGAAAAAGAGTGAAAAGGACGGGGCATAAGATATGGAAACGGTAATATTGGAAATACTGGAAACGGCGGCAATCACAGTCAGCGGTTTCCTGATAAAAAAATATGTGTTTTTAGAGCCGGATATGGAGGCAAAAAAGCAGAAATTCTTTTATCTGCTCAGTTTTTTCCTGATTGGCATTGTGTTCTTGGCTTTTGGAAAAGATACGGCAAACATGACAGTGCTGTTTTTGATTGGATTGAATATCTGTCTTGGCAGAAAAAAGCATCGCCTGTGCGGACTGGTTCAGATGCTGCCGTTTCCGGGAATTATCAACGGGCTGTTTGTTCCGACAATGCTTGTACCGCCGTATTTCTTTGCGCTGTCGGCACAGGAAACCGTAGTTTATCAGTTTATCCTTTACGGGGCATTATCCATGCTGCTTCTTTTATTCTATGTGAAAGGGAAAAGCCGGCGCAGTTGGTTTCAGGATAATATGCAGCACAGGAGTCTGCGGAAATCGGAAAAATACTTACTTTGGGTAATTGGGATTCTGATGCTGCTCTTTTCCAATCATACGACAATGCAGATTACGGTGGACAGCGGTAATGTACGGGTGGCGGACAGCATCTATGGGCGGGGGCTGGCTCCGTTTATCGGGATTACCAGCGTTTCCGCCTTTGTTATGACGATTACGATTATCGTGTTGATTATGCAGGGCAATAAGCGTTCCTTTTACCATGAAAAGGTTTCCCGTATGCAGTCGGGCATGATTACGTTCATGGCGGAGGTCGTGGAGAACAGGGACGATAATACGGGCGGACACATCAGGCGTACAGCAGCATATGTGGAGTGCATTGCAAAGGAGCTGAAAAGACAGGGAGTATACAGTAATATTCTTACGAACAGATATTTAAGCGACATGGTGGTTGCAGCGCCGCTTCACGACATCGGGAAAATACATATACCGGATGCCGTCCTGAACAAGCCGGGAAGGCTGACGGAAGAAGAATTTGAGATAATGAAAACACATACTACGGCAGGGGAGGAACTGCTTACCCATGCAAAGGCGGAGCTTGGAGAATCGGGGTATCTGAATACGGCAGTGGAGATGGCGGCGTATCATCACGAATGGTGGAATGGAAAAGGCTATCCCTATGGCATCAGCGGGGAAGAAATACCGCTCTGTGCAAGAATTATGGCGGTGGCGGACGTATTTGACGCACTGACTTCCAAACGATGTTATAAAAGCGCCATGCCGCTTGAAAAGGCGTATGCAATTATCAGGGAGGAATCCGGCACGCACTTTGATCCGGCAGTAGTGGAAGCGTTTTTTGCGGTAACAGCAGACATGGAGGAACGGGAAAAACTGAATAAAGTGATTTAATAGGTTTATTTCATCAAAGAGCCAGACGCTAAGACGCAGATGACCGTGTTATAATAGGGACAAGTTAGAGGAACCCAGTAAAATCAAGGGGTTGCACTAACTTGTCCCCTTATTTTTTTGCCGTTAAAATGGCAAACGGAATCACCTTACTTCTGGTTTCCGTCTGGGAGCCGTACATATATTGCTGGCCAGCAGTATGAAAGTCTGATAGCGATTAAAGCAACCATACCATCCTCTGGTGATGGATTTGAAGGTCCGAAGTCCTTATAAATGCTGACGGGTTGCAACGGGGCGTTGTAATATTGGTTGACAGGTTTCGGCCGGGTTTAATGTGAACCGGGCGCCA
>CAJTVK010000255.1 GCA_910579645.1 uncultured Lachnospiraceae bacterium | reverse complement strand
CTGTTGGTCAAGACCAGATTCTGTATATCATCTGCGGTCAGCGGCTTTTCCGTACCATCTTTCTGTACCTGTCCATCAGGAACCGCCTTTGCACGTTCAATCTCAATGGTATGCCACTGATCCACCTCTGCCGCATTCTCGAAATCAATACCGTTCTTATGGCAGTATTCAGCCGCTTCGTCAACCGTTCCAAATGTGGGCATATCCCCGTGGCTGTCACGGTAGCTCTGTATTTCCTCCCCTGTGCTTCCGTCCATAACAGAAATATAATAACTATCAGCATGGGCATCCGATGTAAGGGAAATGGCATAATAAAACCCCTGCTCTGCACCGCCTTCAAAACGGGAATATACCTCCGCTTCATGCCGGTCAATATCCCGCATGGCTTCCAGGTCAATGTAATCGTCCTCCACTTCATCCCGGTACGGCTTATGGTCATACTCAAAAAAATCCTTCCCATTTACCGACGCATAGAAGAAATCGCTGTCCTCCACGGAATTGCCAACCACATATACGTTATCCCCGGCATTCCATTCATCCGCCTTTACGCACTCCTGTCCGTCAATGGAAATCGGTTCGCCGGACTTCAAAGCCTTCTGACTTGCAGAAGGCTTGACATCATATCCAGAAGTTTCTTTCTGCGCCTGCTCCCTTTTGTATCGGCTCTGCTCCCGCATGGACTGGAATACCATATCATCATATCCAATCACATCAATCAGATCGGCGTGATTGTCTATGTACTCCTGCGCCAGTTCCCGGTTGATAAAAAATCGGTTATGCTCCGGATAAGGTATCAGAAGCCCGTCCTCTGCCGTTGTCACAAGGCGGTAGCGCACTCCCTCCCTGCCGTCCGCATACTGGTGGGTATAAAAGCCTATCCCCGGCTCCGAAAAATCCTCAGAGGATTCCAGCGCAACCGTGATTTTCTCCACTTCCTCCACATCAGCGAATCTTAAAGCGTAATCTTCCCCGCTTTCCTTTGCCCCGTCCAGTGTTTCCGAAACGGAAACCGGACTTGCGTCCGTATCGTGGGTGTCATACAGGGCATACCCTTCCGCTTCCTTGTCAATCCAGAGAAATTCCCCATTCGGCAGCTTTGCGCTCCACTGTGCAGGCTGTCCGTTATCATCATCCGCTTCATGTATGATGTGCCAGTCTAATTCTCCTTCCGCAATCTCCGGCAAATCTTCCTGCGCCTGTGCTTGCTCCGCTTCGTTCTGAGCCGCAAGTTCTTTCTCACGCTCAATATGCCGCCTTGCCTGGTTGATAAAGCCATTCAGCACGGCAGGATGGGAAGCGGCGACTATATCCCTGCTCTCATACATGGCATACGGTTCAATGGACTTTGCCCATTCCTTATTTTCCGGGGAAATCCTTTCCTCCTGCCTGCGGTGCATGACGGTATTCGCAAGCACATAGCTTACTCTCTCTATGCCGTATTCCCGGATAACGCCCTCCGCCGTTCCCTTTGGCAGACGGTGTCCGTCAAAATTCTCTGCGATAGCCCGGTCAATGGCATCCTTGCAGGAAACCTTTGTGTCACGCTCTATTTTCGCCTGCGCCTGTTCAAGCTCTTTCTGCGCCTGTTCCTCTTTATACTCCGCATAGGCTTCCTTGCCTTTCGGGGATAAATATTTATCTTCCCGGATAAGTTTACGGATACGCTTCTCTACCGCTTTCCACGGTAACAGCACGTCCGCATAAGGGTTTGATAAATCTCCCTTTTTCAGACTGATGCCCTTAAAATTGTGATCCTCCCAACTGTGGTCAGCCCCCGCCAGCGCATGGGAACTTCCGCCCGTGCCGTATTCATGTTTCAAAAAATCAGCCGCATCCTTGCCGTCATGCCCCTCCATGAAATAATCATAGATGCGGAATGAGCCGTGTACAAAGCCGCTTCCTCTGCCGAGCCTGTGGTCTATCTCGTCCTGCGTGATAAAGTCCTCTTTCTTCACCTCCACATGGTCAGCTACCGGGAATGTTTTCTTCTGCAAGAGCAGGTTGTCAAGCTCTGCCCGCAGTTCTTCTTTCGATATGACAGAACGAAAACGCAGCTTTTTCTCGCCGCTTTCAAGCTGTGACAGCGCTTTATCCATATGGGAAGCCGCCATATCCACTCCCTCCGGTGTGGACAGCAGGTCTACCAGCCTTGCATGGGAATCCGGGAAATTGGCGGCTTTCATTTCCAATTCTTCCGGCATTTCCCCCATACCGTCACGGAAGAAAAAATACAGATGATTCGCAATGCGCCCACGCTCCACCTCGTCCACAAGGTAGGCTTCGTTTGCGCCCATATAAGAGCCGTTTTCCACCTGGGAGCGTATCTGTGCTTCAATCTCTTTCCAGTCCATTGTAAGCGCCGGACGTTCTAACGCAGACGTACCTTTTGCAACGCTCATTCCCTGGCTGTCGAACCACACGGCTACCTGTTTCCCCTCAAACTCAAAGCCTTTCCCAGTAGCGCCGTATTCTCTTTTAAGAAATGCTGCCATTTCCTCCGGTGTCTTGCCCTGCTGGTACTTGGCATAAATACGCTTGCGGCTGTTCTCCCTGCCGCCCCCGCTTCGCAGGATTGTGTCAATCTGCTCCTGCGGCAGTGCTGCCTTTGGCTGACCGGGGCTTGTCTTTTCTGCCGGGAGAATGCCATCCTCCGTCTCTTTCATGGCAATGCCGCCGACCTGCTCCGAGAACATGGAAAATAAATCAAGCTGCTGATACATCCCGTTTGTGTCGATCTGCTCCGCTTTTTCCCCCAGAAGCAGGTATACATCATCCTCCATATAGGAATTGACAAAGAAACGAGCATCCTCCCATGTTAGGAGCGTTTCGTTCTCTATTCCCGGCTTCCCGGTCATGTTGATGTGAATCCCTTCCTCATTGGCATAAAAACCGACAGGAATACCCGCCGCCTCATACCC
>CAJTVK010000254.1 GCA_910579645.1 uncultured Lachnospiraceae bacterium | reverse complement strand
CAAAGCAGAATTATCCGAAATTTGTGAAACAGTATCTGAAATATAACCAGAGGAAAGGAAGGGAGATTAGGTGAGCCCGGTAGAATTATGTTGGAATATTACGTCTTATGTATCAATTATTGTGCAGCTTATCGCTGCGGGCATATGCCTTGGAATATTTGTATTGCCATATATGCCGGGCAGAAGCAAAGCGGTTAAGGCAGGCGCAGCGTATGGCGTGGTTATGACGGTTCTATACATCATGCCGCCCCGGATAGACAATATCCTTGCATATTTTATTGGCACGTTATCGGCATTTGCTGTGATGTGCGCAGAGGACAGGCGCAATATCAACCAAAAGATATTTTTGTCTGTCACGTTCTTTTCACTGCGCTGGCTGTCTGCTTCTATGACGGGGATTATGGACCGTTTTTTTGATATTGTCCTTTTCAATCCGGGGCTGACGGCGAGGGCATGGCTACACTACGGGCTGTATGTGGCAGTAAGAATCCTGAGTATCCTGTTCAGCTTCCTGCTCCTGTTATTGTCTGTCAAGGCAGTCAACAGGGCATATGAAAGCAGGGACAGATATATGGAAAAAAGGGAGCTTGTGATGCTGTCAGTGCCGTCCTTGTCAGGGATAGCCGGTTATGCAGTATTCCATTTTTACCAGATTAAATCCGAAACAACGGGATTTTATGATGCGCTTTGTTTTTTATACTATCTGATATCCGTCATGTCAGTCCTTGCGATAACCATTATTTTCCAGAAATGGAAAACGTCACAGGAGGAGCAGGCCGGGCATGAGCTTCTGGAAAGCCAGACGAATGCCATAAAAACGCATATTGGGGAGATTGAAAAGCTGTATGGGGACATCCACTCCCTGCGCCATGACATGGGAAACCATATCCAGATGATAGAACGCCTGATGGGGACGGGAAACACCGCCGAGGCTTCGGCATATCTTGGGCGGCTGAAAACAGAATGGCAGGAGCTTACGCCTGAAATCAGGACAGGAAACCCGGTTACGGATATGATACTTTTGGAAAAGAAAAAAGAAGCCAGGATGCGTGGAATCCGGTTCGAGTGCGATTTCCGTTATCCTGAAAATACAAAACTGGATGCCTTTGATGTCAGCGTGCTTTTGTACAATGCGCTGAATAACTGCATGGAGTCGATAAATGGGAAAAACCCGTATATCAGGATTCAGGCATTCCGTAAGAACAGTATCTTTATGCTGATCATCAGCAACAGCTTTGAGGGCAGGATTCCCATCAACCCGGCAGACGGGCTTCCGTACACAACGAAAAAAGGCGACGGGCATGGGATTGGCTTGAAGAATATGCAAGGAGTGGCCAAGAAGTATATGGGGGATTTATCATTTGAACAAAATGGGAATGAGGTTACGGTAGGAATTATGCTCCAGATTGCGTAAGGGGTTCACAACAGAATGAGGGCGGTTCACAACATGGTGCTTTATCCGTATAAATAATATCTCGATAAAATTAATAGGGATTAGGATTTTCTCAATATGTGAAACGGATTTCAAAGTAAAAATTTTTCAAGGAGGACACTACTATGAAAATTAACGGTACCAATGGGGCGAACACACAGATGGTGCAGATGGGGATGAATCAGGCAGCGGATTCATACAGCAAGAACATCCAGAACCAGATTGCCAACGCACAGAAGCAGTTGCAGGAACTTTCTTCCAATGAGGATATGACATTAGAGGAAAAGATGAAAAAAAGGCAGGAGATACAGCAGCAGATCAGTGACCTAAATATGCAGTTAAGGCAGCACCAGATAGAGCAGCGCAAAGAAAAGCAGCAGGCCAAAGGATCTTCCATGGATGATATGCTTGGCGGGACTGGAAATACCGGAAGTGCAAAGGTAGGAAACAAAAATACGGGGCTGTCGCAGGCAAGCATGACGGCAATGATTTCTGCGGATACATCCATCAAGCAGGCAAAGGTGCAGGGCAGCGTGGCAGCCAGCATGGAGGGCAGGGCGAATGTCCTGAAAGCAGAAGTCAAGCAGGACGGAGGAAATGTGGAAGCCAAGAAAAAGGAAATTGCGGAACTGGAACAGAAAGCAGAGAATGCGACAGCTTCACAAATGAATACGCTTGCAGAAGCAAATAAGACGATGGAAGAAGCTGCTGAGGCAGAGCGCAATGACAATAAAGCATCTGAATCAAAAGAGGAAAAAACAGACCGGGCAGAAAACACAACCGAAAAGACAGCGGAAAGCGGCGCAGACGGAGAAAAAGCACAGGACGGTGTATCCGGTGTCGGGGTACAGGCAGGAGCTGCGGAGAATGTGCAGCGGGATGACGGCACACAGGCGGAAAACGCGCAGCCTGTTGAAACAGCCATTCCAGAAGCTGCAACAGCACAGGCAGCAGTTTACACCCATGTGGATGTGCGTTTATAGGGAGGTGGTTTTGTATGTCGGAAATTAACAGCTTTAATGACTATGCGAGCAGATATAACACCAATATGGATTATTCCACGTTGTTTGGCGGCGGCGCTCCCTATATAGACAGCGGTATGGGCGGAGTCAACGTATCTGATTATGCAATGATTAAAAATGGCAGTTATGGAAAGCTGATGAAAGCGTATTATGCGAAGCAGGATGCGGATAAGCTGTCGCAGACAGGGGATTCATCCAAGACACTGACGTTAATGCGTTCCAGCGCGGATTCTCTGAAAAAGTCCGCAGAGGCGTTAGGCAATGCTTCACTTTATGAAAAAAAGAAATTCAAGAAAAAAGATGAGGAAACCGGGGAAGAAACCGAGGTAGAGGATTATGACTGGGATGCCATTACAAAAGCGGTCAAATCATTTGTTGACGATTATAATGCCGTGGTGGAGCAGGCGGGAAATTCAGAAACGAAGAATGTGCTGCGCAATGCGGCGTGGATGACCAGCATAACGGAGAAGGCGGG
>CAJTVK010000253.1 GCA_910579645.1 uncultured Lachnospiraceae bacterium | reverse complement strand
GAAGAACGTACTAAAGCCCTGGAATCTCTTGAGAAAGATGTTGAAGCGGCAGAGGCTGAGATCCGGGAATTGAATTTTTCGGAAGAAAAGCTGGATGCGCTGCGGGGAGAGTGCGGTTCTCTGGAAATTTACACGGAAAAGCTGAGAGAACTGGAACGCCAGGAAAGCCAGATTGCCTTAATTAAGGCTCGGATTGAAGGGATACAACTTAATATAAGCAACACCGAAAAAAACCTTTCAGAATTGAAATCCAGGGCTTTGGAGGCAGAATCAGAGAGAGGGAAGTATGCAGAAAGTTATCTGGAGCATGAAAAGATACGGAACCAGATGGAAGGACTGAAAATCTGGCTTCAGAAAGAAAATGAAATTCCGGTTATTCGTGAGAGGCGTACCAATGCGGAGCGGAGAGCAAAGGAGCTGTCGGAGGAAATTCAGTTGCTTGAAGCGGAACTTACAGGAAAACGGGAACAGGCCGGCAAGGAAAAGGAGGCTGCTGTCGGGGTTGTGGAAGCAGAGCGGCAGGTAAAGGATATTCAGACAGAGATTGACAGTCTTGATAGGAAGGCCAAAGAAATTCAGGTGAAAATCGGTGGTTTTGAACAGAGGATCCGTGAAATTCAGAGAATGCGGCAGGGAATAGCTGCTATTCAGGAGGAAATCGCGGATATGGCCGAGGATGCGGCAGATTATGACGCTTTGAAACTTTCCTTCAGCCAGGACGGAATCCCCCATCAGATTATCCGGACAATTCTTCCGAAGCTGTCAAACACGGCCAATAATATCCTGGGACAGATGACCGGCGGACAGCTTGGTGTGGACTTTGTAACAGAGAAGATATTAAAAAGCAACAGCAAAAAAGAAGTGGTTACTCTGGATATTTTCATTGAGGAATACGGAAAGAGCAGCCTTCCCTACCTGTCAAAGTCCGGCGGCGAGAAAGTGAAGTCTTCCCTCTCGGTTATACTTGCCTTGGCGGAAATTAAAGCTACAACCGCAGGTGTCCAGTTTGGCATGTTGTTCATTGATGAACCGCCGTTTTTGGATGCGGATGGCATTCAGGCATATTGTGACGCTCTGGAAACGATTCAGGAACGGTATGGGAATATTAAAATCATGGCAATTACCCATGATCCGACTATGAAGGCTCGATTCCTGCAGAACCTTGACGTGGTGAAGACGGAACATGGGAGCAAGGTAATTTATTAAGGGATAACCGGAGGGTTATCCCCCTCCGGGCAGGAGGTAATTGTATTGGCAGAAAAAAGATATTACTGGATTCAGCTCAAAGAAGGATTTTTCAAGCAGAAAGAAATCAAAAAGCTAAGAAAAATTGCGGGAGGTGATACATATACCGTCATTTACCTTAAAATGCTTCTGGCTGCGGTAAAGCAGGGCAATAAACTGTTTTTTGAAGGAGTGGAAGATACCTTCCCGGAAGAACTGGCATTAGAACTTGATGAAGATCCGGAAAATGTGAAAGTAACATTATCATTTTTGGAGCGCCAGGGTTTAATTCGGGTGATGGGAGAAGATGAATTTTTGCTTCTTCAGTGCGATGAAATGGTTGGCTCTGAGAGCGAATCTGCGGCCAGAGTAAGACGGTATAGAGAGAAAAAAGCGTTACAAAGTAACACAGATGTAACGCCGCTGTTACAAAGTGGTAACACAGATATAGATATAGATAAAGATATAGAGAAAGACACAGAGAAAGAGAAAGAAAAAGATATTTGCCCGGAGCTAAACTCCGGACCGGAGGAACCACCCATCATAACGCTCCCTCTGAATACAGGCGCAGAACACTTGATTTTTCAGCGTGATATTGATGCATTTGCTGAACTGTATCCAGCGGTAGATATACTGCAAGCAATGAGGGGTATGAAAGGGTGGCTCATGACGAATCCGACAAAGCGGAAAACCAAGCGAGGCATTGGCAGATTTATAAACTCCTGGCTGGCGAGAGAGCAGGACAAGGGAGGAAAAAGGGCTGTCGGTAACAATGCCCGGAACATGACAACAGAACAATATGCGGAATCAATCAGGGGGTGGAATGAGTGACTGATCAGGAGTTTGAAACAGTTGCGTTGGCATTAAAAGCAGCCTATCCCAATTCCAACGTTCTGCCCGATAAGTATGCCATGAAAGTCTGGTACCGGATGCTGGGGGATCTGGAATCCGCCGTGGTAGAAAATGCGGTTTGGGAACATATAGGCACATCCCCGTTTCCTCCCAGTATTGCAGAAATTCGGGAAAAGTGTACGGCCAGACTATCTCCGATGGTGACTGACTGGGGGGAGGCATGGGAAGAAGTGCAGAGGGCTATCCGGAAGTATGGCCGCTACCGGGAGGAAGAAGCGCTGGCCTCAATGACTCGAATGACGGAGGTTGCTGTTCGCCGGATGGGGTTTCAGAATTTGTGCAGCAGCGATAATCCGGTGGCAGACCGGGCGCATTTTCAGCGAATGTATGAAGGAATGGTGAAAGAAGAAAAGAGGCAGACACAGATTCCGGAATTTGTGCGAAATGAAAGAACCCGGATGATTGAAAGCCATACACCGCCTGTCCGCCAAATTGAGAGCAAAGAAAGTCAGGCGCCCGAAAGCGTGGTAAGAGCAGCCCCGGAACATATCAACAAACTTTTGGAGGAACTCTATCAGTCAATGGGAACCGGAAGGAGGGCATAGAAAAGCTGGGGAAGTTAATTCTTCCTCAGCTCCACTACATCAGCTATGTCACAATCCAGTACAGAACATATTTTCTCAATGGTTTTGAGTGACACATATTCATTTTTGCCGAGTTGCGCCAGGGCGGAAGTTGTTAAACCGGCATTGATCCGAAGTTCTGTTTTGGACATATGCTTGTCTATCAGCAACTTCCAGAGTTTGTCATAAGACACCATATTATCACCTCAGGAGTTATCTTATCACGAAAAAAACAAA
>CAJTVK010000252.1 GCA_910579645.1 uncultured Lachnospiraceae bacterium | reverse complement strand
GCTTGGTACAATTGGAAAGAATCACATTCAGAGCAGTTCAGGATTTATCCAGAACTACTCTTTTTGTCTGCTCTGAATCTGATACTTTCCTTAGATATTGTACCAAACCGCTAGCGCGGTGGCTAGCCCTAGGTACGTGATTCCACTACTTTTTCAAAATTTTTTCGTTTTCTCAAAATAAAAGTAGCAGTTTTTTGGTTTATGTTGTATTGTTGAGTTACCACACACAACTGCAAACATAACCCCAAAAACTGCTATGTTTATATTATCATGGATTTTCAAACTCAACAACTCTATATTTCATTTTTTTGCCCGCCCGCCCCCTCTTTTGTGATTTTTCCTGTTCACTCTATCAAAATCACACCAAGGAGGTTCCATTATGGACAATTATTTAGATTCTTTCAGGGAAATGATCTCCCTTCGCGGCCTTACCACCCACACACTTAAAAATTACTGCACTTATATCCGTGCCTACCTTGATTATCTCTCCAGCGTACTCCGCAAGCTTCCGGAGGATGTTTCCTGGGATGAACTCCGTGTTTATATCCGCTGGCTAAAGCGTTCCAGAAATCTTTCTGACCGCACGGTCAACTGTGCCATTTCACAGTTGCGTTTTTTTACCCTTTATGTCCTTCATAAGCCATGGGACGATACCCAGCTTCCCATGCGTAAGTTTGATGAATACCTCCCCTTTGTCCCTTCCAAAGAGGAAGTTTCCATCCTGATCGACGCCATGCCCGACCTCAAGCAGAAGGCTATGGTCTCCCTCATGTATTCCTCCGGTCTGCGCATCGGCGAAGTCTGCCATTTACGGTATGAGGACATTGAACGCAAAAATATGCGTATCCATATCCGTCACGGAAAGAATCGTTCCGACCGTTATGCCATCCTTTCTAAAAGGGCTCTGGATATCCTCACTTCCTACTGGTTTGCCTTTGGCAGGCCAAGAGGCTGGCTTTTCCCAAAGCAGACCTGCCCGGATAAACCCATTGATACATTTTACCTTTCCCGGCATATCCATGCTGTGGAGCGCTCACTCGGCTGGGAAGAACGGATCACCTGCCATTCCCTGCGCCACGCCTTTGGCACCCATCTGTATGAGGACGGTACAGACCTGCTTACCATAAAAGCCCTGCTCGGACATAAATCTTTAAATTCCACCACGATTTATGTCCACCTGGCTTCTAACGGTACACATACTGCCATAAGCCCCTTTGACCGGATGGAAGGTGTTTCCCATGAGTAATTCCCAAATCCAGAGGATCTGGCAGCTCTCTTACGGGGAGTACACTTCTTCCGGGAGTTTCCAGTCTGATGTCCAGCGTAAGGCATCCTATGCTGTTTTAAACTGTAAATCCGGCAGACTCGGCGTAAATATTTCACAGTGTCCGGATTGCGGCCATATAGAGGTCCGCAATAATTCCTGCCGGAACAGAAACTGTCCGAGCTGCCAGGCTGTTAATAAGGAAATCTGGGTGGATAAGCGCAGGGCTGAGGTGATCGACGCGCCCTATTTCCATGTGGTGTTTACCACTCCCCACGAATTAAACAGCCTCTTTTATTGCAACCAGCAGCTCCTTTATGGGCTGCTCCACAAATGCTGCGCCGAAACACTCCTGGAACTGTCCGCAGATCAAAAATACCTAGGTGCAGTCCCCGGCATCATCCAGGTACTCCATACCTGGGATCAGGAGATGCTTTACCATGTACATATGCATTGCATTATCTCTGGCGGCGGGCTCACCCAGGACCGTAAAATACGGAAAACAAAGAAAAGCTTCTTCCTCCCCGTAAAAGTCCTCAGGAATAAATTCAAGGGAAAATTCCTTGCAGCACTTGATGCCCTTTATCAAAGCGCCAGCCTGGAGTTTTCCGCTTCCCGCGAAGAACTGCGCGGTTCCTATGAATGGGCCGCATTCCGCAATTCCCTTTACGAAAAGGACTGGTGTCCATACATTAAGGAAACCTTTAACAGATTTGGCAATGCCTTGGAATATCTTGGACGATACACCCATAAGATTGCCATTTCAAACAGCCGTATCCTGGATGTGGATGAACAGAAAACCACTTTTTCTGCCAGAGGAAAAAGGCCCGGCGATCCGCGTAGGACCATCACCCTGGAAAACACGGAATTCATCCGGCGTTACCTGATGCATGTGCTCCCTCCCGGTTTTCAGAAGATCCGCTATTACGGCTTTTTAAATAACCGGTATAAAAGCAGGAACCTGAAACTGATCTTCAAAATCCAGGGAGGACAGCGGTTTAAAGAAAGGTATGCCGGGCTATCCATAGGAGAGCTGCTGGCTGTGGTCTGGAAGATTGATATCCGCATTTGTCCGGAATGCGGGTGCCACAGGATGCAACAGGCCGGAAGGACATATGGTTCACCCTGATACAAACTTTTTCTTACTGAATAAATTTTTTAAAAGCCTCCGCAAGAAGGCTTGCGAAGCATGCCTTTTTATCGGATATATTTGTAAATCTACACAAAAAACAGATGCTTATGCCAGGAAGTACCTGCAAAATCTGTGCAGTTTCACTAACTGTGAAAAATACTTCCTCCATACACATATTGGCTAAAGGTCCGCAGTCTGGTACAATCGGAAAGAATCACATTCAGGGCAGTTTTATCTTTTGTATAAAGCTGCTCTTTTCGTCTGCCCTGAATCTGATACTTTCCTAAAGAATTGTGGCATAATAAGGGATGTGTGTCAACAACAAAAATAAGACCGGCGATTGCCAAAGTCGGCAATAACCGGTCTCTTTGGTATGGGAAACTATATTCGGATATATGAATGAGATAAATAAAATTGGTGGAAATATCAACCAGATAGTGAAAAATAATAGTTCCCATTTGTATAAGGAAAGTGATAAAATAGACCTTATTAAATATATGGAAGAAATCAATGGACTAATAAATGAGCTGGTTATGACAGTATAACCTGTAGAAGTAAAGAAAGTCAGTCCATGGACATCAGGCAGGGGGCAGACA
>CAJTVK010000251.1 GCA_910579645.1 uncultured Lachnospiraceae bacterium | reverse complement strand
TTGGGACTGGTGCTTGGGGAATGGATATATCTCATCATTGGAATTTTATAATTTTGTTGGTAAGCGATGAATAAGATATCGTTTTTACATTCCTTTAAATTTGTGTGATAATCTTTTTCAATCGGAGAAATATTTCTATTCGATTCACGAAACCTTGCATTCAAGGCCTGCTTACTCTCAAAGCATTCCTCCGGCCCAGGCATCATTTCTCCAAATTAACAGGAAGGAGTGGGTTCTAAATGACTCAGCACCATATCAAGCGCACAGATCGGGAATGGCTGGACCTGATACATGACTGCTACGGCAGCGGGTTGACGATCAGAACCTGGTGCGCCCAGCATGACATAACCGTTAAATCCTTTTATTATCATACACGACAGCTCCGGCAAAAAGGATATGCGTTCCCTCAAAGAGCTTCTCTCATTACGCAGAAAAAACAGGAGGTTGTCTGCATTGGTATTTCTGATGATACAGTTTCCGGCATATCAATGCATAATCATTCCAGTACCGGAGCCTCCGATACCCCGGCCGCTTGTGTCGATTTTTGTGGCATCCATATTGAAATATCCAATCATGCGGCGCAGGATGCGGTCATAAATATTTTCCGCGCCCTGCAGCAGCTGTGTTAGGCGATCTTTCCGGAATATCAAAAATCTATTTGATCTGCGGCCGTACGGATATGCGGCTTTCGATCGATGGACTTATGGCGATAATCCGGGATACCTATCTGATGGACCCTTACGCAAATGCCCTCTATCTTTTCTGTGGCAGAAAACCGGACCGTATTAAAGCGCTACATCATGACAAAACGGGCTTCGTTCTGTTTTATATGCGGCTGGATACCGGTCGGTTCCAATGGCCTCGCAGCTCATCGGAAGCCCGGACGCTCACCCGGCAGGAATACCGGTGGCTTATGGAGGGGCTGTCTATTGACCAGCCAAAAGCGCTCCGGCCCGTGCAGAGAAAAGACTTCTGATGCTTTTGTGAAAAACAGAGAATTTAAATATCCTTTTCCGGCCTGGAAAACAACGTTTCACACAGTTATCCCGGACCGCCGGTCTGCTATCCACAATCCGTGTCTGTAGCGGAACCGGCATATGTGGATAACCGTTCTTAAGGAGCATGAAAACCTTCTACTGCCAGGAGTTATCCACAATCCGCTGCCTCCGTCAAAATGCCCATATACTCATTCCGGGGGCATTTGCGAACCGCACTGTTTTCCTTTATAATTAGGACAGATCAGGAGGGTTGTGATACCATGGATGAGCATATGGAACTGTTGGTTGAACTCATGCGTAAAACAATTGAACAAAAGGACGAACAGATCCAAAAGCTCAATGAAACCATTGAAGAACTGCGGATTACCGTGGCCAGCCTCAATGAAACCATTGAAGAGTTCCGCCGGAAATTTTTTGGTTCTTCCAGTGAACGGAACCGTCGCAAAGATCCACAGGCACAGGAAGAAGTCGGTCCGGAAGAGATAACGGTTAAAAGCTATAAGCGGCAGCGGAAACCGAAATCCACGCGTAATGAGCTTTATAAAAACCTGCCGGTCAGGGAAGTGAGATGCGCCATGCCGGAGGATGAGCGGCTCTGCCCGGACTGTGACACGCCGATGGCGACGATCGCCTGGCAGTATGTACGGGAGGAGCTTTCCATTACCCCGGCAAAAGTAGAGCGGATTCGTTACCTGCGGGAGGTCCTTGCCTGTCCGGTATGCCGGGAAGAAGACACGGGGACAATCATCAAAGCACCTACCCCGACAGCCCTTCTGGCCCACAGCCCTGCGTCCCCTTCGATGGTTGCGTTTGTGATGTATCAGAAGTTTATGAACGCAGTACCGTTTTATCGACAGGAGATGGACTGGCTTCAGATGGGCGCACCGCTTGCGAGGGAAACCACGGCGGGTTGGTGCATCAAATGCGCGCTGGCCTATTTCCAGCCGGTTTATGACCTGCTTCATAAATATCTTTGTAAACGGGAGATTCTCCATGCGGATGAAACGGTCTGCCAGGTTCTGCATGAAAAAGGGAAGACTGCGGAATCAAGGTCCTACATGTGGATTTATCTTTCCGGAAATGACGGGCTTGCACCGATCATTTTATACGAATACCAGCCCGGCAGACAGGGGGGATATGCCAGAGATTTTCTGGAAGGCTTCCACGGCCTGCTTTCATGCGACGGCTATACTGGTTATAACAGTGTGGAGAATGTGACGCTGGTCTGCTGCCTTGCCCACTGCCGCCGATATTTCTTTGAAGCCGTCCCAGCTGCCCGCCGCAAGAAAATAAAGCTTCTGGATATCAACTCCGAGGAAGAAATACCGGAAGAAGCTGCCGATCCGGAGAGGGCTATAGAGAAGAATAAGATTCCCGCCGAGATTGGACTTAGTTACTGCAACCGGCTTTTCCGTACGGAGCGCAGGCTAAAGGAAATGGATGCGGAAGAAAGGAAGGAGGAGCGTCTTAAGCAGGAGGTTCCGATATGGGAAAAGTTCTTTGCATGGCTTGAGACGATAGAACCGCTTAAAGGAAGCCGGCTGGAAAAAGCAGTGAACTATGCCGTAAACCATCGGGATCTGCTTTGCAATTACCTGCTTGACGGCCGTTGTGAGATATCAAATAACCGAGCGGAGCGGAGGGCAAAGTCCTACGGGACAGGAAGAAAAAACTTTTTGTTTCATGACACCGTAAAAGGAGCAAAATCGAGCGCAGTCATATATAGCCTGGTAGAGACAGCGAAAGCAAACAAACTGAATGTGTTCCAATATCTCTACACGCTGTTGCTGTACATGCCGGACTACAAAGACAAGCCCGCAGGTGTGGAAGCAATGATGCCGTGGAGCAATTTTATAAAGGAACGATGTTCAGGAGTCATGGATGTCAGTACGGAAACACCGGAAAATCGGGGGCAGATACCATTGGAGTAACTGCCTCTTATTTGATTATGAATTTTTATTGCGATGGATGACGGCTGGTTATTCATCGCTTACCTTTGATTACGATGATGCGGAGGAACAGGTGTGGTTGCCGACATAAAGAATGTGATCCCCCATATACAGGATAGTGGTAT
>CAJTVK010000250.1 GCA_910579645.1 uncultured Lachnospiraceae bacterium | reverse complement strand
CGGAATCTGCCCATTCCAAGTCGCCTGCGGCGAAAGGCAGATTCTCTCTCGGCTAAATTTACACATTCGCAAGGACTTTGCAGCAAGCGCAAAGTCCTTGGAACTGTTACGCGAACATCGGCGTGGACAGGTAACGGTCTCCGGAATCCGGAAGCAATGCCACAATCGTCTTCCCTGCATGTTCCGGTCTCTTAGCCAGTTCTTTCGCCGCGTGCAGCGCCGCTCCGGAGGAAATCCCCACTAAGATGCCTTCCTTCACCGCCAGTTTTCTCCCGGCCGCAAAAGCATCCTCATTTTTTACTTGGAAAATTTCATCATAAATATCCGTATCCAATACGGAAGGCACAAATCCCGCGCCGATTCCCTGTATCTGATGGGAACCGGGCTTCTTTCCGGAAAGCACTGCGGAATCTTCCGGCTCCACCGCCACTACTTTGATATCCGGATTCTTCCCTTTCAGATAAGAGCCGATGCCTGTAATGGTCCCGCCGGTGCCTACGCCCGCCACGAAAATATCTACCTTCCCGTCCGTGTCCTCCCATATTTCCGGTCCTGTGGATGCCGCATGTACGGCCGGATTGGCCGGATTGTCAAACTGTCCCAATATCACTGCGCCGGGAATGCTGTCCCTCAGTTCCTCGGCCTTTGCTATGGCTCCCTTCATGCCTTTGCCGCCTTCGGTAAGCACCAGTTCCGCGCCGTAAGCTTTCAGCAGATTCCTTCTCTCCATGCTCATGGTTTCCGGTAAAGTCAGCACCGCCCGATATCCTCTGGAGGCCGCCACGGATGCCAAGCCGATTCCCGTATTGCCGGAAGTCGGCTCTATAATTGTCGCTCCCGGTTTTAGGATTCCCTCCTTCTCCGCCGCCTCAATCATGGCCAAGGCCACCCTATCCTTCACGCTCCCCGCCGGATTCAGATATTCCAGCTTAGCTAAAATCACGGCATGCTCCACGCCTTCCGCCTTTGCATAATTCCTCACTTCCAATAAGGGGGTTCCCCCAATTAATTCCGTTGCACTCTTTTTTATGTCAGCCATTTTAATTCCCTCCCCTGCTTCCTTTGCTCACGTTTTATTTCCTAGTAATATACTAGGTTTATTATGAAATGTATCATAGCACCGCCGGAGAAAATTGTCAAGATAGATTTCTGATAAAATACGGAAATCCAGTAACAGTTCAGCCTGCGGCTTCCCTGTTACGGAATCTGCCCATTCCAAGTCGCCTGCGGCGAGGGGCAGATTCTCTCTCGGCTAAATTTACACATTCGCACGGACTTTGCAGCAAGTGCAAAGTCCTGGGCTGAACTGTTACGAATTCCATCTTCGGTTCTGTGCGCCCACCGAGGCTTTTACCGGATGAGAGGTACAGCCCTTCCTTGAAAAATCCGAAAAGGCTGCAAACAAGTTTTGGGGCAAGTACGGTACCGACAAGACAGAAGCAGAAAATGCTTTAACAGAGAGAGTCCGAGATGCCGACATACTTAGACCCACATAATTTATATTTTCCTATGAATAATATTTATAGGGAAACTTTTGTATTTGACTGTGCAAAAGCAGACAGAAAATTTTATTTTCCAAAAGACGGTTATCTTGATGCCAATCTTCAAGATAGCCAGCCGCATTTACCTATACATGGCATTGGCAAGTAAAGCAGGGGCAAGAGCATAAATGTGCATTTATGCTCTTAAGCTCCCACAAATTATAACGCACCTCTGACAGAAAGCATTTTTCAAACACGCTCTAAGAATGAATCAGCGTCCCTGCCTTCCCCTTGACGGCAGCGTTCACGCACTCCAAAGAAGTAATCAGCACCTTTCCTTCCGGACATGCCTCCAGATAAGCAATCGCCGCTTCTATTTTAGGCAGCATATTGCCCTCCCCAAATTGTTTTTCCCCAATATAAGCTTTCGCCTCAGCAACCGTAAGTTCCCTGACAGACTCTTCCTGATCCGTACCGAACCCTTTATACACACAAGGCACGCTGGTCAGAATAATCAGCCGGTCGGCCTTCAGTTCCCCGGCCAGTTTTCCCGCAATAGAATCCTTTTCTATCACCGCGGAAGCACCCTTTAAAATATGATTCTGTTCAATCACCGGAATACCGCCGCCGCCGCAGGCAATCACTACCTGCCCCACATCCGACAGGGCACGGATAGCATCAATCTCCACGATTTTAATAGGTTTCGGAGCCGCCACCGCCCGGCGGAACCCTTTACCCGGAATTTCTTTCACATAATTTCCTTTTTTCAGTTCGATTTCCGCATCTTCTTTCGACATATACCGCCCGATGATTTTCGTCGGCTCATAAAACGCCTCATCATAAGGATCCACCGTCACCTGTGTCAGAATCGTGCTGACAGTCTTAGAAATCCCCCGGCCAAGCAATTCTGCACGAAGGGAATTCTGAATATCATACCCCACATAACCCTGACTCATAGCCGAACAGACACACATAGGCGCAGGCGTATAATCTATATAAATCCGCCTCAGCTCCGTCATGGCTTTATGAATCATGCTGATTTGCGGCCCATTACTATGCGTAATCGTCAGCTGATAGCCTGCTTCCACCAAATCCGCCAACGCCGTCGCCGTCACTTTAACTGCATCCCGCTGCTCCATAGTCGTATAGCCGAGTGCCTGATGCCCAAGGGAAACCACTGCTTTTTTCTCCATATATCGTTACCTCTCCCACTGCTCTTACCGTTTCAAACCATGCAGACCCCAAAATCCCCTGCATGAAACAACATAAAAATTATATCAAAAGAAACGGAAATCCACAAGGCATAATGTCATTCCGTCACGGAAATCGTAACCATATCCTTCATAAGAAGCGCAAAACCTTCAAAGCTGCTGCAAACATTAAAGAAAAAAGGCTTTTCTGTTGAATTAGAGAAATTAGAAGAGAAATTCGGCCTGACAGAGCAGGCAGCAAAAGAATATGCGGAAAGCTATTGGCAAAAAGAAACCTAACCTCCCATCTCTTCCCACCGCCACCCCCAACATCACTACCGAAACTCCCCCAACACACAGCATCGGCAGGTACAGCCCGGCCTGCATGGCAGGTTCCCGGCACGGT
>CAJTVK010000249.1 GCA_910579645.1 uncultured Lachnospiraceae bacterium | reverse complement strand
ACTGCCTTTATTTGCCCATTCTCTATGAAAAACTCTATCTCAAACCAAAAATCCAGCTGTTCTCCAAAGCTCGTTGGTTTGTAAGACACTATATCTCTCTTATCAATTTCAAGTCTTTCTTCATGAATATTCTCCATACAAGATCTTTCAAAATGATCTACTACAAACTTTTTACCTTCATCTTCTTCCCACATAGCTAATTGTTCAACCAACCATTTTCCAAATCCCAAGCAGGCATTTTCTAATGTCTGCTCTGCATCAATATAAGAAACCCATGAAAGTTTTGGTGGAATGCTGGATACAAGTTTCGCATATTCTTTGTCTGCAATTGTATCTACCATCAACTTAATCAATTCTTCTGCTTTTGACTTAAATTCCGCTTTTGCCATTTTTCTCCTCCTTGATAAAATTTATTTTTTATCACAATGCCGGACAATCCCAAATAAAACTGTCCGTCATAGCTCCAACCCCGCCTACACTTTTCGTTCACTGAAAAGCACTTTCGGTAAGTAAGATTTCATAAGCCTTTTTCTCCAGGTACTCCCAATGCTCATTACCAACAGGCTCATAAGATGTCCATGCCACTTTCAACCGGTTTTCAGATATATAAAATTTGATACGTGTTAAAACTCCGTCGCTTGTATCAATATCAGGCTCTGCCACATAATCAAAAGTGTAAACCGTGTGTTTCCGCGTCCAGTCCGAAGTATCCCGGTAATAAATTACCGCATTTTCCGCAGGTATCTTTATCAGGCCAAACAGCTTCTCGTTTTCTTCTTTTCCGGGAAGATAGAAATAGCATCGTGTTCCATTTGATGTGATGTAAAATTCATTTTCTCCTGCCTTGTCCTGAAACAGTATCTCGCCACAACTCAGATCGGTCAAGAGCAGATCGCTTTCTTTCAGCCAGCCTTCCACATAGCTATTGTGGTGCAATGCCATTTACTTAAGCAGATTTCTGTTAAAAATCAGGAATCTGCTTTTTTCTACCCCTAACCAAAAAAATATCTAAAAAATTTTTTTCATAAAAGACTTGACAAGCCGCCTAAAATGTGCGGCTTTTTTGATTTCATCAAAAAAGCCAATTGATTAGGAACCAACTGTTCCACATTCACCTGATCAAGGAGGCACTTTATGAAAAATTCTGATGTCATCAAAGCTTTGCTCCTGGCGGCAGTCAACGAAATCGCCGCCAATCCTGGGAAGTATGCCGTCAACCCTGGCAGGGACTTCACCAGAAACCGGAAAATGGGGTTCCATGACACCCTGTTGATGCTCCTCACCATGGAGGCTGACTGTATCAAAGAGGAACTTTACCGTTATTTCGGCCGCACAACACACGCCCCATCAAAGGCTGCTTTTTACAGGCAGCGCCGCAAGCTTACCAGCGATGCCCTCGCCAACCTTCTCTTCACCTTCAACTGCAGGCTGCACAAGAACCTTTACAATGGGAAATACCAGTTCATTGCCTGTGACGGGTCTGCTGCCGACATCTTCCGCAATCCGGACGATGCCGACACGTTCTTTGAACCTAACGGCAAATCTACAAGGGGCTTCAACCAGGTTCACATCAATGCCTTTTATTCCATCCTCGACCGCAGGTTCACCAACCTCGTGATCCAGCCCGGCAGAAAGAGGAACGAATATGCCGCTTTCTGCGAGATGGTTGATGCTGCCGCCAGCGGCGGCCCGCCCACCATTTATTTCGCCGATATGGGCTATGCTTCCTACAATAACTTTGCCCATGTCATTGAAAACGGGCAGTTCTTCCTCATCCGCTGCAATGACAAAAGGCTGGGGGGCATACTCGGGCGTAAGGCCGCAGGGCTTAAGGAAATGGACTGCCGTGTCGAACGCATACTCACCAGGACACAGTCGAAAAAGAAACGCTCCCGGCCGCGGCTGTCTGAACTTTACAGGCATATATGCCAGGCTGTCCCGCTGGATTACCTGGATGAAAGCCGCAGCGAATACGACATCTCCCTGCGTGTCGTCAGGTTCGAAATCTCACCCGGATGTTTTGAGAACATCATAACAAACCTTCCGGAACACGAATTCGACTTTGAGGATTTCAAGGAGCTGTACCATCTGAGATGGAATGAGGAGAACGCATTCCGTGACCTGAAATACCCCTTATGCCTGAAAGCGTTCCACTCAAAAAAATATGAGTACATCGTCCAGGAAATATGGGCGCGTGCCATCCTGCACAACTTCAGCTCCGCCATCATATCCAAAGTATCGGTTGACAGCGGGGAAAGGAAGCATGAATACCAGGTGAACTTTGCGGAAGCTTTCAAAACCTGCAGGGATTTCCTGCGGATCCATGACGGCAGGACGGAAATGGATGTGGAGGGCCTGATCGCCCAGAATATCGAAGCCATCAGGCCCGGAAGAACCTTTGCCCGCCAGCATCGGTTCAAGCTTCCCATCAGTTTCTGTTACCGGAATTAAAACCGGGCAGGAACCTCCACAAACCTTATTATACACCTTTGGGCGGATGAAAGCATCTTTTTTGAAAAAAAGCGCTTTCGTCTGTTTGCCATGCCCTTTTTCTGCCAGCCATGCGTCTTTATACTTCAGCCATTCCTGTACCCTCCTTATTCTGATACCGTTTTTTGTATTAGCGCTGCCTTATTCCCTTAAGTTAACAGAAGCCGGGGCAATTCATGTTGTTCTGAACCGTAGCTGCTCCTTAAGTAAATGACATTGCTTCACAGGTGCGCACCTTTTGAAAAAACAGACTACTACGATAGTCTATCTAAGCGACAGACTATCATAGTAGTCCAAGTGCGTCAACGAATATTTTCTGACGAATCTCTTAAGAATTCCGATTACAGCCCGCTTTTTTAATTGGGATAGAAATTTACCACCATAAAAGTAAGCATTACATCCTGCTCATTGATATAGGTGTGCTTGACAGACGAGTCAAAAACAAGAGCGTCACCGCTGTTTAGCGTATAATTTCCCATATCTGTGCGCAGCGTTTCCCGGCTCGTTTCGCTGAAATGGATATGTATGTCAAAGGTGGTATTTCCTATCCGCTTCACAAGATCGGGCTTCACATCCAGAAGGGCGGTGGTGTGGCTGGTCTTGCTGGTGTCTTTGT
>CAJTVK010000248.1 GCA_910579645.1 uncultured Lachnospiraceae bacterium | reverse complement strand
AGAGTGCCGCTCAACAATCAAGCGCATAGCGGGCTATGTTACTGATTTTTGAGTGGTGCTATCGGAGAAAAAAACAAGCAATATGAAAAGTTATTTTGGAACAGTTCCTAGTACTGCATCTGCCCGTAAGCCTTGCATACTTCCTCCGGCTTCCCAATCATTTTCATGACTCCCTTTTCAATCCAGACCACCGTATCGCAGTTCTGGCGGATAAAGTCCGAGGAATGGGAAACAATCAGCACGGTCGCCCCGCTGTGTATCATCTCCTGTATGCGCTGCTCACTCTTTTTCCGGAAAAACATATCCCCTACGCTGAGCACCTCATCCAGAATCAATATATCCGGAGAATCCCTCACGGTAGCAATGGCAAAGCCAAGCCTTGAGACCATGCCGGAGGAAAAATTCTTCATCCGCTCCTCCATGAATCCTTCCAGTTCCGCAAAAGCCACAATATCCTCATATTTTTCGTCGATATATTCCTTCGTATAGCCAATGATAGCCCCGTTCAGATAAACGTTCTCCCGTGCCGTCAGTTCCATGTCAAACCCGGTTCCCAACGTCAGCATATGCACTTTGTTTTTGTCCACCACCACTTTTCCTTTGGACGGAATCAGTGCCCCCGCAATAATTTTCAGCAAAGTGCTCTTTCCCGAACCGTTCGTACCGATGACCCCCAGCACTTCTCCCTGCTTCACTTCAAAATTTATGTCCTTCAGTGCCGAAAATACCCGGTAATGATTCTGCCTTTTCAGAGCCTTTATAAAATATTCCTTCAGGCTGGACGGCTCATCCTGTGCCAGACGGAAATTCATGGTCACATGCCGTACGTCAATCACCGTCTTATCCAGATTTATCATCTGAAAGCCGCTGCCCTCCTGTCCGTTCCGTCCTGCCCCGCTTCTTCTCTTCCTCCACAGGAAAAAGAAAAGAGTCGGCCCGCCTGCCGCCAAAAAGGCCACGCAGAGCAGCAACTGCCCCGATCCGCTTCCCTGCGGCCCGTTTCCTCCCGCCGGCGAGACTGCGGAAGAATCCCCAACCCCCGCTTCTGCCGGCTCCGTTTCCTGCATCCCCGCCGGCTCCGCCTGTATTTTCCCCTGTTCCGTTTCCTGCATCTTCCCCGGCTCTGCATTGCTTTCGGAAAGTTCTTGCGGTTCCGTCCCTTCCCCTCCCGGCAGAAGCTCCTCCGGCTTTTCTTCCCTCTCCACATACAATGTATACACCACCGGCGCTGCCTGCCCTTTCTGCACTGCCAAAGTGATTACATTGCTGCCCACTTTCAAATTTTCACCCGAAACGGTGACTTCCGCAGCCTCGTCCTCCGTTTCATACTCCATCGGCAGCCACTCCACCTCATATCCCACTTGCATATGATATTCCAGCACGGCCGGCGAAAACGGCTCCATCCCTGCGGAAAAGCCCACTTCCAGCCGCTGCAGCCGGCTGCCGGCTTCCTGTGCCGCCACCGATGCCTGCGGCAGCCGTACTGCGGTGTCTTCCGGCTCGTTCCGTTTGCCTTCTTCTCCCAACCCTTCTCGTTTTCCCGCCGTGTCTTCCGCTCCTCCCCGTTCCTCCTCCGTCTCTTCTGATTCTCCTCGTTTTCCCGACGCTTCTTCCACTCTTTCCCGTTCCCCCGCCGTTTCTCCCAATTCTCCTCGTTTTCCCGCCGTTTCTTCCGATTCTCCTCGTTTTCCCGCCGTTTCTTCCGCCCCTTCCGGCTTTCTCTCTGCCGCCACGGCTCGTATTACGGTATTCCCTGCAGCCTTGGGCCGAAACAGCAGCGTCCTGACATACTCCGTCTCTCCCCCTTCTCCTTCCAGCCAAAGCCGCTTCCCCTCCGCTCTGTCCGCCCCGTCCAGGTACTCTATGACAGCAGGGTCATATTCCAGACAGATAGTATACCCGTCTGCCCCACCGGCCTCCCGGAAAGTCACCTCCAAAGTATTCACTTCCCCGATATTCCACGCATAAGCACCGGCTCCGAAAGCGACGGTTTCCTCTGCCGCCAGTGCCTGCAGCCCGGTCAGGCGCAGGTGCCACATCCCCCAAAATAGTATCGCAAAAAAAGCCGCCTGCCGCAGCCTTCGGCTTTTTTTCCTTCCGCTGTACCGTTTTCCCGCCCTCCCCAAACTCTTAGCTATGCAAAATCCTATCCGTTTCACCAAAACACACGCCCTTCCAAGACTCACACCTTCTGCAGCACACGATTCCTCATTTTATGAAAAAATATTTTTCCGAACAAAAACATTCCGATGCTCCAGACAAACAGCTTCATCCACTGCGCAGAATCCGGCATAGCCGCTTCCAGCATACATTTTCTGGCACATGCAATATAATTGTAGACCGGATTGCTTTTTATTATTTTCTGCATCATTTCCGAAGTACTTTCCACCGGATAGAAAATGGCGGATGCATACATCAGAAGCGTCAGCATTATGGAGTATAAATGCTTAATATCACCAAATATCGTATAAAGAACGGACAAAAAATATCCCACGCCCAGCGCAAACAGAAAAAGCATTCCCGCATACAGGAAAATCATCAGCATATAAGGCGTAAAAGGAATGCGTGACACAAAAAGCATCACCGTATACGCCACCAGCGAGTACCCGAAATTCGTCATTGCCGTAAAACAACGGGACAAAGGAAATATCTCCATGGGCAGCCTTACTTTAATCAGCATGCTCTTATTGTCCACCAATGCCGTCATGGCGGAATTGGTCGCCTCGGTAAACAGGCTCCAGAAAATACTCCCGGTCAGATAATAAATAGGATAATTTTCGATATTTCTCTTAAATATAGTGGAAAATATCATTGTCATCACCGCCATGGACAGCAGCGGATTTAAAACGCTCCACAAAATCCCCAAATAAGAACGGGCATATTTTCTCTTTATTTCCCTGCCTGTCAATTCCCGTATGACAAATATATACTGCCGGAAACTGCTGCCTGCCGGAAACCTCTCTTCCGCTCCGTATCCTGTCTCTTCCGGCAGCCTATGCTCTTCTGCCTGCTTTCGGTGGTTCTTCCCAGCTTTCCGCCTCACGCTCCGTTCCTCCTGTTCCTCCGCGCCTGTTCCAGTACTGCATTGCGGAAATTACGGTGAATTTCAGTGCCTGATTTTTGTGTCAGGG
>CAJTVK010000247.1 GCA_910579645.1 uncultured Lachnospiraceae bacterium | reverse complement strand
GTTCACCGGATTGATGGACTATGAGAGCCGGAAATTTTACGAGGGACACAAAATTATCCGCTTTGACACGCTCACGAAAACAGCGGACTATGAAGTGATCGCAGTATTCAAGACCACGGTATATGACGATACGGGATTCAAATATTACCTGTTCGCCAATGCGGAAACCGAGGAAGAGTTTCAGGCGTATGTGGATGAGTGCAAATCGTTATCTCTCTATGATACGGGAGTAACCGCAGAATACGGGGACAAGCTGATTACGCTTTCCACCTGTGAGTATTCCCGGACAAACGGGCGGCTTGTGGTAGTGGCGAAAAAGATTGCGGAGTAATGGCGGGTTTATCCCAAAGGAGGGCGGGCGATGAGCAAGGAAATTAAGACACGCCAAGTCCATAAGGATGTAAAGGCACTGGACAAGACCGTGACGGGCATGGAACGAGTGAAGCGTGCCTATGTCCGCACAAAAGAAACCGTGGAAAAGGCACAGCCGCAGGAAAAGAGGTATGCTTCCCCCACGGAATATGCCGAGGATAAAACGGAGCGGGGAGCCGACCGAGCCGCCCATGAAGCCGCACATCAGGCGAGAAAGCAGGGCGGCAGGCTTGTGGACAAGGCAAAGGAAAAACACCGGATTTCCAAAGAAACGAAAGAAACCAGAGAGGCAGCCCGTGAGGGGAGCAGTCCTGTCCACGGGGAACCATCAAACTCTCCCCGGCCTTCCGCCCCGTCAGGCAGGGGAGAGCCTTACCAGCCGAAAGAGCAGATGAGGAAAAAGGCGCAGGAGCAGGCGGCACAACAGGCGGCGCAGAAGAAAGCCGCAGGACAGAGAGCCATGCAGAGGGCGTCACAGCAGAGAATCTCACAGCAAAATGCCAGACAGCAGTCGTCACAAATCCGGGAGCTTCCCAAGCAGACCATCAAGACCATAGACCGGAGCGAAAAAACGGTCAAGACCGCAGGGAAAACGGGGCAGGCCGTGAAGAATACTGGGAAAGGGACAATCAAATCTGCCGCAAAATCTGTAAAAACCGCCGAACAGACCGCAGGGAAAACTGTAAAAACTACAAAGGAGGCGGCAAAGACCGCAAAAGCAGCGGCGAAAGCGTCCGTAAAGACAGCGGAAAAAACAGCACGGGCAGCAAGGCAGGCGGCAAGGGCGGCGGAACAGGCAGTGAGGGCAGCGGCAAAAGCCACAGCAAGCGCAGTAAAAGCAATCATAGCCGGGACAAAAGCACTCATATCCGCCATTGCTGCAGGGGGCTGGGTGGCCGTCCTTATCTTAATCATCGTCCTTCTGTTCGGCGGAATCCTCTGCATGGTGGGCGGCGGCAATTCCAGCACGGTAAGTCCGGTCAGTGCGGAGGTGGAAGCCTATGAGCCAGTCATCCGCATTTATGCGAAGCAGTATGGCATTGAGGAATATGTGGAGCTGATTAAGGCGGTGATGATGCAGGAGAGCGGCGGGCAGGGCAGCGATCCCATGCAAAGCTCCGAGAGCGGCTACAATACCAGATACCCAAGAGAGCCGAATGGAATCACCGATCCGGAATATTCCATCGAGTGCGGCGTTCAAGCATTAAAAGACTGTCTGCAAAGCGCAGGGGTGGAAAATCCGGTGGACATGGAGCATATCAGGCTGGCGTTGCAGGGGTATAATTTCGGGAATGGATATATCGCATGGGCGCAGAGTAACTATGGAGGATACACTGCCGCCAATGCCGCAGAATTTTCCGATATGATGGCGGAGCGGATGGGCTGGAGCAGTTACGGGGATAAGCAGTACGTCCCCCATGTACTCCAGTATTATATTTTCGGCAGAATCCCCACCGGAACCGGGAGCCAGGCAATCGTGCAGGTGGCGTTGACACAGGAAGGAAACAGCGGTGACACCTACTGGAGCTGGTACGGGTTTGACAGCAGGGTGGAATGGTGCGCCTGCTTTGTGTCGTGGTGTGCCCAGCAGTGCGGCTATCTGGAAAGCGGCGTGATACCGAAATTCTCCTTGTGTTCGGACGGTGTGGACTGGTTCCATGCCCGTGGGCAGTTCCAGGACGCAAGCTATGTTCCAGCAGCGGGGGATATAATATTCTTTGATTGGGGGAATGACGGAACCATAGACCATGTGGGCATTGTGGAGAGCGTGACGAATGGCGTTGTGAATACCATAGAGGGAAACAGCGGCGATATTTGTGCCAGAAGAAGTTACAGCATGGGCAGCGATGCTATATACGGATACGGTGTGCCATGCTATTAGTGGCATAGGGCAGAAGAAATGCCCATGCAAAAGATGGGGAAGGGAGCTGCGAAAAAGGCGTTTCCCCGCATCAAAATTTATTTGCATGGCTTGAATGACAGAAGCAGAGTATAACAAAAAACAGGCTTTCCTTGCCCGTTCTGTTTATGGGCAGGGGAAGCCTGTTTTTGTTTGATTCAGTCAGATGAATATATCTGGCATAAGTAATATCTAAAACAGAACACAGCCATCTTTGAAGTTTTGGCTGTTCATTGTATAATAGGTGCAGGGATGGAGGAATCTGCGATGTCAAAAAAGAAAAACCGCCCGCATGGGCATTACTGTAAAATATGTGGTGAATACAAAGCAAGTGAGAAATTTTCCGGGAAAGGCCACGCAGCCCATATCTCTCACTGTTAGAATATTTTGAGCCAGAGGAGGAAGAATTTTGATCTTATTTCATCAAAAATGGGAGCAATAAAGCTGGCATGGGGTGGTGTCTTAGTTTCCGGCAGATACGGACACGGAAAGCCTACAAAGCCCGTAAATACGCTGTTTTTGGCACTACATAGGTTTCAAAGTTACATTATTTCCGTGTTCGTATATGAGAAAAACGGTAAAAACTGAATGGATAAGTGACAATGTGAGAAAAGGGCTGGTTGCTGGCTCTTTTTCTATACTTTTTTACAGACATATACATTAATCTATTTCAAAACTATTTTTCAAATCAGCAATCCATTTTTCAATCGCTTCCACCAAAACAAACTGCTGGCGTAAGACAGCCATCCCTGTTTCGGGAATATCTGGGTTATTTTCTTTTTCATGGAGATTTTCTTCCAAATAAGTCTTCAATTTTATTACATTCTTTTCAATGTCTGCCACACATTCTTTTCGTGTTTCAAAA
>CAJTVK010000246.1 GCA_910579645.1 uncultured Lachnospiraceae bacterium | reverse complement strand
GTTATTATTGAGTTTTAAAGGTGCATACGCACTTATTTAAGTGCGAAGTTTGAGTAAGCTACTTTTCAAATCCATGCACCCAGTCCGCTTTTAGGAAATAGAGCAGAAAAACAATGGAGCTCAGCGTCCAAGTCAGCGGATAAGCCCAGAAGATAACCTCGATAACCGGAATCAGGCGGACAATGACAGTGATATAAGTCACACGCACGATGCACCAGAAACAGAGCATGGTAATCATGGGGACGGAGGCTTTCCCCGCACCTCTCAGGATGCCGGCGATGCAGTGGGAAAAGGCCAGCAGGAAATAAAAGAGGGTGACGGTCCTGGCCTGCGCCGTGCCGTAAGCGATGACTTCCGGCGTGCGGTTAAAGGCACGGATTAACAGCGGGATGGCAAAGTACAGGAAGATGCCTACCAGTTCTGCGGACACAATAGAACAGAGGATTCCGAAGCGGGCTCCTTTTTTGGCACGGGCGTACTGCCTTGCCCCAAGGTTCTGGCTGATGAAGGTTGTCAGCGCAAGGGAAAAGCAGGTAATGGGAAGGAAGCCGAAGCCTTCGATTTTGGAATAAGCGCCGCAGCCGGCCACTGCCATTTTGCCGAATTTGTTGATATTGGACTGAACGATGACGTTGGCAAAGGCAATGATGGAATTTTGGAAACCGGCCGGCAGCCCGTTGGCAATAATCTGCTTAAGCATGGGAAGGTCAAAGCGTATGGCGTGGACGGATACTCGGTATTCTTCCGGGCTTTTGCGCAACAGCCGGTAAAAGCACAGGAAAGCACTGAGAAATTGGGAGAGGATGGTTGCCATTGCCGCAGCCCCTACGCCAAAACCCATAACGCCTACGAAAAGTAGATCCAACAGGATATTGACAATGGAGGAAATTATCAGGTAAACCAAAGGGTGCCTGCTGTCGCCTACGGACTGCAGAATACCTACAAATATATTATACATGACAAAGGAAAGAGAACCCATGAAATAGATGCGGAAATAAGTGGCCGATTCCGGAAGCACGTCTGCAGGGGTGCCCATCCATATTAAGATACGGGCGGTGAGAAGGGTTCCGGCTATGGTCAGCAGGATGCCGGCCGCAAGGCCGAATGCAATGGTAGTATGTACCGCCCTCTGCACTTCTTTCATTTCTTTTGCCCCGTAATATCTGGCAATCACCACTCCCGCGCCCATGGCAATTCCGTTGAAGAAACCTACCATCAGAAAAATCAGGTTGCCGGAGGAACTGACGGCGGCAAGGGCATTGCTGCCCAGGAAATTGCCGACGATAAGGGAATCGGCGGTATTATATAATTGCTGGAAAAGGTTGCCGAGGAAAATCGGGAAAGCGAAGGCAAGTATTTGCTTCCAAATAGTCCCTTCCGTCATCCGTGTGGTTTTTGCCTGTTTTTGAGCCGTTTTCATAAATCTCATCTCCATGTTTTCTGGCTGTCATTATCCGTAAGCCGGTTCATGCCGTTCCTATCGCCGGCGGGGATGCCGTGCTTTAAATGTGAGCCGTCCGTGCAGTGCCGCCGGACATACTTTTATATTATAGCACAGATTCTTTTCTCTGGACAGAGGGAACTGAGTTTATTATACTGTAATGGGAAAAGAAGTTGCCGGTCACGGAGAGAACGGTG
This sequence comes from uncultured Lachnospiraceae bacterium, assembly GCA_910579645.1. Taxonomy (GTDB): domain Bacteria; phylum Bacillota; class Clostridia; order Lachnospirales; family Lachnospiraceae; genus Kineothrix. The sequence goes on along the minus strand of CAJTVK010000246.1, from coordinate 1,536 downwards.
ACGTGAGCGGCTGCGGCGGAGAAAGGAGAAAGCGGCAAATGGTTCTGGTATGGATAAACAAGCCTCAGTTTGAATATGATATCCACTCTTTGGTAAAAGCTTTTTTTCCGGCAGAGGAAGTAAAAGTATTTTGCGAGGAAGAAGAGGCGGGGAAGCGGAAGGACAAACGGAAAACGAAATGTCAGGATAAGAGTGGGGAGGAAAATAAGGGGGATATAGATATTTACATACGTTTCTTGGAAAATCGGATAGAAATGGAGTGGGGAAGGGGACGTGAGGACAAACTGCCGGGCAGACAGGAAGCGGGGCATAGGCCAGGAGAGGCACCTGCCGGGGGAACGGGCAGCTGCGCCCGGGCGGAATGTTCCGAAGGGATGCAGCGCACGGAAGTGAAAAATATTCTGAAACAGCTGATTTATCAGGAACTTTCCCGGTATTTAGGAAAAGAATTGCCTTGGGGGACGCTGACAGGCATCCGCCCTACCAAAATTCCCATGGTAATGCTGGAAGAAGGAAAAGGGGATGAAGAAATTCTGGATTTTATGCGCAGGGTGTATTTGATCAGTGACAGGAAAGGGCGGTTAAGCCTGGATATTGCCAAACGGGAAAGAGCGCTTTTAACCGGGCTGCATTATAAAGACGGGTATAGCCTATATATCGGGATACCTTTCTGCCCTACGACTTGTTTATATTGTTCTTTTACTTCTTATCCTATTTCGGCATGGAAGAAACGGGTGGGGGATTATCTGGATGCTTTGGAGAAGGAGATTTCCTATGTGGCCAAAGTCCATCAGGGAAAAATATTGGATACGGTGTATATTGGCGGCGGCACACCTACCACGTTGGAGCCGGCGGAATTGGAGCGGCTGTTTCAGATGCTGCGGAGATATCTGAAGCTGGAAAATGTACAGGAATTTACCGTGGAAGCAGGAAGGGCGGACAGCATTACGAGAGACAAGCTGCGGATGCTGAAGAAATACGGAGTTACCCGCATTTCCGTGAATCCTCAGACGATGAAGGAAGAGACGCTGCGGTTGATAGGCAGAAAGCATACGGTAGGTGAGGTGAAGGACGCATTTGCACTGGCAAGGGAAGAAGGGTTTGACAATATCAACATGGATATTATTCTTGGGCTTCCGGCAGAGACGGAAGAAGATGTGAGGCATACGGCGGAGGAAATAAGGAAAATGAATCCGGACAGCCTGACCGTACACTCTCTTGCCGTTAAGCGTGCTTCGGCTCTGTGTCAGTGGATAGAAAAGAACGGAATCCAAACGCTGCACAATACGGATCTTACAATGGAAATTGCGGCAGAGGCGGCAGCGGAGATGGGGATGCAGCCGTATTATCTTTACCGGCAGAAAAATATGTCGGGAAACTTGGAAAACGTGGGCTATGCAAGAGAAGGGAAATATGGGATATATAATATTCTTATTATGGAGGAGAAACAGTCTATCGTGGCTTGCGGAGCAGGTTCGATTTCCAAAAGGGTGTACCCGGACGGGCGTATTGAGCGAAGCGAGAATGTGAAGGATG
>CAJTVK010000245.1 GCA_910579645.1 uncultured Lachnospiraceae bacterium | reverse complement strand
TAGTTTCTTTGTTAGTTTCTTTGTTAGTTTCTTTGTTAGTTTCTTTGTTAGTTTCCTCAGGTCCAACCTGCAACTTCGCCACATTATCCATAGGTATCACTATTTCAAAAATATTATCCTCAATAAAAGTTGGCGTTCCACCTGAATATAATGTAAGCGTCAAACCATACGCCACAGAATAAAGCAACGCCGCTTTTCAGCGGCGTGGTTTTCTGCATATATCGGGTAATTCCTCTGCCCACGGCAGTAATGATTCCAACGCTTTCGCATTGCTCACATTTCCCTCCCTGTCGATAAGTTTGGGGAGTTCTGTCAGCAGATGGTTAAAATAATTATAAGTGCTCAGGCTGTTTAGTTTCGCTGTTTCTGAGATGCTGTATATTATGGCACTTGCTTCTGCTCCTTTGACGGAATCAATAATTACCCAGTTTTTCTTTCCGATACAGAATGTACGGATGGCTCTTTCTGATGCGGAATTATCGATCGGGATTTCTCCGTCATTGAGAAATACCCGGAGATACTTTTCCTGGTTGATACTGTAATGAAGTCCGGAAGCAGTCGCTCCTTTTGGAAGCTGGCTGTCCAAAACATCTTTTACCCATGCAAAATATTCCTCAACAAGCGGCTTTACATGTTTCTGCCGTTCTTTGAGGCGCTGCCGCGGCGTCAGTTCTTTCAGGCTTTCATCCAGCTTATAGATTGCCGCGATCCTTACCAGTGCCTGATATGCGGTGGACCTTTTTGCCAGCTCCGGATCCTTTATGGCTTTGATCGCATCAGAGAAATCCCTTCTTGCATGGGCCCAGCAGTTGGCGTTCGTCAATCCCTCAAGATGGTCTTCGAGCAGATGGTACTGTGCCAGGCCGTCGGTTACCAGAATGCCCTTGAAGCCTTTGTAGAATTCTTCGGGATGTTTGTGGTGGCGTGTTTTCTGGTATTCATACAGGACAACCGGCCTGTCCTTATAGTATTCGCCCGAACGGTGCACCCACATATAACTGGTGGAACCGGCACTGCGCCCGTCATTTATGACTTCCACCGGCGTTTCATCCGCCTGGGTGACATGATATCTGAAAAATTCTTCTTTCAGCCTGTCATAAACAGGCTTTAAATATCTTTCCGCACAGAGTATCGTCCAATTCGCCATGTTCTGCCGGCTGATGTACACACCATTTCTCTGAAACTCCTGCTCCATTCTGTAAAGCGGTATGGAATTGACATACTTGCCATTGAGAATAGCAGCTTCCAGGGAGGGTGTGACGATGCTGTTACGCAAAAGGTCTTTCGGCCTGTCACCCCGTAAGAATTCATCCTGGCGCAGTCCGTCCGTACCTACATACACTTCAACCGTATGCAGCTCCACCGTCCATGATGCCGGAGTATATCGGAGCCTTTTGTAACTCTCATCCGGCAGTTTCCGATAACACCCCTCTCCAAAATGTTCGATCAGTTTTTCTTCTGGGACACTGTGTATGATGGATTCTTCCGGCAGTCCGGAAAGATCGGCATCACGGGTTCCTGTTTTTTTCTTCCTTTTTGGATGCTGTGGGAGCGCTTCGTCAATGGAAGGCTCCGGAACGTTCCCGGCCCCTTCCGATAAAGCCTCAGCCTCATTAAACAGATCCAGCTGGCCGTCGATCACATCAAGACGTTCCGAATGTCTCCCAAAACGCTGCTGGTTTGCAATGCTGATCTGTTCGATCAGCCTCTCCATGTTTGCGTTCAGTTGTTCCAGCTGATCCTGCATGGATATGGCAAGGAGGATCAGTTCCTGTCTGCTTAAGCCATTCAGTTCATCCGGTGTATATTTCTTTGCCATGAAAATCTCTCCTGTGGTTATTATTATACAGCAAAACCGGAAAACAAGCGAATTTCAGAAGACCTGTCATTCGTCATTCTGCCTATGTTTATAAGCGCTCGGACAGGGCCTTTGGCAGGATGGAAATATGAGATTTTCAAAGTTCATATGCTTTCTTTATAATGCCTTCAGCACACTCTTAAACCAATGTACAAGGCGCTGCTGAAGCCATTTTGCGGCATCCCATTTACTACAGGATAAGCCTGAAAATTTCTCTGTTCTGCACAAAAGATTACAGTACCTTGGAAGGCTGGATTTCCCTGATCTTCGGATTGACTGGATTTAGTCCATTCATTAAGAAACGGTACTGTTCCCTTGTAAGCTCCACCGCTTCTTCCGGTGTCCTGGGCCAGGAAAACGAACCTGCTTCCAGTCTTTTATAAAGGAGCAGAAATCCCGTCCCTTCCCAGAGCAGTCCCTTTATCCGGTCGTTTCTTCCACCGCAGAACAAAAACAGCACATCCTTTTCGAACGGATCCAGGTCATATCCGGTGCTGACCAGCTGCGCCAGCCCGTCAATGCTTTTCCGCAGATCAGTGCGGCCGCAGGCTATCACGATCTTTTTGACCCCGAAGGCTTCAGCGAGCATGTAAAAGCCCTCCCATTATCCTGTCAAGCAGACGGTCGGATATGCTGTTGGATAAACCAATAGTTGTGTTTCCTGTCCGGATAACTGCATCTGCGTGAAAAGAAGCTTCCATGGTCGTTTCTCTTTGTTCCGGTATAACCGGTATCTCAGCAAATGAAACAGACGCCAGTTCCGGGTTTTCGGCTGGCTGAGGCAGATTTATCTGCCCGAAAACCTCTTTTCTTATCCGTCTCTGCCAGTAATAATAAGTTTTCTCATTGATCCCGTTATCAGCAAGCCATTGTTTTACAGTCTGGCCTTCTGGTCTTAAACTGCATTGTTCGATGACTGCTTTCCAGTTGGAAAGTCGGATTTCATGTGTGATCTTATCCATTGTTAGCCTCCTTTAAAAAACTAGTTAGTTTTATTAGTTTTTTAAAGTTTGACAGAAAATCTATAATCTGACTAGGCGTATGATTTGACGTTTACATTCAAGTCCGTGTTCCTGACACCATGCGACAGCTTTTGATAGAGCTTCGCCGATTCGGCAGGTCCAGAGGATGAGCTTATTGCCATCGGATTTCCATTTTTTTAGATAATTGATAAGTGCTTGATTGGGTTCACCACAATCGGGCCACTTGCTAAAACATAAGGTGCCATCAAAGTCGACAGCTATGATTTGATAGTTACGTTCCATGGTGTGCTCCTTCCTGCTCGTCAGGTTTCTTATTCATATCGGGGAAGAGAACCGGGAGAGCTACTTTAAAATAATTCGCAATTCGGTATGCCATCTGTACTG
>CAJTVK010000244.1 GCA_910579645.1 uncultured Lachnospiraceae bacterium | reverse complement strand
TTGTGGCTACCGCTCCCCAGGAGAATATGAAAAACGGTATCTGGAGAGGATGGAGGCGAAAATGCAGGAAACCGGTTAAGAGTTGCTGTGAGAAGCGGGGCTAAGGGGTGGAATAGATAAAATGAAAGGAGGAAGTGCAGGATGAAGTCTAAAAACGTGGAGACATTGATTCGGGAGAGAGCAGAACTGCGTGATCTGCTGGAAGACATCATGGATCGGATTCAGGAATTCCGTGAAGAGATGGTAACCGAATTGGATGATTTGGAAGACATGATCGCAGAAAACGGTGGAATAGGATTCCATTGATTCGACAAAAAGTCCACGTTTAACTTGTACTTTTTCTTGACATAGTACCAGTATGCGCCGCACAAGCCGGAGGAAGAATGGCACCCGCTGTTCTGTGAAGCGTTGGAAAAGAAAGATTACATTGAGTACCTGTTAGATATTTTATTGTACGCTCCGCTATCGGAGCGTGTGGAACTGGTAACGGATTACGGAGAGGAATATCTTGATGAGTTGGAAGAAAAATCCATGAAAAGTAAAGATGCCAGAATAAAATATAATAAAATCGACCAATATATCGGAATACTAATGGAACATGGGACAACAGCGGGAGAGCCGTATGTAAAGCATTTGGATGGGGAAATATGGGAACTGCGTCCGCTAAGAGACAGGATTCTGTTTTTTGCATGGGACGGAAATTCATTTATTTTGTTAAGCTATTTTATGAAAAGTACACAAAAGACGCCCAAAAAAGAGATTGAAAAGGAAAAAAGGTTAATGGAAGATTTCAGGGAAAGGAGCAGAGAAGATGGATAATGAAAAGAAAATCTCCCCGATGGGAGAAAGCTGGAGCGAGTACAGAAAGAAACATTATACAGTGGAAGAAATTGCTGAAAATGATTTAATGGTTAAACTGGTTGGAGAGGTAATAAAGACAAGAAAGGAAAAGCATATATCGCAAAGGGAATTGGAAGATATGACAGGGGTAAAGCAGTCTGTGATTGCAAGAATGGAAAGCGGAAAAACTGATCCCCAGTTATCAACGATTTTAAAACTGTTGGTATCTATGGGAAAAACGCTTACAATCGTTCCTCTGGAGCTGTCTGAAAAATAGGATGTCTGATAACTTCCCCAAAAATTCTAAAGCTTTTTGGGCGGATCATGTTACATGTTCTGCCTTAGTTGTACTACGGGATGGGAGTATATGACGGATGGAAGCAGCAGACATCAAAAAAGCGATCATATTCACAGGGATTCAGGCAAGCGGGAAGTCCACCTTTTATCATCGGAGGTGGGCAAAAGAGTATGTGCATATCAATCTGGATACGCTGCACACGAGAAACAAAGAGAATCTGCTCCTGGAGGACTGCCTGAGGAAGGGATATTCCTTTGTGGTGGACAATACAAATCCCACTGCCGCGGACAGGGAGAAGTATATTCTCAGGGCAAAACAGTATGGTTATGAGATCGAAGGATATTTTTTTCAGTCTGTGATCGCGGACTGCGTGGAGCGGAACCATGAGAGAACGGGAAAAGCCTGTGTTCCGGATAAGGCGATCGTGTGTACATCCAATAAGTTAGAGATGCCTTCCTACCGGGAAGGATTCGACAGGCTATATTTTGTCAGGATAGAACAGGGTGAGTTCGTGGTGGAAAAATGGAGGGAGAGAGCATGAATTTTGATGAACTGGATGCAAAGATGAGAAGATTTGAGCAGTCTCTGGATCAGACCATACTGCCGGAGTTGTATCTGGCGGTACGGCTGGATGGCAGGAATTTCACGAGGCTGACAAAGGAGATATGCGAATTCGAGGCTCCCTTTGATGTCCGCTTCCGGGATGCCATGATCGATACGGTAAAGCACCTGATGCAATGCGGTTTCAGGATCGTCTACGGCTATACGGAGAGCGATGAGATATCTCTGTTGTTTCACCCGGATGACAATACGTTCGGAAGAAAGGTGAGGAAGATCAATTCGGTGCTGGCGGGGGAGGCGAGCGCCTTTATGTCCTTAAAGCTGGGAATTTTGTCCTGCTTTGACAGCAGGGTGGTTCCTCTGCCCAATTTGGAGTGCGTAAAAGATTATTTTTCCTGGAGGCAGGAGGATGCCCACAGAAACTCGCTCAATGCCCACTGCTACTGGATGCTGCGGAAAAAGGGGATGGATGTGCGGGAAGCCACGGCGCTGATAGAGGGTAAATCGGTTTCCTGGAAAAATGAGCTGCTCTTTTCCGAACATATAAATTATAATGACCTGCCCTGCTGGCAGAAGCGGGGCGTCGGCATATATTATTCTATATATGAAAAGAGAGGGTTTGATCCGGTAAAGGGACAGGAGGTATTGGCTCTGCGCAACAGGCTGGAGACAGAGCTGGAATTGAAGACGGGGGAAGAATATCGGGAGTGGGTGGTGTCGCTTATGGAGGAGAGATGATATCGGATGTGTGATATCTTTGCTGTGGGCGGAATCCGATTTCAGTCATGCAGGCTATATACCGATAGGGCAAGCGGGGATTTGGTAAAATATCCCTGCCGGCGGATTGGCAAAGAGTCCGAGGCCCGGCGGATGGCAAGTAAAGAAAAGAAAACAGACAAAGAGAATGCACACCAGGATGCAGAGTATGGCGGTAAAGGGTTTTGCCTTGCAGGACAGCGTGAGCCTGTAAAAGAGCAGAAACGCAGTCAGGGTGCTTACGATAAAGGTGCCAATATCCAAAATAAAATAGTCTCTTCCCAGAATGCCGGTGTAGGCGTAGAAAAGAACCGGGATGAGCAGGGTTCCCGTCAGTATTCCCAGGCACAGGGAGGAGACGATGCAGGGGTAATCTTCTTTCAGATGGTGTGCCGCGAAAAAAGCATACAGCAGCATCGGGAAAAACAATAATTTCATGTGTTCCCATATGGATTCGTTCACCGGCGTGAAAAGGCCGATTACAGCATGATTGCCGGACCAGTCGTATACAAAATGCGCCAGTGTTCCGGCGAGCAGGACGAAGATAATTCCGATGGCAGTATATTGTTTTAAACTTTTCATAGAAGATAACCTCATAGAATAGTATATGGAGCAGGATGAAAGTTATGCATTGGGGGAAAATGTGGTTAAAGTGTCGCTGGCGGCGGCGCTTTTTTTATAGAAAGTTTATAGAATTAACACCACTTTACAACTTTTGAGCTAAGCTGTTTCTCCCAGGCATAGTCTTCGTAAGGCTTTGATAACAGCCATTGATTTTATGTGGGTTTCGACGTGCTGCACCA
>CAJTVK010000243.1:248-3262 GCA_910579645.1 uncultured Lachnospiraceae bacterium | reverse complement strand
GGAAATTGCATTGTATTCTAATCTTACTCTGGAACAGGTGCTTGAGTTGGAAAAGGAATTACAGCCAGTATAATGCTTGTTACCTAAACACCATCGAATTTCCGGTGCTTCTATTTTGCTTCTAAAATTTTTGGAAGTCTCAAAATAGATAGAAATAATATGCGAAATAGGTGGATTAATACACACGAAAAAGATACAAAAGTATCTTGAAATCATATAGATGAGACGAGTTCGAGTAGACATTTTAGTGCGTTTGAAGTCCGCAAATCCAGTGAAATCAAGGGTTTGCGGACTTCATGCTTCTAAAGCGGTAATAAAATGGTAATGTTTTTAGAGCCAAAACTGAAATTTCATTCTATAAAAGGTAAGCGATCGTAAGCGATCCACAACAGAGTGCCTAGATTCTAATTAGCTTCCATGAGATAATTACTCCAATAACTGTATAGCAGCGTTAGTGATAGTACTGTACAGTAATGTTAGGAGGTAGCATCATGGATCAGGTTACTAAAGTCAGAAAATATCTGAAACGGGAACAATGGTTAGCGCTCATTTCAGACTGTCAGTCCAGCGGAATGACCGTTACCGCATGGTGTAAACAAAACGATATCTGTGAGCAGACTTATTACCGCAACCTTAAGAAACTGCGGGAGGATGCCTGCTGTTCATTTCCTGTTCCGGCACAGCCCGGCAAGACTGCTGTTTTTAAACAATTACAGCTTCAGCAGCCTGTATCAGACGGAAATGCTGCCGTCCTGATACATCTTCCATATGCCACTTTGGAAGTGTATAATGGCGCTGGCAGGGAAACTCTGGAGGCTGTGCTTGCTGCACTGAAATCCACATGTTAGGCGATATCAAAGCTGCCGAACAGGTTTACATTGCCTGCGGTTACACTGATATGCGTAAATCGATTGATGGTCTTGCCGCACTGGTCAGGGAACAGTTCCGTATGGATCCTTTCTCTCCATCCCTGTTCCTGTTCTGCGGCCGTCGCTGTGACCGCATCAAGGCTCTGCTGTGGGAAGGGGACGGATTTGTCCTTCTGTATAAGCGTTTGGAGAATGGATCCTTCCAATGGCCACGGGAACCGGGTGAATTACAGCCTATTTCCTGGCAGCAATTCCGATGGCTGATGGAAGGATTAAAAATAGAACAAAAGTTAACAATAAATCCTGCAAAACCAGCTGATTTTTGTTGATTATTCATTCTGTAAAAGACCTGTATTTACTGGACTTAGAGTGCTTTTTACGGTATAATAAAAATACCAAAAAACATAGGGAAAGGCGCTTCGGTTATGAATACAAAAGATGCTTATATCAGGCAGCTTGAAAATCAAATATCGATGATGCAGAAACAGATTGATAACCTTACAGAACTTATCCTGATCATGCGTCAGGGCAAGTTTGGTGCATCCAGCGAGAAAACTCCGAAAGATGTTGTAGACGGGCAGCTGTCTCTTTTTGATGAAGCCGAAGTCTGTGCAGATGCATCCGTGCCGGAACCTGTTGCAAAAGAAGTCAGGGGATACTTCCGTAAGAATTCCCGGACAAAACGTGCAGAACTAATAAAAGACCTTCCCGTCCGCATCATTCCATGCAGCATACCAGAAGAAGAAAAAATCTGTCTCCAGTGTGGTTCCGTGCTGAAATTTTTAGGAACAGAAACCGTCCGTGAGGAACTGGAATACATTCCTGCAAAACTACAAATTGTCCGTTATACCAGGGAATCCTGCGAATGTCCAAAGTGCAGACGCACTGCCAGGCCATTCATTATGAAAGCACAGACACCGACTTCTTTAATGAACCATTCTCTGGCATCCCCCAGTTCGGTTGCCAATGTCATGTACCAGAAGTATGTTAACAGCGTGCCTCTTTACAGGCAGGAGAAAGACTGGGAGAATCTTGGCTTATCCTTAAAACGTGCCACCATGGCACACTGGATTATCCGATGTGCCGAGGATTACTTTATTCCCATCATAAAACATCTGAAAAAGGAACTCGTGGGACGTGAAGTACTTCATTGTGACGAAACACCAGTTCAGGTGCTTAAGGAGAATGGGAAAAAGCCACAGTCCAAATCCTATATGTGGCTTTACCGTACAGGCAATGATGATAAGTTTCCTGTCGTGCTTTATGATTACCAGCCATCCAGAAACGGTGGCCATGCCGTGGAATTTCTCAAAGGATTCCATGGATATCTTCATACCGACGGCTACTCCGGTTATAACAAACTGGAAGACATCACAAGATGTGGCTGCTGGGCCCACCTCAGACGGAAGTTTGTGGAAGCCGTTCCGGGAAAGAAGGCATCCGGGACACCGCCTACAGCCGCAGAAACCGGCAGGGATTACTGCGATAAACTCTTTCATATCGAAGACCAGCTGAAAGAATTATCAGCAGAAGAACGGTATTTGAAACGCCTCGAACTGGAAAAACCAGTTCTGGAGGCCTTTTGGTGCTGGCTGGATTCGGTACAGGCATTAAAAGGTTCTGCCCTTGGAAAAGCAGTTACCTATGCAGGGAACCAAAAACCATATATGGAGAACTATCTTTTGGATGGGAGATGTGCTCTCTCAAACAATGCCGCAGAGAATGCCATCCGGCCATTTACGGTTGGCCGAAAAAACTGGCTGTTCTCAGATACCTCTAAGGGAGCAGCAGCCAGTGCAGCCGTATATAGTATTATTGAAACCGCAAAAGCAAACAATCTCAATGTCTATACTTATTTGGAATATCTGCTGTTATATATGCCGGATACTGACTGGCAGAACCATCCTGAAGATTTGGATGATCTGATGCCATGGTCGAAAACAGTACAGGCAGAATGTAGAGCCTGAATATTCATGGTTAATATCTTACCAGCAATGGAATTACTTTTCTAGGCACCTTGTTATAAATCGCTTACACTTTTGGAGCAAGGGCGGCAAAATAGCGTCAAAAATTTAGGCGCATGAACAGGAGGATGACATGAAAAACGAGCTTTTAGACAAGGGTATTATACTCCCGTCCGGCGAA
>CAJTVK010000243.1:0-220 GCA_910579645.1 uncultured Lachnospiraceae bacterium | reverse complement strand
GGTGCAATCACGCAGCCATTCGCAGAAATGGTATGGGTAACGACGGGCGGCGACATGGAAACCATAAACCGCTTGACAGATATTCTTGTTACCATGAACACTCCCGCCGACCGGGGGAAGCTGTTCAAAATCATCAAAATGCTCTACGGGCTTATGGGCTTGCCCTTTTCCGGGGAAGCCGAGCCTATGGACGCAGACCCCGCCGTTTTGGAATACTTCA
>CAJTVK010000242.1:231-3287 GCA_910579645.1 uncultured Lachnospiraceae bacterium | reverse complement strand
CTTACTGTATTGTAGAATGCTTCTATATATTCAAATACAAGCCTATATGCATGGCTGTAATCTATGATACGGAACCGGCTGATCCATTCCCTTTTTATCAGGGCATGAAAACTTTCTATGCAGGCGTTGTCCCAAGGGCAGGCTTTCGCCGAATAACTGCGTTCCATCCCTCCGGTCGCTTCTTCATAGTCCCCGCAGGTATACTGCACTCCGCGGTCGCTGTGGATGACCAGCGGCTGCTCCACACACCGTTCCCTTTTCGCCTTTTCCACGGCCTCCAGCACCCATTTCGTCTCCAGCGTCTCCCCCAGTGTCCAGGAAATGATCTTCCTCGAATACAGGTCCATGATGCTGGCCAAGTATATGTTGTTGCAGAAAACACAGACAGAGTAATCGGCATTCAGGATGTAAGCCCGGATATGATTGGCAAACAGATGGATGCTGTTTTTGAAGATATTGAGGTTGATGCGGTGAAAGTCGGTATGCTTTCCGCACCGGACTGTATGAGTGAAGTTGCCGCAAAACTGAAGTATTACCATCCGGCAAATATTGTGGTTGACCCTGTGATGTATGCGAAAAACGGCTGCCCGCTCATGGAACCTGCGGCAATCAAAACGCTGATTGAGAAGGTGGTCCCGCTTGCTGACGTACTGACACCGAATATTCCGGAAGCGGAAAAAATAACGGGAAGCAGGATCAGATCAGTGGCAGACATGGAGGAAGCCGCAAAGGCGATCCATAAAATGGGATGCAGGGCGGTTGTTGTCAAGGGCGGTCATGCAGCAGGGAATGCGGAGGATGTCCTGTTTGACGGGAAAGAAATCTGTCATTTTGGCACTGCCCGGATTGATACAAAGAATACGCACGGGACAGGCTGTACCTTTTCCTCTGCCGTTGCTTCACAGCTTGCAAGCGGAACTGGATGATCAGATTTTCCGCGAACCGAAGCGGAGAGCAATACAAAAAGAAAATCATGAGAGTTAAGAAGCAGAAGCGTTAAAACGGTTGGAAGAGAAATGGAATCCATGGTTTGAAAAAGTTATGCAGTATGAAGAACAGGAAAAGAAAAAGTATGATGATAAACGTAATGCGTTGAAAAGATAAGGTTGTAAGGCATATTGGATGTAAAAGTCCGGTGTGTTTTATAACAATGATAAAAATCTGGAATTGTCTTTATATTTGTGATATGATATTAGACATAATGATATGTAGTATATAATTTAGTTTCGTTTATTCAATTCAAAATTAATATAGATGGAGGCTGTTGTTATGGTATATCCTTATGCGACATTAAGTGACACAACAGAAATAGTTCATTCTGAGATCAAGCCTGATGGAAGGGTTAAGGTATATATAGAGAAGGCGGTTTATGATGGGTTTCATAATGCCACGTGTTATTTGCCGGATTATACATGGGAGAATATAGTTGGATTTTCTGATGCAGAGATGGATTATTATAAAGAATTTGTTGAAAATAATGCGCATTTGATTATGGAATTTGCAAAAGACGGAGGATTTAAAAATGCCTCAAATTTTTAAATTCGGAGGATATATCATTTTCTTTTGGTCAAATGAGAATAAGCCTACAGAACCGATTCATGTGCATATAGCAGATCACAATCCGAAAGCAAATTCAACAAAAGTGTGGATAACGAAAAGAGGGAGAACGTTGGTTTGCAATAATAATTCTCAGATCCCATCAAAAGATTTAAGAAAGCTGTTAGTTTTTATTGAAGCAAACAGTAAAGAAATCATACAAAAGTGGTATGAATATTTTGGAGAAATAAGTTATTATTGTTGATTGGTATATTAGGCATGTTGGACGTAAAAGTCTGGGATGCCTTATTTTTTTGAGGCGGTTTTTGTCAAAATGTAGAAATTGGATTATGAGTGTGGTATGACCCGAGTTTGCCACTTGTAAAGACGAAATGGAGCCCATTTGGACTCCATTTTTGTCGGTATTATGCAGAATTTTCAGTATTTATGCGGCTTACAGAATTTTGAGAAAATGTACCTACATTTATGTCCTACATGAAAACTTTGATTTCCGTCTTGATATGTTTCAGTTCGGCCCGGCGGTACAGCTTTGCAGGCAGGCTGATCCCGAAAGCATCCAGGATCAGCTTCAGGTCAGGATCATCCGCATCCATGAACCGGTACAGATCTCCGGGAAGGAGATCCACTTTCCATTTATTAAGGGCGGCCTGGATCCTCTGTGCATTCAGGCCGCTGCCCCAGTAGGCATGCGGGTCTATGGCCGCATGGCCGCTGTCCCGGATCCGTTTCTGTATGATCCGCATCATGATAAGGGCGATCATACACACCAGGAGATGCGCCGTGACATGTTCCGGCGTGTTCACATAGACAGGCCGGGTCTCCAGGTCGCTCTTCATGACCCGGAACTGGTCCTCGATCTGTGTGAGTCCGTGGTACTTTTCGATCACTTCCTGCGCGTCCATGGTCAGTTCGGAGGTGACGATCTGGTAATACCCCAGGCTCTTTTTGTATTCAGCCGCCTTGTCGAAGTCTACAAATGCCCGGATCTTTGAAGAGTCCAGGATCTCGCCGGTCTTCTCATTGACACATTCTTTCTTGAAGAACTTCCGGAGACTTTTGGACTGGACGGCTGTGATCCGGAAGTTTTCTGGATGTTCTTCCAGTTTCTTTAGGAAATCCAGGAATTTTTTGTCTTCCTGTTCTGCCCGTGCCTGGAACTGCCGGCTCCAGTAGACCACTACCTTTTCTTCCATCGTGCGCTTGTTCCCATCTTCGTCCTTGACGGTTTTCCTGACAACCCTGGATTTATATTTAAAATCTTCACTGACAGCGGTATAGCCGTCATCACTGTAGGTCCATTCCTGTTCTTTCTTTGTGCTTTTGAGCAGGCTCTTTGAGACGATGTAGCCGTTTCCGGCATCCGATACATGGAGGAGGTTCGGATAATGAAATAGTTATTATATCCCCCATTTGAAATGGGGGCCGAGGCAAAGCCGTAGCGTTGCATAAAGTACAAAAACCTCCTATGCTATAATGATATTGGTTTCGCAGGCCATATC
>CAJTVK010000242.1:0-207 GCA_910579645.1 uncultured Lachnospiraceae bacterium | reverse complement strand
AATGGATAATCAAAGTATAGCACACACCAGATGGAATTGCACATATCATATTGTCTTCATACCGAAATATCGAAGAAAAATCATGTATGGAGAGACGAAGAGAGATTTAGTAGAAATTATAAAGAAGTTATGTGAGATGAAGCAGGTACAGCTCATGGACGGAAAAGTATGTATAGATCATGTGCATATGTATGTGGCGATACCGCC
>CAJTVK010000241.1 GCA_910579645.1 uncultured Lachnospiraceae bacterium | reverse complement strand
CCAGAATATTGTGTTATTCAGAATAATTTATAATATATAGTTATTTGAATTGGGTCATACTAGATGTAAAAGCTGTAAGCAAAGGCCATAATATAGTGAAATGTAGAAAAATATATATGGTGAAATAATATATTATATCCATGGAACAATGACCAAATTTAAAAAGCATATTAAAAATTACAGGAATCAGTAAAGGAGTACTTAATGGAAGGTAAATCTTCAAAAAACATCAGAATCCTTGATATCTATGCCCGCCTATGCGAGGGAAGGCCAGTGAACAAAGCGGAAGATGCCAAAAAATTCGGAGTGGATGAAAGGACAATCCAGCGCGACATTGATGATATCCGTATATTTTTGGATGAACGCAGGACAAGCTATTCACCGGATGGGAGGGCTGTAATATACGACCGTGCCAGCAAAAGCTTCGTTATGGCCGGTGCCGAAGGGGCCATGATGTCCAACAGCGAAATCCTCGCCGTGAGCAAAATCCTGCTTGGCAGCCGGGCATTTACGAAAAAGGAAATTGACACTATCTTACGGAAAATGATAGAAGGTTGTGTTCCGCTGAAGAATATGAAGCTTGTGAAAGAATTAATCTCCAACGAGCAGTTCCATTATGTAGAGCTGCACCATAAAACCTACATCCAGGACAAGCTTTGGCACATCGGTGTAGATATCAAAGAGCATAATATTATGGAAATCAAATATTCCCGTGCGGAACATACGGATGAGGTTATCACGCGGGTGATAGAGCCTATGGCCATACTCTTTTCGGAATACTATTTTTACCTGAATGCCTTTATCTTGGAACGCAATGAGGCTGGAAAATATGTACATAAATATGATTACCCGGCTGTTTTCCGTATTGACAGAATCAAGGCATATAAGGGGCTTGGGGAGAAGTTCCATATATCCTATGCTGACCGGTTCGAGGAAGGCGAGTTCCGGAAAAGGATTCAGTTCATGTATGCAGGGCACCTGATGAAGATTCAGCTGAGATTCTATGGTGAGAATCCGGAGCCGGTGCTGGACAGGCTCCCCACAGCGCGGGTTATCGGGGAAAAGGAGCATGAATTTACCATCAGCGCAGAAGTATACGGGAAGGGCATCCTTATGTGGCTTTTAAGCCAGGGGAAGAAAGTGGAGGTCCTGCGCCCGGAGGGCTTAAGGCTGGATATGAAAAAGGAACTGGAAGAGACCTTAAAGCTTTACGAATAAAGTTATCAAAATTTTTTTTAAAATCGAGTAGGAAAAGTCTGTTTTCCCCTGCTCGCTACGCGGCCCGCATGCTGCCTCGGCGCTGAAATAATATATTATATCCATGAAACAATAAACCGGTTGAATAAAGAAATTTTCAACAATGACAAAATAAGTCATACACGAAAAGTATACTCATCTACAGGAATAATCCCATAAGCGGATTATAAATAAAAAAGCACAGCAAAGCTGAATAATTTAAAAAAAAAGATAACAAAAGCTGTGCAGAAAAGAGGTAAGAAATGGCAAAATTTTGTACACAGTGCGGTAAGGCACTGGAAGAGGGGGAAATCTGCTCCTGCCAGATGGCAGAAAAGAAAAATGAAGAAGGTCCACAGAATGTATCAGGCCAGCAGGAAAACATGAAAGGGCCGCAGGAAAATCCAGGCAGGCTGGGCCGGCAAAAGCCGCCGCAATCACAGTTTGAGAAAAATGCAACGGCATTTGCAAAAAACTTCTTCAAAAAAATCCTGGCAATAGTAAAAGACCCGGTTACAGCCGGAAAAGAAGCCATTATGCAAACGGATATCAAAAATCCTTTATTGCTGATGGCTTTGCAGGGCATATTCAGCGCAATTTTTGTTATGTCTGCAGAAGGGCGCCTGATGATTGAACTCGACATATCGACGCCTTATTTCAGGATTTTTATAGTGACATTGTTGCTGTCTGTAGGCTTGGCTTGTGTATTGGCACTTTTATTGAAGCTGGGGAATGCGGTTATAAAAATACCGGTAACCTATACTCAAATGTTATCGGCGGTTTCCATCAGGAGCGCTTTGCTGATGCCGGCCATTATCCTTTCATTCATCGTGTCACTCATACATATGGGGGCGGGGCTTGTGATGTTTGTTTTAATAAATATATGGGGCTTCACCGCGATGGTGGTTGCAATGTCATCATTAATCGAGCAGGAAAAATTAAGTAAATTCGTATTGGCAGTAAGCGTGGTGATTCTGCTGTTTATTATTCTGACAGTATTTATGCTGACGAGAACAGTAAAATTCTATATCCCGGATGAAATACGTACATTGATATCCAATTTAAATGATATAGGGGATATATTGTCATGGCTGTAAAATGAAATGTTAATGGAAATGGATGAGGAGGGAGAAAAATGTATTGCCCTAATTGTGGTAGTGAAGTGACGGAAGGTTCGCTTTTTTGCGGAGAGTGTGGATGCCGGCTTCAGGAAATGGACATGGGAAAGACGAAAAAGAATAACCTTTTAGGTAAAACTGCAAAAATAGCGGCAGAAATCGTTGGGATTGCCGGATGCATTCTTTTTGTACTGGGAATAACAGGGAAGCTGGACAAGATTGGGGAAGAACTTGGCAAGACGGAAATATTCGGGGGAGCACATTATAAAGGGGTTACGGTTGGCGATGCTATTGACAATATAATAGCGTATTATACGAAAGGCGAAGCTGGTTCGAAGAATGAGCCGAATGTGAATAAGCCGGACGTGGATGAGCTGGATGTGAATGAAGCGGCCATGAATGAAGCGGCCATGAATGACCCGGCCGCGGAAAGCGGTACAGGGCAAAAAGATGTTTCCTCATATCAAAAGGCAGAAGGGATGGACAATACCCAGCCGACAGAAGAAACGAATTCTGCACTGGATGCGATAGCATCGGCCATAGCAGAGCCGGGAACAATGGAAAGCGGAACACAGGAAACAGACAGTGCATATGCCATGGAATGGGATGGCTATTATGCCCGCGATAAAGGGCCGGGCAGCGGTATTTTAATATGGTCGGCGGATGAGTCGGGCGTTGATTTCGCAGCGGGAATAGGCAGTTCGGGCTATTTGGCATATCGGAATTTGCAGATGAATTTATAGAACTTTCCCTATTTTTCAAGGCTTTTCAAGCCTCATACAGTGAATTGCTATGTATTTTCCCTTGTTTTTGCCCTTATGGGCAGTTTACAAGGGAAATTTTTTTCTGAATGTATCTAATCATTGCCTGCCACTTTATCCAACAGCCTTGCGGAAGTCCGCTTTGCTTCCCTTGTGGCATGGGCATACACATTCATTGTGGTACTCACGTCAGAGTGTCC
>CAJTVK010000240.1 GCA_910579645.1 uncultured Lachnospiraceae bacterium | reverse complement strand
CCTCCCAACACAGCATTCAGGCTGAACTGTTACTGATTTCCGGGGGAAATGGCAGGCGGGACTTGCTTTTGACGGATAAATATCGTAACATGTAGGTATGAGGCCCGTAGGGATTTGGTGTGGTGCCGGCGGTTGGCATTTTGGCCGGGTGTGCGGTTTGATGCTGTGGGTTGTGGGGCTTGTCGGATGGCCGGTGCTTTTGCCTGCGGGGATAAATTAGAAAAGGCGCGGTTCTGCGGACGGATTTGTGACAGGTTGGTATCCGGGGCGGATGTGGGCGCGGAAAGAGGATTAGGATGGGTGGATTGAAACAGGAATTTGGAAGTACTTCACAGTATGTGGCTTCGGAGCAGCTGATGGCGAGCGTGAATGTGGCGATTGCGCTGCAGAAGCCGCTTTTGATTAAGGGGGAGCCGGGAACGGGGAAAACGATGCTGGCGGAGGCGGTGGCAAAATCGCTGGGCAAGCGGCTGATTATATGGAATATTAAATCTACGACAAAGGCACAGGAAGGGCTGTATGTGTATGATACCATCCAGAGGCTGTATGACGGGCAGTTCGGAGAAGAGGGCGTGGACGATATTGCGCGGTATATTAAACTGGGAAAGCTGGGGGAGGCTTTTGACAGTGAAGAGCAGGTGGTGCTTCTGATAGACGAGATTGATAAGGCGGATCTGGAATTTCCCAATGATTTGCTTTGGGAGTTGGATCAGATGGAATTTTATATTCATGAGACGAAGCGGACGGTGAAAGCGAAGCACAGGCCGATAGTCATTATTACGTCCAATGCGGAGAAGGAACTGCCGGATGCTTTTCTGCGGAGATGTATTTTCCATTACATTGATTTTCCGGATGAAGGGCTGATGGAGGAGATTGTAAAGACGCATTTCCCTAATATTGAGGAAAATCTTCTGAAAAATGCAATGGATGTATTTTACTGGATACGTTCCCTGAAGGATGTGCGCAAGAAGCCGAGCACGTCGGAGCTGATTGATTGGGTCAATGCCCTTCAGATTGGAGGAATTCCTTTGGAAAAAATTAAGAAGGAACTGCCGTTTGTAGGGGTGATAGTGAAGAAAGACGAGGACTTGGAAACCGTGAAGGGCAGCGTAAGATAGCCGGCGTGAATTCTTGGGGAAGACAGGCCCCGGCAATTGCTATGGAAGGACAGGCCAAGGCAGAAAGGCAGGGCATATGTTTGGCAAATTCTTTAATACATTAAAGGCAAAAGGATTGAATGTGACCTTAAGCGAATGGCTGACGCTGCAGGATGCATTGGACAAGGGGCTGTGCGGAAGCAGCCTGACGGAATTTTATTATGTGGCAAGAATGATACTGGTGAAGAGCGAAACGGAATTCGATAAATTTGACTTGGCTTTCGAGGAGCATTTTAAGGGAATCCGTTCGGATGATGAAATCACTTCGCAGATGCTGCGTTGGCTGGACAAATCCGATATGATGGAACTGGCTCATGAAGAGGCTAGGGATCATCTGAACCGGATGGAAGAGGTGCAGATTGATAAGGAAGATGTGGAAGAGAAATTCCGTCAGCGGCTGAAGGATCAGGACAGCGAGCATAACGGCGGCAGCTATTGGATCGGAACGATGGGGAAGACTTCATTCGGGAATACCGGAGGAAATGTGGGCGGCGTCCGTGTGGGCGGCACCACGGGCTATCAGTCGGCTTTTTCCGTGGTCGGAGCGAGAAAATACAGAGATTTCAGGGACGACAAGATCATAGATAACCGGCAGTTCATGCAGGCACTGCGCCGTCTGCGGCAGTTTTCCACGAAGCTGGACATTCCCAAGACGGAACTGGATATCAACGGAACGATAGACAAGACCTGCAATAACGGCGGCTGCCTGCAGATTGTCATGGAGAAGCCTAGGAAAAATTCGGTGAAGCTGCTGCTGCTCATGGATTCCGGAGGCACGATGATTCCTTATACGACACTGCTGAACGAACTGTTCCAGTCGGTGCATAAGTCAAATCATTACAAGGATGTAAAAACCTACTATTTCCATAACTGTATTTACAGCAAACTATATAAGACGCCGGAGTGTGAAAACGGAGACTGGATAGACACGGAATGGATGTTCCGCAATCTGGACAGTGATTATAAAGTCATTATTGTAGGGGACGCGGCAATGGCGCCGGAGGAACTGTATTCCACTACGGGAAACTACAGAGGCCCCAACGGCGGGCTGGCCGGCATGGACTGGCTGCTGCTGATGAAGAAGCACTATAAGAAAATAGTCTGGATGAACCCCAAGATGGCTCCCGGTCATGCGCCTTGGCGGGAAGCGGAGACGGCAATCAAGAATATTTTTCCGATGTATAAGCTGACGGTGGACGGACTGAATCAGGCAATGGTGAAACTGATGGTAAATAAATAGTTTTAAGGAATAGCCGCAAAATAATTTGATTTGCCCTGTTTCTCATAATGGCAAAAAAGAGCATATAGATTTCAGTTCCTATATGCTCTAATGTTGTCACTATATTTGATTTTGGCTGATAGGATTGTTTACACCAACTGCATAACCTCGGCTTCAAGTTCTTTCGCATCTTCTAATGTTAATTTTGGGAAAAAAATAGGTATTTCTTTTATTGTAATTCTTCCGTTTTTTAACATTATCCTTGCATTTTCTCTTGCTTCCCTATGTGCGGCATTATCATCAATATCCTTTGCATATGCTTCTAAAACCTGCTCATCATCAAACAATGTCATCATAATGTCTATAACCTCCTGTGCTTTACTTTCGAGATATTCTTTTAACACGTTTCGATTTTTGCAAATACGGATTGTTTCCGTTACCGCTTTCTTTGTCTGCCCATATTTCTTTCTCTGCTCATTATACACTTTACAGAAAATAATATACTGCCCGATTATGTTGTCCTCGTCCTCTTGATAAAGTACCTTGACTTCTGCGTCTACCGCTGTCTTTTCACCGTCAAAAATGTCTTTTGACAGTGATATGATATCGGGCGGATTTTTTGGTTTTACACCTGTAAATATCACATATAATTCAGGTTTTGGCATATTCACTTTTTTAGAACCATACAAATTTTGCTTGGTACGCTTAAAAAAATCGTGATATGCCTGTATGAGATACATCAGCGCACGTATTATAATATTCAATGTCCATGTTGACTGGCTCTCAACCAAAACGACGAGTCTGCCGCCAACCGAAAATCCAAGGTCATTATAGTCTGCGTCTACCAGTATGTGCTTAATAGTAACATCTTTTATATCTCCTTCCGTTACATTACTGTCCTCTGGGTGAAGTGCCTTATACAGTCGGAGCAGATACTTTTTATCTTGAAACAAATTTGTAAACACGCTGTCTT
>CAJTVK010000239.1 GCA_910579645.1 uncultured Lachnospiraceae bacterium | reverse complement strand
AGCAATATCCTTGTAACTATCGTTAGCCTGGTTGTTCTGGGCTTTGGGCTATCTTTTTTGCTGGAAACCAGTGCGCTTCTGGTTCTGGCTCCGGTTGCCGCTACGACAGCCGCCTTTATCAGTATTACCAGTGACGCGGCTTCCAAATGGAACAAAAATGTCATTACCATGCCGGTATCAAGGAAACAGATTATTGGTGAGAAGTTTTTGTTTTATATCCTGCTTGCCATATTAGGGATGCTGGTAGCACTGGTTCCTTGTGTCATCATTGCTTGTTTCGGTATGGATATCACGCTTCACTCGCTATTACTGTACGGCTCTATCGGGATGAGCGCTACCCTGTTGGCAGGCGGAATCAGTCTGCCGTGTGCGTATCTGTTTGACCCGGAGAAATCGCAGATTGTCTTTATGATGTCATTTATGGCATCGACAGGGATTATTACCGGGCTTGTGCTTTTTATCAATTTGATCTTTCCTGTAAAGGAAAATGTCCTTCTGGCTTTCAACATCGTACTTATCATTTCTGCTATCTGTTTTTTTATCTCATACCGGATTGCGGTAAAGGTATATCAGAAACGGGATATTAGCTGATGAATATAGAATGAAAACAACGGAGTGATGTAAAAAAGCAAAGAAGTGCGGATATGAAGTCGGGGCGGTGGATTATATCACCAAGCCTTTTTTCCGATACCGGCAAGGGTATCCCGGAGAGCAATCAGGCCGCTATTTTCCTGTTTTGGTATTTTGGCAGGTTATAATAAAATGTTTTTCATGGCAACGGCAAAAGTTTATCTTTTGCCGCTGACGATATAATGAGCATTTGCGGGAAGAATGTGCTTGCACATTCGGCGGGCGGCGACTGACAATCATGTATCAAAGACTTATGATATAATGACGAGGAGGTGGCGCATTGATTCGTATTGCAGTCTGTGATGATGAAAAACATATGGCCGATCATATAAAGGCTTTGGTCTTTGATTTTTCCGTAAAAAGAACAGGGAGATTCATCTTCGGATATTTTTAAGCGGTGAAGAACTGCTGAATTACGACGGACAGATTGACATCCTGTTTTTGGATGTCCAGATGAAGGGCGTGGACGGGGTGGAGACGGCAAGGAAACTGCGGGCGAACCAGTTCCGAGGTGTTCCGAGGTTTGCCCGGACATTTCACGTCATTTAGAAAACCGTCTGCGGCAAATTGATTGTTCCGGTGTTTTGGGAATGGTAAAATCAGGTTTTACAGGAAATACTGTATGGTTCTTGTAACTAGTATAAACTGATTTAAATACCTGTATGTTTCACTGAGGATGCTTTTCGAGAGTACCTGTGTAAAAACGCAGACGTAGCGGGCTATGCTGAGGCTTTTACATAGGTGCTATCGGGAAAGCAGAGCAGCGAAACGTAAGGTTATTTAAAGTGGGTTATACTAGGATTACGCATTTATAAGAAAATGGGCAGATGGAAAGGAAGTAACAGAGTTTCTGCCGGATTACCTGGCGAAAGACAGGATTAGGAGAACGCTTAATATGGATTACAATTAAATTTTTATCAAGGAGGAGTCTAATGAACGATTTAAAAGAATTAGGGAAACTTATGAAAGAGCATCCTGTCATTATTGTTTCAACATTGACGGCGATGGCTGCAGGTGCAATTTTGGGAGCGGCCGCGTTTTATCAAGGGTGGTTAGGATGAAGGAAGCAGCAGACAGAGGGAAAGGAAAAACGCTTCTAATTTCAGCCTTATATCGAAATGCAGGTCAAAGGATAAGGAGGCAATAGAATATGGAATTTGTAAAGCTGACACACGAAAATATCGAAAAGGAGCACATCTGCTGTGCAATCTCCAATAACAAGGATATTCAGGTCATGTCCAAAAAGAACTGGCTGAAAGACAGGCTGGACGAAGGGCTTGTATTCTTAAAAGGCAATGTCCGGGGAAAATGTTTCATTGAGTATATTCCCGCAGAATATGCATGGGTGCCTATCAAGGCGGAGGGCTATATGTACATCGACTGCCTGTGGGTATCCGGGCAGTTCAAGGGGCATGGATACTCGAATCTCCTGCTGGAAGCGTGCATCGAAGACAGTAAAGCGAAAGGGAAAAAGGGGCTTGTAATCCTGTCCTCCGGAAAAAAGATGGGATTTCTTTCTGATCCGAAATATATGGGTTATAAGGGCTTTCAGACAGCGGATACGGCAGAGCCTTATTTTGAATTGATGTACCTGGCCTTTGAAGGGGGCGCACCGCTTCCCCGTTTCGGGGATACCGTGGGCAGACATGAGGATATGCCGGATGGATTTGTGCTGTATTACACAAACCAATGCCCTTTTACGGCAAAGTATGTACCGATACTGGAGGGGATGGCAAAGGCCAGGAACGCTGCGTTTAGGTCCGTACATATCCAGACCAGAGAGGCTGCGCAGAATGCCCCTTCGCCCTTTACCACCTTTTCCCTTTTCTATGACGGGCAGTTCGTGACCCATGAAATCCTGTCGGAGAAGAAATTTGATAAAATTTTAGCGGATAAGGGGGTATAAAAAATGGTTCGATTAGTCAGACCAAGGAAGTTTCCCAATGATGGGGCTTTATCTGGTATTGGCAGGTGTATTTCCGTGCTCCGCATATGCGACATGGAAAAAAGAAAAGGACGGCAAAGGGGGAGATAAGATGGGAGAAACGCTCCTTACTGTTCAAAACTTAAGTGCGTGGTACAGTGAAGAGAAAGTGATACTTTCGGGGTTTTCTTTTTCGCTGGCGGAACATGAAGTGGCAGGCCTGATCGGGCTGAACGGTGCCGGGAAAACCACATTTCTGAAGGTGCTTTCCGGACTGCTCCCTACCTTCCGTTCCGACGGCATTGGCTTTTGCGGCTCTTCTGTGGATTTTCGGAAGCAGAATTTTAAACTCGGCCGTTATACGGTGTTTGCCGAGGACAATTCTTTTTCGTATTTTACTTTCCGGGAATACCTGGCCTATGTATGCGCCGCCTATGGGAAGGGTGTGCCGGATGTGTCGGAGTTGGTACAAGGCTTCCGTTTTGAAGAGTATACGGATACCCTGTTACGGGAACTGTCAACCGGGAACCGGAAAAAAGCATTTCTGATCACGGCTTTTGCATTGAAACCTAAACTGCTTCTTCTGGACGAGCCGGTCAACGGTTTGGATTTCCAGAGTACGGAATATCTGTACCGGCAGATTCTGGGCTATAAGGAGTATGGGACTGTGCTGTTTTCCTCCCACATCCTGGAGAGCATCACGCTGACCTCTGACCGGGTATTCGTCCTGGAGGACGGTAAAATCCGGCAGACATTTGAAGGCGGGCAAATCAATGCCGCGGATATCCGGGAGGCTCTG
>CAJTVK010000238.1:1441-3426 GCA_910579645.1 uncultured Lachnospiraceae bacterium | reverse complement strand
ATCTGGACAAATCCCTGACACAGTTTGCGGGGGCATACAGGGATTCCTACCGTATCACGAAGGACACTGATTTTTATGCAAAATGGGAGAAAACCAAAGAAGAGGATAAAAAAGATGACAATACAGATGGCAGTACGGACCAAGGAAACAATGCAGGAACAGCAGATACTTACACCGTAAAATATGACGCCAACGGCGGCACGGTGAAGGAACCCTCTGCCAGAGTAACAAAGGGCAAAGGCGTAAAGCTCCCTGCCGCAGAACGGGAAGGATATGCTTTTACCGGCTGGTATACGGATAAGCAGATACTGGCCGGCAAGGCCGGCGCTGTCTACAAGCCGGAGGGGGATGTCTGCCTTTATGCAGGCTGGAAAAAGGTATCCGGCGGGAACAGCAATGGCAACACAGCAGATACCGGTTCAGGCAGCGGTACGGATAATAAATCAGATACTCCCGCAATGGGGAAATCCGGGAATACAGCAGCGGGCGTACCGGGAACCGGGGCGGAGAAGGAGCCCGTAATCCAGACAGGACGCACCACGCCAATTTACCTTTTTGCGGCAATCGGAATGGCGGGCGTTCTCTTAGCGGCATTTTCTATCCGTGAGGGAAAACACAGTTCTAAAGATAGGGCATAATGTTCCGCGCGGGTCATGTTGCAGTGGCAAAAAATATGCCGCTGCGGCAGCCCGCCGCAGGGATTGTTAAGAAGGAGGCGCTATGACAGAATGAAGGACCTGACAGGGAAGCTGGGGAAGCTGATTTTCCCTGACGTGGAAGAGAAAAAAAGCAGGCGGATTGTGGTACAGGTTATCATTGGGCTTTCCGTTGCCCTGCTCTCCATGGCGGGAATGCTTTCCTACAGCCATCAGGAAGTGAAGCAGCGGCAGAAATTCCAGCAGATAAAGGGGGCGGAGGTTACCCTGCCGGAAATACCGCCGGACGTGGAAGGAGGAAAAGAAGCGGAAACTGGAGAAGAAAAATCACCGGAGGGAGAGAACAGTACAGAGGATATAGGGGAGGCTGATAAATATACCGTGGCATTTCCTTACGATTGGGATTCGCTGACCGAAGCAAACGGGGATATCAAGGGCTGGCTTTATCTGCCGGAAACACCCATTGACCTTCCCGTGGTCGGCGCTTCCGACAATGATTACTACCTGACGCATGATTTCTGGAAGGAGGAAAAGAGTACAGGCTGCCCGTTCATGGATAAGGATACCGGGCAGTGGGATTTTAACAGGACGGTTTACGCCCACAACATGGGCAAAGCCTCCGGGGCCATGTTCTCCCCACTCCTTAAGTTTAAGGACAGGGATTATTTTATGGCGCACAGGCAGCTCTATTATACACAGTGTTACGGGATAACCGCAGAATACCAGATCATGGCAGTAGTGAAATACAATGCAGGGGATACCGGGAGCTGGGATTTCCGTACAAGAAACCATGCGGATATGGAAAGCTATAATCTCTGGATGGAGGGGCTTGAGGAATACGCCCTTTATTATGCAGAGCCTGACCATTATCAACTCAAAAGTAGATGGGAATAGTGACAAGCCGGCATTTCATAAAATGCCATGGACGGCTTTCTGTATTTTTTTAGAAAAATACCCCATCAAAAAGCCCTCCAAATCTCCGTATAGTGAGGAGGTGCTTTCTATGACGGACAGACAGAAACAGCAGATCATACGCCTTCGGAAAGAAGGCTTCGGATATACGGCGGTCGCAAACAAGGTCGGGATTTCAAAAGACACGGTCAAGAGCTTCTGCAGGAGGAACGGGCTGGCAGGGGAAATGGCTGCGGTACAGGAGGACAGCGTTCCAGGATGCCGGGAATGCGGGAAGCCCCTGCAGCAGACGGAAGGGATGAAGCCCCGCGTGTTCTGCTGTGATGAATGCAGGGTGAAGTGGTGGCATGGGCATCCGGAAAAGATAAAGCAGCGGGCGGTCTATTCCTTTACCTGCGCCGGGTGTGGGAAGCCGTT
>CAJTVK010000238.1:0-1434 GCA_910579645.1 uncultured Lachnospiraceae bacterium | reverse complement strand
ACCCCATCAAAAAGCCCTCCAAATCTCCGTATAGTGAGGAGGTGCTTTCCATGACGGAGGAACAGAAAAAGCAGATCATACGCCTTCGGAAGAAAGGCTGTGGATATACGGCGGTTGCAAACAAAGTCGGGATTTCAAAAGACACGGTCAAGAGCTTCTGCAGGAGGAACGGGCTGGCGGGGGAAATGGCGGTGTCTGCGGAAACGCAGGTTCCGGGATGCAGGGAGTGCGGAAAGCCCCTGCAGCAGAGGTCAGGGATGAAGCCCCGCGTGTTCTGCTGCGGTGAATGCAGGGTGAAGTGGTGGCATGAGCATCCGGAGAAAATAAAACAGCGGGCGGTCTATTCTTTTACCTGTGCCGGCTGCGGAAAAGCATTCACGGCTTACGGCAATTCCAAACGGAAATACTGCTCCCACGAATGCTATGTCAGGAACCGTTTCAAAGGCGGTGATGGAGGTGAGTAAAGAACAGTTCAGGGCTGAACGGCTCTATCTTATGTCTCTTTCCGTGGCAAAATCCATGTTGCAGAAGGGCGTCATTTCAGAGAAGGAATTTGCGGAAATTGATACAATCCTGCTTAAAAAATACCGGCCAACTTTGGGTACATTATTAGCCGGAAAACCCTTGATATAATTGCGTTTTAGAGTGATGTATAGTAGCGGAAAGGAGTTGATTTCATGCGGAAAATCAGCAAGATAGAGCCAAAGCTGCCGGTTATCCAGGCACGGAAGAAGGTCGCCGCCTATGCCCGTGTTTCCAGGGACACCGAGCGGCTGATGCATTCCGTTTCCGCGCAAGTGAGCTATTACAGCGCTCTGATACAGAAAAACCCCGAATGGGAGTATGCAGGGGTATATGCGGACATGGGTATATCCGGCACGGACACATCCAGGCGCGGTGAATTCTTAAGAATGCTGGCAGACTGTGAGGAAGGGAAAATTGACATCATCCTGACAAAATCCATCAGCCGTTTCGCAAGAAACACGGTTGACCTGTTGGAGACGGTGAGGCATTTGAAGAACCTCGGCATCGAGGTGCGGTTTGAAAAAGAGCATATCCATTCGCTCTCGGAAGACGGCGAGCTGATGCTCACCCTCCTCGCATCCTTTGCACAGGAGGAGAGCCGGAGCATTTCGGAAAACGTGAAATGGGGAGTCAGGAAGCGGTTCCAGTCCGGGGAGATCGGGGCGGCAAACAAGCACATCCTTGGGTACCAGTATGATGAGGATGAGAAAAAATATGTCATCATACCGGAAGAGGCGGAAGCAGTCCGCTGGATGTTCAAGATGTACATTGACGGGGTTCCCCTGCGGGGGATTGCGGAGAGCATGAACAGTGCAGGCATCCGCACCACGCTTGGGAATGACTTTCAGGAAGCATCGGTGCGGCAGCTTATCTTCAACGAGGTCTATGCCGGGGATATCCGGCGGCAGA
>CAJTVK010000237.1 GCA_910579645.1 uncultured Lachnospiraceae bacterium | reverse complement strand
ATATGCGGCGGTCTGCGTTTCCCCTATATCGGACGAATGGCGAAAAACTTTAGACCTGTTTTTGAAATTTCCGTACTGCATTTATGCCTTTCGTTCCATTTCGTATGCCTTTCGTTCCCTGCATCCCAAAATAATAAAAAATCTGTCGATAAAATAGATAGCGGAACATAATAGAATCCGCGGTGCTGGTCTTTATCACAGGCATAAGGGAATATGTGTTTGAAGCCTTTGACGTGTCGGCATTCCATTACCTGCTAAAGCCGATTGAGGAAAGCAAGTTCATTGAGGTACTTGGCAGGGCGACGGGGGAAGCCGGGAAAAGAAAAGAGCAGAAGGAACAGCAAATATTTATCCGAACGAAGAATCAGGGGTATACGCTTAATTTAAGCAGTATCCTGTATATTGAAAACAGGGGGAAGAAAGTGGAAATCCATACCACGGACATGGAGGAGATCATAGAGGCATATGCCATGATGGACGAACTGGAAGGGCAGCTTGGGGGCGGCTTTTACCGCTGCCACAGGGGGTATCTGGTAAACATGGCACACATAGTGCGGTATGACAATGACAGCATATTCCTTTCCAATGGCGGCTTAAGTTTACCTGACAAGGAAGAAGTACAATGAGTTTGTAAAGGCATACATGTGGTATTTTCAGAATGGAGGGGTGTCCTGTGTATGAAGCAGTAAGAATATTGCTGGAGATAGTCTCTGCCATGTTCCAGGGGTACTGCCTGCAGTATTTTTAGGGGAGCTTTCTGGACGGCAGGATACGGAACCGGCGTATAAACGGGCTGGCAGTAATCCTGGGCATCGTATCGATGATTGCGCTGGTGTTTTATAGGGCAGTTAGGAGGATAACCTTATTTCTTGGAGTCACATTTACTGCTGTGAGTGAAATGAGTTTTTTCCTTGCATATATGTTTTTTGAATTAGGAAATCATCAGTTTCGGCTATGGGACTGGTGTTGGGAAAAAGGATATATCTCGGTACTGGAATGCTATAATTTTGTTATAAATATTACTCTCATAGGAAACCAGATTTTGTTTCATATCATTGGAGCAGTGTTGCTGTATTTTACCATGAGGAAGATTGTGCGGGATTACCGGGAAAAGGACTATGCCATTCACAGGACAGAATTACTGTTCATCCTCACGCCGGGGCTGACCGGCCTGATGGTATGTACTTTACTGCGTATTACGATTGGTACGGCAGAAAACGGTGTGCCGGAGACGCTGTATGACAGATATCCATCTCTGATGGTCATAATGCCTGTTATCCTGCTGCTGTTACTGTTCTCCATTTTGTTTGAGGTAAAACTCTTTCAGGACATGATCTGCTGGAACAGGGAAAAGAGCAGCCGGATTATCTTAGAAAAACAGGTCGGCAGCTTACAGGAGTATATGGGGGAGATGGAGCGTGTCTATTATGTGGTCTTTCTTCCTTTGGTCATGATACTGCTTCCTCCTGTTCCAGAAGACTTTAGATTCTCATTACCATTATACTTCATAATCCAGTTCCGCAACTGTTTATCAGAACGGATTCCATATTTTTTCTGGATTTCTCTTAATGTCCCTTTTCCAGAAAGATAATCGCAGATAGCGCTGCATTTTGTTTCCGCTGAATAGGAACTGAGCTTTTGGGTGGTTTTTAGTAGTCCTTCAGCCCCCAAAGACTGATATATCGTTGCCCATTCGATAATCCTCGACCCATTCGTTCCCAGACTTTGGGCGATGCTTTCTGTTGAACAGCTTCCTTCCAAATATTTTGTAACGGCATCTAATTTCATTCCGAAAGAGGGAACTGCTTTTCCTGAAAATGGAGAACAGCTTTGACGGGCGGCTGGTGCGGAGACGGCAGGGGGAATTCCCCATGACGGATAAAGCAGATAGGGAGAACCACGAGATAGGGCTTGCCAACATCAAAAGCACGGCGGCAAAGTCGGATGTGTCGGTGATGAGTTTCAAGGATATGTGGCAGGCGAGATATCCCGGAGCATACTACAACGTCATGGATACATCCAGGATTGACGGTTCCTTATGGGGGAGGAATGATTATCCGTGGGATAAGTATTTCAGTAATAATGCAGATGATTCTGTTCTGGACTGGAAACCATCGGGGGGGGCGGAGCCTGCCATGCTTGACTCTAAGGTGCAGGTAAAGATCAATTCCACTATAGGCAAGAAGGCCATTGTTGTACCGCCGGAACTGGAAGAAAAGATGAAGAATGACCCGGAGCTGGCAAAGAGTGTTATGGCAAAGGTTGAGGGCTTTATTGCGGAACAGGATATTATGAATCCGAATCCCCGGAAAGGTTACCTAATCGCATTAGATGAAAATGGGGATATTGCGCATGCATGCGTGACAAGTGAAAAGATGTCAGTGTCATCGGCAGAATTCATAGAAGCCCGCAAAGCAAGGGAAGAAAAGCACGCAGAATATGAGAGGCTGGCGGAGGAAAGCGCCCTGAAATGCAAGCCGATGGAGCAGGAAGCAGATGCGAGATATTACCAGACCAGCATAACCAAAAAGGTGGTTTCGGCTGCGGCATATGAAGCGGCGGGCATTTTGAAGTAAAACAGGATATGCCCGGGCTTACCGTAAGGGGGCATGGGCGGCTCCGAATGACAGAGAGGCCGCCGTTGAAATATTTTTATCAAGGAGGATGAGAAAATACCAATGGAGATTACAAACAATTACAGCGATTATGGGAAAGGCTACACAAACACGGCAAAGGAAGGTAATGTGATAACAAGCACAGTGGAGTTAAAGACCTCAAAACCTGGCGTAACCAAAACAGAGCAAATCAAGACGGGTTACAGCAATGTCAATGACTATTCCAAATATCTGCAGGGAAAATACAGCTATATGAATACTGGTACAACTTCAATGCAGGGAGTTCCGACAACGGTATCAGTATCAGGTGCATTTTTGAAAAAGTGCATGGATGACCCGGAAAAAGCTAAATATTTGGAAGAGAATCTGGCGGCGATTCCAGATTGTGCGAAGAGTGCAGTAGCGGGCTGCCGTGGCACGCTGACCAATCTCAGTTATAGTGTTGATGCAAATGGGAATATTTCGGTGGCGATATCTGGCACAAGTGACCCGGACGGAAAAATAGCCAAAGAAAATGCGGAACGGCGGGCAAAAGAAAAAAAGGAGCAGGAGGAAAAAGCGGCTAAAAGGCGGGAAGAGAAAAAGGCGGAGGAAGAAAAGGCGGCAGAACGGCGGGCGGAAAGAAAAGATCGGATGGAAGGTACGTTCACGGTATCTGCCACTGGCACGGATGTGAAAAGCGTTACACAGAGCCTTGTAGCTACACTTTCTGGTACATCAGCGCCTACATGGGCAAGTTTTGATATAAAGGCATAACAGGAAAAGGACTTCAAATTTCAAGGCCAAGGAGGACAATATTATGTCGAATATTACTAATTACAG
>CAJTVK010000236.1 GCA_910579645.1 uncultured Lachnospiraceae bacterium | reverse complement strand
TTATGGGAGCATTCCTCCTAATCGGATTGCCTGATTGCCCAGTTTTATCAATTGCAGGGGCGCGCAGCGGTACGCAGCACCATTGACAAGAGCTGACAGCTCCGACAGGCTCCAAGCAACAATCCAATATATTTTTAGCCACAAGTGTTACAAAAAAGCTTGACCACTACACCGGCTCTGGCACAAGGTTATTGGGAAGCCGCAGGTTGTGTATCTCTTCCGCCTGCATTCACATAAATCCTGTATTCGAAGTCTTGACTTCATCATGTCCGCGGAAAAAATATCAGTGGGAAGATACAAATACTCCCTGTCTCCTGCCTGATTTTTCACTTCCAGAACTGCCACAGTCTTTCCTGTATCATACCAGTATTCAGGAAATGCCCTGCCGTTATACACCTCCTGCATCCTAAATCCGTTTTCCACGAGTACACCATATGGAAGGACTTTACAGTTCCCTTCTGCCAGAATCCTCTGTCCGTATTCTGAAAAATCAATCCGCCGCTCCTCATTTTCTGATATTCCTGAGAATTTATCCATGTAAAGGTGTCTCCCGACCTGCACCGGATTGGAAAAATCCGTGAGCAGGGAAAGTCCCTGCATGCTGTATGTAAGGTTGATGAGGTCTTTGATCTCCTTCATTCCCTGCTCGTATGCATATACTCCCAGCACACCCTGCTCATACTCTGTAAAGCTATCAAATCTTTTAGCAAAGAAATTAAGCTCGTCCATGTTTATGCTCTGCCCCACAAGTCTCTGTAAAGGGCTGTGTTCTCCCCATGCTGTTTCCAAAGTGCAGCACAGGTTTCCATTTTTATATCCAAGCCGTTTCATCTGCCATGCCAGTTCTGCATCTTCCACTGGCAGCTCCACATTTAAAGATTTTCCGTTTTCCGAAACATTAATCCGCATTCCATTCCTCCTGTTCAATCATCCCCACGCCGCACTTCTGAATCACAAATGTATTGACAATCAGCCGCAGCAGCCTGTCTGCAACCAGTTCGCGGTCTGCAAGCTCTGACAAACGGATATGCTTTGTACCGTTATGGACATCTTTTGCCACGTGGAATAAAATATACTGTTCCAGTGTGACGGCGCCAAGCCGGATACGGTCAAAATAAATCCCTGTATCTGCCACATGACGCTCCGCCCGTTCCCAGAGACCATCATCAGCAGACAGAAGAAATACTGCTACAGCATAATTCGAATGGCTGCCAAAAATCTCTGCCCGCTTCCCCCGCATCAGCAAAAGGTATTTCTCCCTGTGTGCAGGGCTGCTGAAAATAAGCTCCTGCACAGCTACACAAAAGACTTCATCGATTCTTCTTTTTAAATGTTCCATCTGCATCCTGCTGTTCACGCAGTCCACAATCTCTGAGTAGTTTCCACGCCTCCTCCACTCTGCCTCGTTCATGATACAGATGCCGTCGCCCCTTGGACGGTATCCCGGCGGCGGCTGCATCTGTCTTTCCAGCACACATAACTGTGGGCTACTGCAAAATAACTTTGACATTCTGCTCCTCCTCATTTTTGCTTTTCTCTCTCACCTGTCTCCCAAAAATCTTTCAATGCCCTGCACAATCGAGCAGAGAAGATTCATCTTCTCCCTACCCGCCGCGTCGGACGCGGACAGCTTTCACTGCATATTTCCTTTCCGTGTATATAAAAAGGCGGTGCCCGCTTCATTTCTAAAGTAAGCACCGCCTCACAATTCTGGCTGCATCCCATTCTCTTTGTTCCCTTCTTCCATTCCGATTCCCTGCGTGTCCAGCCGCAGGTATTCTTCCACCATAAACGATTCCCCGGAATAATCTAAATCCTCGCGGGGATAATAACTGCCGTCCTCCTCCATTGGAATTTCTTCCTTTGACAGAATGCTTCCCCAATGGTTAACCAGCACATGCGGCTTTACTTCACACGCAATGCCCTGACCGTCATCATCATGCCGCACGTCATAACAGAATAAATCCTTCGGCACTGTTTTCCGGTCTATCCTCGCACTTGTAAACAATACTGGATACGCATCCAGCATGACAAACTCAAATGTTTCCTTTTTTGCATCTACCATTTTTTACTCCTGTTCTTTTGTGTTTGCTGATTTCAGACCTGCACCTAAATACTAAAACAGCCTACATGTTCATCTGCATACCGCCTTCCTGCTCATCAGCATCCAGCAGCCCATCCTGTACCTGCTCCTCTGCACCCGGTATCATATTCACCGTCGGACGAATCCCATCATCTGCAATACGTCCAGCCAGCGCTTCGAGTGCGATGCTGTTCATCTTATTCTGCAGATAACTTTCAAATTCTCCCTTCGCCTCACTCACTGTCTTGTCCATCTGTTCCTGAAATAACTCATTCAGAAACGGAATGTCACTGCTCAGTCTTTGGCCTGCATCTTTGAGTACATTCACAATCCACTCCCGGTCACTCTTGCTCAGCACACGCTTTTCATCAAGCAGTTTCTTTACTTCCGCAGCATCCTTTATCAGATTTCGGGCGATATCATCCGCAGCATCCTCGACCTCCTTCCTCATCATTTTTTGTTTATCCTCATAAGGACACTTCGGAACAGGCTGTCCTCCGATGTTTGTGATCGTCACCGGAACGCCATCACCCATGTTCAGCGACGTGATCGCCTCTGCAAACTGCGTGTAGGACATGTCAACTTCCACGATACAGTTCTTTCTGCTGGTCTTTGCATAATAGTTATCCTGACTGTCCTCCCGCTCCATAAATCCATTTGAGATGGTCAGCCGGATAACATCGTTGTGCATAATCGAACTGCCAAACAGCGCCGTACCGGTTCCTCCAATCGATGATCTCGAAAGCTGAATCATCCCATAGCTTGGGGGTTGTTTGTTCTCCATTTTTTACCTCACCTCCTTTCCGCATTTTTCAATCTTTTTTCTTCAAATTCTGCCCAAAACCGTTTTTCACCCCATGATCGTCGTTAAACGAGCACTTGCATCTATAAAAAAGGGCAAAAAAACAGGGCAAAAATTGGTTAGATTTTTCGCCAATTTTCACCCTCAAACCACAAGATGTTGTGGTTTTTAGTGCCAAATTCTTCATTTTTCTACAAGCTGTATCATTATTACTGACTCCACATGACTGGCTTTCGCCAGAAGTATCATTATCACGAAACTGCTTCTTCGCAAATAGAATCCCCTATTCTACTCCAACACTGATATTTTTCGCTCGTGCCTTTGCTTCAACATCATCAGATGCTTCTTCACTTTCAATTCCCTACTGGAACAGACAGTCATAGCGTATCTGCTGCGTAGCTCCACAGTTTCTCACGTCCTGTGAGGTTATTGCATATTCAATTTTCAAGGTACACCGCTGAAATCTGTCAGCTATGGAAAAGGGCAGCGAGCCGCCCTCCCTCGTCATACATCTTCCGGGTGGACAGGATAATTATGTATCCTTCATAGTGTTTCAGGACTGTATTGATTGCCAGCACATCGCCTTCTGATGCTGCCTTTATGATATGGAAAGGCA
>CAJTVK010000235.1 GCA_910579645.1 uncultured Lachnospiraceae bacterium | reverse complement strand
CAAAAGGCGAGGCATTTGACAGTCTGATGGGTTTGATATTCAGTAAAGACAACATCTTACTTGCCTATCGGAACATCAAGGGAAACGGCGGAAGCGTGACACCTGGCACAGATGGGCTGACCATCCGAGCTGTCGAAAAGTGTACCCCGGAAATGTTAGTCCAAAAGGTTCTCAACATTACCAAGAATTACAGCCCACGGGCTGTACGGAGAAAAGAGATTCCAAAGCAAAGTGACCCAAGCAAGACCCGTCCACTGGGTATTCCCACGGTTTCTTCATATTGCACACCTCCCAACGATGTTTTGGAATGCTGCCTCCAGTTCTTGTGAAGGCAGCGGTTTTAGGGTAAAAAACTTATGTGTAGAGGGCTTTTATTGATTCCAGGTTTGTATGGTCAATGGATATTTCCCATGGCCATCCCGGATGCTGTTTTCTGGCGGGAATCTTGCCTGCAGAAATGCCATAATAGACCTTTCCGGTGGAGATCCCCAGCAGCTTGGCGGCTTCCGCAACGGAAATACCCTGGCGGTTCCTCTGATAAGGCCCGGAAATATCATGTTTATAACGGATCCATCTGACACCGGCATAGGTAAAGCTTTTTCCTTCCGGGGTGGTTAAGCCATTCTGGTTTAAATGGTCTGCGATTTCGTAGTCGTCCATATAAGAAGCCAGTTCCCGGATAAGAGCAACGGTATCCTTTGTATGGCGTCGGCTGTCGGCACAGGGGAGAGGCTTTTTCAAGGATAAGTACTCGTGTTTTCCGCTACGGAAACGAATTCCTATTGAAAAATCGGGATGCCTTTTTTCGGAAAGGACGGTGATATCTTCAATCAGAATACGGATAATGCGTTTTTTCTCCTTTGATGTGGAAGAAGGCGCATTCCAGACTTCGGGAATTTTACGGGCGAGATCCAGGATATCCCGCTCTTCTTCTTTGGAAGGAACCCAGGGCTTTTTTGAGTGATACACAGTGTAATCCTGTTTTATCTTTTCCAGTTCTTTCAGTTTTTGGTTCCAGTTCGTTTCCAGAGAACGGACAACGAGCCGGTTTTCCGGGTCGGCAAGCATGAACTGCTTTTCCGCCCGGTCGGCTTCATACTGCGCGCGTTCGACTGCAAGAAGCCACTGCCTGTCGGACATTTTGTCCGCGTCACAAATGCTGTGCATGACTTTGAGGGATATCTCCAACTGGGAGGGCTTCATAATCGAAAGGATTTTTTCTGATACGGCCCGGTCAAGGATATCGGCAGGGACAGAGGAGCAGGTCGCTTTGTTGCCATGCTCCCAGCGGCCGACACATTCATACCGAGGCCGTATGCCGCCAGTCCCTGTATACCGGACCGTCATGCGGCGGCCGCATTTACCGCAGAGAAGGATTCCCGGAAGAAGGGCGGCTCCTTCCCGGGCCGGGCCGCAGCGTTCCGAGTTTGTGCGGTTAGAATCAAGACATTTTTGGTTTTCCTCGAATTCCTCCCAGGAAATATAAGCCGGATGGTGGTCAGGGATAAAGACCTTCCAGTCGTTCCTGTCTGTAAGCCGGACCGTATGATGGGTAAAATGACCGTCAGAATGGATGGTTTTGTTGTCACGGTAACGGCCATAGACATAGGCACCTGCATAGGAAGGGTTATGTATGGCTGTAAGGACACGGCTGTGGGTAAGCGTGCCCCAGGTGATCTTCCCGTCCCACACACCGCCATAGGCACGCTTGGGAAAAGAAAGATTGTTTTCCGCAAAATAACGGACAACACCGTAAGCGCTTCCTGAAGAACGGAACACCCGGAACAGGGTGGAAACCGCATGCCGCACTTCTTCATCCGGGTCCATGACCGGCTTGCCATCCGGGTCGTAGACATAGCCTACAGGGAGAGGAAAACGCAGTTCCCCCCTGGAAGCGGCATTTTCCTTGCCGCCGATCATGCGGGCATGAAGGAAGTGGAGTTCCGCTTCACCCATGGTTCCTTTTAGGCCGATAAGGAGCCGGTCGTTAAAATCAGCCATGTCATAGATGCCGTCTTCGTCAATGACGAGGGTGCCGAACAGACTGCACAGCTCAAGAAGCTTCATAAGGTCGGCAGACGAGCGGGCAAGGCGTGATATCTCCAGTCCGAATACCGCGCCGACCTCGCCCAGGGACACGCTTGTCACAAGCTGGGCAAAACCGGGGCGTCTGGATCTTCCGGAGCCGGATATGCCAAGATCCCCATCGATTACGCGGATGTGTTCTTCCGGCCAGCCCAGGGACAGTGCCCTTTCCCTGAGGGCATACTGCCTGTGTGTGCTCTCCTGATTGAAGCGGACCTGGGCCATCGTTGACTGACGGACATAAACCAGGGCTTCCCTGCCCAGGTGTTCCGCCCGCACTTTGGGCGGGACTGATGGATTCTGTTTCATGTTCTTCCTCCGTTTCCGCTGAAAAGAAGGAGAGGAACAGGGCGGACAATGCCGATATAAGATCCTGTGCGAGCCGGGAGTCATTGCCGGTCAGATACATGAGAGTTGCTTCCATGAAAGCCTCCTCCTTTCAGGCTAAAGGTCGCTCTCTCTGCGCCGGAACAGTTCCAGGTTGATGCGGCTAAGCTCTGCGAGCAGCGCGGTGATATCCTCATAATCCTTGATACACTGGGAAACCTTGTCCTGAAAAGATTTCGGGACAGAGTCAAGCTGGGTCTTCCCATTGTAATAAGAAGAAAGATACAGGCTTTTGTGTCCTTCGCCATTGGCACATCTGCAGTTAGGCTTGCCGCATTTGATGGATCTGGTGATCAGGGAAGCTCTTATGACATGGGCCGGATCCGGCATCATGCCAAGGAGTTCCTGACGGCGTGCTTTGAGAGTGTCCGTGGTCATTGATTGGTAGGGTCTTCTAATCTTATTAGTAGTATTCATGATAAGATTATAGCATAAGGAGAGAGAAAAGTCTACCTTATGGTATAAGAAATCTGATTATTCAAGAAGCAGATGGGCAAGTTCAAGGAGGGCCCTTATGGAATCAGTATTAAAATAGCCTTCGGCAAAGGCGTTCTGGCTGGTATCTGTGACCCAGGACTCAGGGACAGAGAATACATCGTCCCCGGCGTGGAGAGAGTAGTGGCGCTGGCCGTCAAGTTTCCGGATTTTGAGGATAGGGAAACTCTGACCGAACAGGGGGTGGTAAGGATGGAGGATGGTTGCTGTTCCTAAATCCTTGCTGTGATCAAGTGCATTTTGATGTGGCTGTGCCAACTTTTGCGGACAAGCTGGTTCAGGAAAGCATGAGAATGGTTTTGGAGGCAGTTTACGAGCCGGTTTTCTCACACTATTCACACGGGTTTCGCCCAGGAAGAAGCTGCCACACCGCATTAGCGCAACTCAAGAAGGAGTTTATTGGGGCAGGCTGGTTTATTGAGGGCGATATAAAAGGCTGTTTTGACAACATCAACCACACGGTGCTGATTTCCGTACTAAAAAAGAAAATCAGGGACGCCAGATTCCTAAACCTCATTCAGCTGTTTTTAAAGGCAGGCTACATGGAGAACTGGAAATACTATGGTACTTACAGCGGCTGTCCGCAGGGCGGG
>CAJTVK010000234.1 GCA_910579645.1 uncultured Lachnospiraceae bacterium | reverse complement strand
GGCCGCTGACCAATAAGTCAGCGTTCCGCCCCCAATAGCTCCCAATACCTCTCCACTACGATTCCCTTATACTCCTCCATGTGGCTCTGATTCTCCTCAATCAGACGGGACAATGCCCGAACCGCCTTTCCCGCCGCTTCCTCTAAGGACTTTCCCTTTAATAATTCTCCCGTCATTACGGCAGAGAAAATATCTCCGCTGCCCGCTATCCGGACAGGAAGAAAATCATAAGGGATTTCAAAATACTCGTTCCGCAGATGGTCATACCCACACACCAGATGAATCATATCTCCGGCATTCCTTTGCATCACCGCACTGGTAATCACCACGGATTTACCCGAAATCTCTCTTAACCCCTCCACCAGCTCCCGGATTTCCTCGCTGGTTCCTGTCTCTTTCCCCGGGCGGATTCCTGTCAGAAAGGAAGCCTCTGTCATATTAGGAACCATCACATCTGCGTGCACCAGGAGCCGCCGCATTGCAATTACCCGCTCCGGACCGATCCCGTTATACAGCTTCCCCCCATCCGCCATGATCGGATCCACGACAACCAGCAGCCGGCTGGCTCTTTCCTGTCTCAACTGCCTGATATATCCGCCGATCAGATCCGCCTGCTCCTCGGAAAGGATGAACCCGGTACAAATGCATTCCGGTTCAAACCCCAGTTCCTTCCATACGACAAGCGTGTCCCGCATGAATTCTGTCATATCCTGAATACGGAACTTGCCGTAATCCAGGGTGTTCGACACCACTGCTGTCGGCAGCTGAAAAACATAATGTCCCAGCCGGGACAGAATCGGCGTCATCGCTGCCAGCGCCACCTTCCCATAACCGGGCAGATCATTAACCAGCAGGATATTCTTTCCTCCTGCGGCAGTCAGTTTCTCTGCGGCTGTTTTTGTCTCTCCAGCGCATCCTTGCTCTGCCACAGAGCCAGCCCCTGCTGCAATTTTAGCCTCCGCGGCGGCCTTCATTCCCACGGGTTCCGATACCTTTTGCCCCAGATTCTCACTCAATTCTATCTTCTCTCCTATTCTCTTATCGTTTCTTATAGTCCCAAATACCGCAAAAGCCCGCTGCACCCGGCTACCACATCCCGGTAAGTTGCCTCAAAATCCCCGGTATACCAGGGATCCGCCACATCCCGGTCACTGTCCGCAAAGGACAAAAGCTTATAGATCTTCCCTTCCGGATCCCCGCCCAGCATCCGCTGCATGTTGCGGATATTCCAGGTGTCCATGCCGATCAGATAATCATACTTTCCATAATCTGATTTTTTCAGCTGGACTGCTGTCTTGCCGGCTGTACTGATTCCGACCTGTCTTAATTTCTCTCTCGTCCCCCGGTGAACCGGATTGCCGATCTCCTCTGTACTGGTGGCAGCGGAGGCGATTTCAAATCGGTCGGAAAGACCTGCTTTTTGCACCATGTCTTTTAGGACAAACTCGGCCATGGGGCTGCGGCAGATATTACCATGGCAAATAAATAATATTTTTATCATGGTTTCCATATCTCCTTATATCTTGGTATATCTTGGTTTTTCCTTATGTTTTCAAGGTTTTTCCTCTGACCCCAAAAACTCTATACCTCGTATATCTTACCATACCCCGGTATATTTTGTCTCCCAAAAAGAGTAAAAAAGAAGTAAAATGACCTCTTTTTTACTCTTTCCAAAGGTAAATTCCTACACACCTACACTTCCTTTCTAAGCCTTTCTTCCATTTCCCTTACTTCCTTTTCCACGTCATCATATCCCAAATGGGTATACACATTTAAGGTCGTGGCAATGTCGGCATGACCCATAAGATATTGTAGAGTCTTTGCATTTACTCCTGACTTTGCCATGTTACTACAATAGGTATGTCTGCATACATGCGGCGTTATCTTTGGCAGTTCTTCCTTGTATGTCCTGTTATACTTCTTCAGAGCATACTCGAACCGCTTTTCCCAATGTAATGCAAGGTACGGCATACCATTCTGATCCAGAACCAGAAAGCCGCCCACACCATCCACCATTGGCTCCACCTTTGTTTTCCTGCGTCTGGCTGTCAGCTTTTTAAAGCACTGGTAAACCTCTTCCGTCATTGGAAGATAACGCTCGCCGTATGTGGTCTTGGTGTCTGCAATCATATATTTTCCCTCTCTTGTACGCTGCAACTGTTTATCTATATGTATCTTCCGTCCTTTCATATCCACATCCGACAGCGTAAGGCCACAGAACTCTGAAATCCTCATGCCGGTCTTGAAGAGGATATACATCCCCTCATAATATTGTGAATAATGTTTGTCTCCTTTTATAAAATCAAGGAACAGCCTTTCCTGTCTCGGTGTAATCGCCTCCCTTGATACGCTGTCATTTATCAGCACTGTTGCAAGTTCCCAGTCAAAGGGATTCTTCTTTATTAAATCATCCTCAACCGCCATACGAAAGGCAGGACGCACAACACCTCTGATACTATGGATACTGCTGTAACTTCTCTTATCCTCTGACTGCAACTTAATCAGCCAGAGTTTAGCGTCTGACGGTTTTACCAGATCAATCCTCCGGCTGCCAAACTCTTCTTTCTTTAATATATTGACAACCGTTTTATATCCGGCAAGGGTGTTATGTCTTACCCCTGTTTTAGTGGCAATATATCTTTCAACCAGTTCCAGTACGGTAACATCTCCACCGTGGTATGCTGCTTCCTCATTGAGGGATTTTTCAATCTCTTTTTCCAGTTCCCTCAATGCTTTGCATTCCCTTTTACCAGCTGGCAGTTTATCAGTAGGCTCCAGTTTCCAACTGTAAACATAGTGCATCTTATTGTCTCTGCCACGATAGGCATACATAAACTTTCCATCCTGTCTCTGCTGCTCACCCGTCCTCAATATACGGCCTTTGCTGTCTCTTCTTTTATTATCCTTGCTCATAATCTTTAACCTCCAAATTTTCAAATTTTTTACTGCCCCCTCTTTCAAGGGGGCTTATGATACCGCTGAATTACTGATAGCGCAAGCACTTTCTTTATCTAATATGTATTTTTAAATTGACCCTAACTCGTCAATAATTTTCTCGAACTGTATTCTCTTTATCAGAATTTTTGTTCCATTCATCAATATGTAACTTTCTCTTTCATGCTCTGACAGAAACCTCCGAAGTTTGCTTTCTCCTATATTGAAATAATCAGAAGCCTCGGCAATGGTGAGCGTGTATTTCTCCCAGACTGGCACTTTCTCCACTTCTTTCTTCATTACTCCATCCCCCCTTCATCTGGGATGTCATAATTGAACCATATCCATTCAGAGGCTATATCACGTTCTTCCTTTCTCTGGCTGCTCTTTACTATTTTTATTAACTCCCGACTTTTCCAGCCATAAGGCAGCAAATAGTCATCATACAGGTCGTCTTTATCTGCGTGGTATCCAGACAGGAGAATGCGGCACTTGGCATTTT
Source organism: uncultured Lachnospiraceae bacterium (assembly GCA_910579645.1). Taxonomy (GTDB): domain Bacteria; phylum Bacillota; class Clostridia; order Lachnospirales; family Lachnospiraceae; genus Kineothrix. The sequence goes on along the minus strand of CAJTVK010000234.1, from coordinate 209 downwards.
TAATTGTCTCTAACATCCATATATGTTCCATACCTTCCATCTCCTTAAAATAGACCTTATCAGCACCTTCACCCCTCAACGTATGTAAATATGGAGGGTCAAGGTACATTTGAACATCTGGATTATCTGCTGCTTCATCTATAATACTCCGAGCGTCTTTATTATCAACTTGAACACCTTGCAGCCTTTCATATATTCTTGGAAGGTTT
>CAJTVK010000233.1 GCA_910579645.1 uncultured Lachnospiraceae bacterium | reverse complement strand
AGACAGACAGACAGACATTATAAATCTGTCTTTTTGCCGTATCTTTTTATATATCGTGTTATTAAATATAAGACCGCCGGAGGCGGGGATTTCCTGCGGGGCTTTTATGCCCTGTGGAATGACCCGTTCCCCGGCGGTTTTTTTGCGTCTTTAAACAGGATAAGGAGGAGTGGGATATGGATGCTGTCATCTATACAAAGAGCATACCGGAATATGAAATGCTTTCCGGGATACTTGCGGATGAACTGTCAGATGTTACGGTAAGCCGGGGCGTGATTGACAGGGAGTACCATCTTGAGCGGGAATATGATGTTGTGGTAGTGGGCATAAACGGCGCACAGGGGATGGAGCTGGTGTGTAAATACCGGGAACTGTATGGAAATACGCTGGTGATCTGGATTACGGACGATCCCTATTTTGCAAGGGAGGCGATACGGACGCATAGTTTCGACTTTATCGTGCGCCCGCTGGAGGAAACGAGGTTCAGGGAGCCGCTTAGGAGGATAAAGGAAGGAGATATTGCCATATGGCAGAGATGGTCTGTGAAAGCCCCGGTTTATCAGGATATCTGTGAAGGAAATGTTTCGGAACGGAGGGAAATTCCTCTGCCCCCGCAGGGGCAGGAGCATTTTTCCTTCGGAAAAGCAAGGAGGAATGGAACGATATGGAAAAGGATAAAGGATTATTTTCTTTCAGAAAACACCCTGTAGGGGATTTTCTGGATGAAAAAGAGGGAAGAAAACGAAAAGGGGGCAGGCTGCGTCAAAGCATGGGCTTCCTGATGGCGGCGGCTTTAATATTCAATACGCTGCCTGCCAGCGGGCTTGCCGTGTCTGCTTCGGGCAGGGAAGCGGGGCTTTGTGAACATCACACGGAGCATACGCCGGACTGCGGTTATAGGGAAGCACAGCCGTGTACCCATGAGCATACGGAAGAATGTTATAAAACTGTTACGGAGTGTGTGCATACGCATACGGACGGGTGCTATCCGGAAACGGGGGAAACGGAGGAAAGCATGGGAGAGGGAAATGCTACGCCCTCTGATGCAGGGAATCGGGAGCCGTCACTCTGTACCCATGTATGCAGTGAGGAAAGCGGCTGTGTCACAAAGGTGCTGGACTGTCATCACGAGCATGACGAAAGCTGCGGTTATCAAGAAGCGCAGGACTGCGGCTATGTCTGTGAAATCTGTAATGGCACGGAGCCGGAGGATACCGGGGAGAATACCGAAGATACGGGAACAGATACCGCCAAATGTATCTGTGAGACATTATGCACGGAGGACAGCATCAACGGGGACTGCCCTGTGTGCGGTGCTGATGATGCCAGTCTCTTAGACTGCAAAGGAAAAGCGCCGGAAGAAAATACGGAGAATCAGGAAGATACAGGCATCTGCAAACATCATCAGGAGCATGATGCGGACTGCGGCTATATACCAAAATCGGAGGATGGGGAAGGCAGCCTGTGTACCTATAAGTGCCGCATCTGTCCTGTTGAGGATTTGATTGCTGCCCTGCCGGATAAGGTAACGGAGGATAATGCAGAGGATGTGCGGGCGCAGCTTGAAGAAATCCTTGTTCTCTATGGGGAACTGAACGAGGACGAACAGGAGGAGATTGACCTGTCTCGTTGCTACGAACTGCAAGAGGCACTTGACAATGCCAACGCACCGGTGCAGACTGCGGAAGAAATTAACATATCTCAAACTCTTAAAAATATATTAACCGCAGAAGACGGCGGCTGTCCGGGGCATACCTTTACCGGCACAGTCCAAGCTGCAATGATTTCTGTGGAAAGCGGCACCCATAATGTGACGTTTTCCGGCTTAAATATTTTCGAGGCGGCATATGTAGGCATCGCCCCCAACGCGACCATGAATCTGACCTTAGAGGGCAGCAATACAATAAAGGGTTCTGAATGTGGAATTTATGTACCGAAAGGAGCAACCTTAGTAATTACCGCAGAGAGCGCAGGTTCATTGGATGTTTCTGGACCATATAGTGCTGGCATTGGTGGTTCACTTTATGATTTAAATAATAATGACGGCGATATTGACTGTGGAACAGTGATAATCAATGGCGGAAACATCACAGCTACTGGTGGAAGTGCAGGTTATGCGTCCGCCGGAATTGGTGGTGCAGCGGGGGATTTTACTAACGATGGTAAGGGTGGTAATATCACTATTAATGGCGGTAAAGTGGTTGCAAAGGGAGGCTTCGATGGAATCTCCGATGGAATCTCCGATGCTCCCGGTATCGGCGGTTCAACAGAAGCAAGCAGCGATGGCTTACTGACTCTCAGTTCTGCCAATGTGCTGGACAGCAATACAATTCTTGGCTCTAAGGGAACCTATAATATTAAATCCGCACCTACAGCAGACATGATTTCTGTTCCTTCGGATATGCACTATACCTCGGCGGACATGGCGGCGGAGATTAAGGGGAAAGTAACCCTTGCGGGGAATGTTACAATCTGCAATCAGGATTTTACGGTGGATACGAGTGGCTGGATATTGAGTGTTACAAAAGTATCTGATATGGAATATACTGCCACTTATACCCATGCAGACAAAGGAACTATTTCAAAAACCGTCATAATTCTTCCATGTATCCACAATAACGGTGCGGCGCTTACCCATCATGACAGGGTGGAAGCGGATTGCACACATACGGGGATTTTGGAATATTGGGAGTGCTCTGTTTGTGGAAAGAAATTTTCAGATCAGGACGGGCAGAACGAAATTACAGATACGGAAATACCGATTGCCGCCCATACACTTACCCATCACGAAAAGGTTGATGCGGACTGTACGCAAACGGGAACTTTAGAGTATTGGGAGTGTTCTGTATGTAAGAAAATATTTTCGGATAAAGACGGGCAGGCGGAAATTACAGATATAATTATTCCGATTACTGACCACACACTGATTCATCATGCAGAACAGGGGGCAACCTGTACAGCGGCAGGAAATAAGGAGTATTGGGACTGCTCTATCTGTGGGAAGAAATTTTCAGATCAGGACGGAAAGACAGAAATTGCAGACGCTGATATTGTAATTGCTGTGAAAGCACATACGCTGACTCACCATGAAGGGCGGGAAGCAGGCTGTCTTACAGACGGAAACATAGAATACTGGAGCTGTGACGTATGTAATAAGCTGTTTTCCGATTCTGACGGGAAACAGGAAATAACGGATACAAAAATTTCCGCCAAAGGGCATGAATACGGGGCATGGGAGAGTACCGGAAACGGGACGCATACCCATAGCTGTCAGAGGTCTGGCTGTGATTCCACGGAAACAGAAAATTGTACCGGCGGTACTGCCACCTATACGGAAAAAGCCAAATGTACAGTATGCGGAGGTGAATATGGAGAACTGTTGAAGGATGCAGGTGCGCCGACAGGGGAAATCAGCATAGGCACAAATAAGTGGAACAGTTTTTGGAATACGATTACTTTCGGGCTGTTTTTTAAGAAAACGGAGCAGGTAACGATTACTGCACAGGATAACGAATCCGGCGTGGCTTCTGTATCTTATTACATATCAGACGGTGAGCTGACAGAGGACGAAGTAAAAGCGCTGGACAGTTGGACAGCCGGAAATACAGACAAAACAACCTTTAACATCAGCCCGGATCAATCCTGTGTGGT
>CAJTVK010000232.1 GCA_910579645.1 uncultured Lachnospiraceae bacterium | reverse complement strand
GCTATACCCCTATGTGGTGGGCCTTCACGGGCTCGAACCGTGGACCGACCGGTTATGAGCCGGTTGCTCTAACCAACTGAGCTAAAGGTCCAAAACCCTTGCGGGCTGCTTATGATAAATATTCTCTCGTGAACAATTTACACGAGTGACTCCGACGGGAATCGAACCCGTGTTACCGCCGTGAAAGGGCGATGTCTTAACCGCTTGACCACGGAGCCTTGTCAGCAAGACAGGTCAGCCTTTTCCGATACAACCTTAATATTATGCGAATCCTACCGCCGCCATAGGAATGATGACCCGAAAAATATATTATCATAATTAGCCATATTTGGCAAGAGGGAATTTTTATTTTTTTCGGCAAATCATAAATCATAATTTCCGGTGTAGGCAGCGGGGTGCAACAGCCTCCGCACTTTCAAGTTGCGCGGCACCGAAAAATAGCACACTCAGATTGGTTGCGGCCGGTTTAGGAAAATATTATACTAATCATGCGGCGCGGCGCAAGAAAATGAAAGGAGAATATTTTATGAGTTTCGGGAAAAATTTGCAGTTTTTAAGACATCTGAGAGGAAATATGACGCAGGAGGACTTAGCCGAAAAAATGAATGTCAGCCGTCAGACCGTATCGAAATGGGAACTGAACACGGCGCAGCCCGAAATGGATAAGGCAATAGAACTTTGTAATTTTTTCAATTGCTCGCTGGACAACTTGTTCCGCGATGATATGGTCGCCTGTGACGAGGCATATACAAATTTGCGTGTCGAAACCGTTCCCGCTTTCCGTTATATCAAACATGCCGTTATCAGTTCCGAGCCGGAGGGGGACGCTATCGACAGAATATACTCCATTGCCCGTAGCTGCGGCGTGGAGAACCCGCGTGTCATCGGATGGGATTTTCCAAAAGTATCACAGGAACAGATAAATGTTTTCAATATGCATGGCTATGAAGCGGCATGGATACTGCCTGACGGAGTCGTCCCTCCCAACCTCGAAATATACGAACAGGCAGCCCACAAGTATGCGGCAATCCATATTGAAACCCCTTTTGAGAATCCCTTTGTGACCATTCCGAACGGCTATAAAACACTGATGGAGTATATGCGCGTAAATGGTCTGGAACACACGGAAAAAGACGTTATTCCCTGTTTTGAAACCGACGGGGAGAGCATGGATATTTATATTGCCTGTAAATAACGTATTTTACTTTGCTCCTGATAGCATATAAGCATTGAGCAATATAAGCCCCAAGGGATTTTCTGCCAAAAAATATGCCTGCCTGCGATACCAATTTCGCAGGCAGGATATATATTGTGCGTCCTTTCACCCGAAACCATTCACCGGATAACAATGCATTTCCTCCAGAAAATCTTCCTCCCTCTCCGTCTACAGTTCATCAGCCCTGCCTCCGCCATAATTTCCACATACCATCCAATCCCTAAAATCAACCGCCTATCTGCTCCTCAAATCCTTTGCCATACACAATGATTCCGGCATATCCGTATACGGGCCATAATTAGGGATTATTTCAAAACCCAATTTTCTATATACAGCGCAGGATTCAGCCAATAACTCCCCGGTTTCAAGAATCATTCTTTTATACCCCAACTCCGCAGCCCAATCCATTAACAAAGAAACAAGCCTGCTCCCTATGCCCCGCCCCTGATATTCCGCATGCACAAACACCCGCTTCAATTCCATATTTACATCATCATATCTTCTTATGGCCCCGCCGCCGATTACCTTGTTATCTGCATACACAACGATTGCTTCCTGAATCTCATCCAACCGGTTATATTTTTTGTATTTGTCTCTCTTTATCTTTTTCCCGACACGCCTGTCCAAATCCATATCAAGAAGCCTGCAGTTCTCTATAAAATCTTCATCCTTCCCATCCGTTCTATGAAAATCCACCAGCGGCCCCGATATCAGCCTTTTTGACAAATACAGCACCAAATCATCGTCATTGCAGCAAGGCTCATTCTGTCCGCAGACCTGATCCCGATACCACACGCCGGTACCGTCAGGCACATAGCCCCTCCTGACATACATTCTCTGCGCACTGCCATATCCGCTATGCAGCCCCACGCCAAGATACACGACCTGCGAATAGCTTGAAGCAATCCGCTCCGCCACATCCATTAACTTACTGCCAATCCCATGCTTCCGGTACTTTTCCAATACGCCAAAGTCAACGATTTCCGGATAGCCCCGATTGGCAAAAGAACCGCTTTTTGCGTCGGGATATATATTGATATAGCCAGCCACATTCCCTTTATACTCCGCCACTAACGAAACGGCCCTCCCCTCTGCCTGATCCTTCAGCCTCATAAGGTATTTATCGATTACGGCATTCCATCCCTGAGCTATTTCCTCTTCCGTAATAATCTGCGCGTCTTTTTCCTGCATATCCCTAATCACAATTTCATTGTCACTATAATAAACCAACTCTTTTCCCCCTAACCTCTCCGAACGGCACGGCACCGCCAAGCCACCCCCTGACTACACAATATCCGCAAAACCGCAGCCTGCCGCCTCCGCCAAATCAGCGGGCGACAGTTCTATCTGCAGCCCCACCCTCCCGGCACTGACAAACATCTTCTCATACTGCCCTGCCGTCTCATGGATAAACGTGGGAAACCTCTTCTTCATCCCAATAGGCGAACATCCCCCATGCACATAGCCGGTCAGCGGAAGCAGTTCTTTCTGCTTTATCATGCTGACAGACTTCTCTCCCGCTGCCTTAGCGGCTTTCTTCAAATCCAATTCCTCTTTGACAGGAACCACAAAGACATAATACTGTCCGGATTTCCCCTGTGTAACCAAGGTTTTAAAAACCATATCCGCCTCTTCCTCCAGGATAGCCGCTATCTCTTCACCGCTCAATGAGGCATCCGCTTCATAAGCATGGCTCATATAGGATATCTTTTTCCCGTCCAGAATCCGCATCACATTTGTCTTCTCACTGTTCTTCATATCACTGCTCCGGAACGACTGCAAAGAACACAAGATCCTCATCGCCATTATTCCTCATGGAATGGCTGTGCCCTTTCGGACAATAATGGCATTCTCCCGCCCCCGTTTCTTCCTCTCCGTCATCGTACAGAAAATCTGCCTTGCCGCTTAAGATGTAAATTATTTCACTGCTCGTTTCATGCTTATGAAATCCGATGGACGATCCCGGCTCCAATCTTCCATACATAATCTTTCCCAGTTCATCCGCCCGCATTCTGGCCACCGTATCTCCCTTACCGCCTTTGAACTCCGGAATCCTCACTTCTTCCATTCCCTTAAAATCAATAACCATTTCCGCTCCTCCTTACATCCAAAATCTCCACACCGCCTATCAGGCTATATCTCCCACTCAGCCCCGCAGATTCTCACCGCCAATATCCCCGCCTGTGCAGCATTGCCTTATTCCTTGAATAATCAGTGGTTACTGTTTGCGTCAAAGCAAGGCGGAAGAAAACGGCAGTATGGCAGCATCGCTGACCAATGACAACGCAGCACTGACTAACCCGTGTTATTCATCATCATATCAGAAAAAAATTATGTTTTCAATTATATTTATCTCCACAGGAATCAATTTGTTACTGTTCACATGCAATGTCATTAAGTTAAGCCTGAATGTTGTGTTGAGAGGCGGACGCATGGAAGGGATTTTTTTGCGGGACGGCGGCAGCGGGAGCGGCTGTCCCGGTTT
>CAJTVK010000231.1 GCA_910579645.1 uncultured Lachnospiraceae bacterium | reverse complement strand
TTTTTCGCCATTCGTCCGATATAAGGCGGCACAAACGCAAACCGCCGTGTAAGCATATTACCTCTGATTCCCCCGCTTTCCAACAGGCAGACCGCCGCATATGGCGGTCTGCCATAGTACGGCGGTTTGTCTTTTGGGTATTTCTTTAAGTTTACTTTCATCAAAACAAATCTCTCATTACCACAATTTCACCATCCGATATAATCAATTTTCCTCAGTAGCATAATCAGCGGAGGCTGTGGGCTTATTTGCCTGCAGCAGTAATTGTGCATCACTTTCTGAAATGGTTTTTATCTCTGTGATGTTATGGTTTTCGTCTCTGCTGACAGCGAGGCATATTCCCTTTTCATCCGTGTAATAAACAATAGCCCTTTCACTATCAATCAGTATCTTGATCTCGTTACCGCCATAAAACCAGCGGCCATACCCGCCGTCAAAGGATACACCATACTCTTCATAATCCTTTAACAGTTCTCCGTTGCTCTTCCCTGTTTCGGCTGCCATTGCTGCATTCGGTTCCGTACTTATAGACATATCCTTAAAATGCTCCTGCTTCCGCGTATGACGGTCATATACTTCCTGAGAACATTCTTCGATACCGACAAGGTGATTGTCTGCGTCACGCTTCGCTTCAATATCCACCGTCCCCGTGAAGAAATTCGTAAAGCTCGCCCCTGCTGCCGGATCATTGAAGAAACGCACGATGCTCCCATTGTAGGTATAGCAGCCCGTCTTATCATCATAGGACAGCCCATATGCTTCATATACAGACCAGTCCACGCTGCCGGGAATTTCCACCGCAGACGAATCCTCTGCCATTCCAGTGTCATATGCAGGTATTGCAGACAGCAAAGTTCCATTCTGGACGCTTGCGGCTGCATTTCCCGCACAGCCCGTAAGCATACATATACTGATCAGGACAGATGCGGATAAAATCCTTTTTGTCATTTTTAATTTCATTTGAAGTTCTCCTTTCTCGTTTTGATAATTCTATCTTATCAAAAGTATTTGGGGTTTCCTTGTGGCCTTTATGTGTTTTGTGTGAAGTTTCCCACAAAAAAAGGCGGCAGATAAATTCATATGCCGCCACCCTGTTTCTAATGATCATATAAAAATTCAATGTTAAAACATACGCCTTGTTCGGTATTCCTTATCTGATAATCCGCTCCATGCTGCTCCAGGATCATCTTTACAATATAAAGCCCCAATCCGCTGCCGCCCGTCTGCCGGCTGCGTGACCGCTCCACCCGGTAGAAAGCGTCAAAGAGTTTCGGTATGTCATCTTCCGGCAAATGGACCCCCGTGTTCTCTATGGAAAATTGTATCCTCCCGCCCCTGGAATGAGCCGTAACGAAAATATCACTGCCCTCCGGCGAATAATGGATTGCATTGGAAACAAGGTTATTTACCACTTTCCCCAGGAGCGCTTTGTCTCCCCGGAGCATCAGCCCATTCTGTATGTCCTCATGCCATTCCTGCCCCTTGCCCACAACCATATCTTCAAATAGTCCATACTCACTTTTTATCATGTCTGAAAAATCAAACATTTCCTCCTGCAGGGCAGTTTCTGATGATTTGATGCGGGAAACAGTCAGGATTTCCTGCACCATCCCTCCCATTGCTTTTACCACTTCAAGAGAACGGGCAAGATATTTATCACGTTCTTTGTATTTCCCAACATTCAGAAGCATCCCTTCAAGCTGCCCCTTAACGACTGTGATCGGTGTTTTCAGTTCATGGGATACCGCCGAAAAGAAATCAAGCTGTGCCTGTTCCAACATACGCTCCCGCTCAATGTCCGCTTCCAACCGGCTGTTTGCCGCCTGCAGTTCACTGAGCGCAGAAGACAATTTCCGGGCCATTTCATTCAGGCTGTGCGCCAGTACCCCTAATTCGTCAAAGCGACTTTCCGTACAATCCCATGAAAAGTCAAGGTCGGACATTTTTTCCGACACCCTGCTGATCTCTATGACAGGCTTTGTGACATACTTAGAATACAGAACTGCACCTATGGCTGAAATGCAGACCACCATGACCATCAGGGGCGGGACTATATTGCCGATGGTATCCTGCAGCCTGTTTACCGGTTCTGCGTTTCCAGCAACAGACAGGGTATAGACCCTCTCCGAATCACCGAAGCGAAACAGGTATCTGTGCGTTGCCCCATACATAGAAGGCGGTCCCTCAAAAACAATGCCGTCACTGGCCGCATCCGGAAAATCATGGTTATACTGTGAGGGCAGCGCAATCTCCCTTCCATCCTCGTCATACAACTGGAGCAGCACATCATTGTTCAGCAAAAATTCATCAAACAGAAACCCACTTTCCTCTCCCGCAGTAAATTCCAGTTCTGAAATAAATGCATTCACTTCCTTATCCAGTGCTGCATCCAGGTCTGTGCTGTATGATTCTGGAACCAGCCATGCGATAAAGCAATAGGTAGCAGAACAGCAGGCCACCATCAGCAGGCAGGTTACAGCAAATATTTTAATAAACAGGCTTTTCTTTCCCCTCTTTTTCAATTTTATAACCTACTCCCCGAATTGTTTCTATATAGTCAATGTCCAGCTTTTTCCGGAGATTTTTGATATGCGTGTCAACCACCCTCTCATCCCCGTAAAAATCGTATTTCCACAGTTTGTTCAGGAAATGCTGCCGTGAAAGCGCCTTCCCCTGATTCTCCAGCAGTTCCTTCAACACCTCAAATTCCCTTTGCGTCAGGTCATATTCCACATCCCCGGCATAAACCCGGTAACCATCCATATCCAAAGTAAGCCCTTTGTAATGGAGCAATGCACCTTCACTATCCTCCCGGCTTCCGGCCCGCCGAAGGACAGCCGCTATTTTTCGCAGCAGCACCGGCATGGAAAATGGTTTTGTTACATAGTCATCCGCCTGCAGGTCCAGCCCTTTGATCTGGTCGCCTTCACTGCCCAGGGCCGTCAGCATAATAATGGGAACCTGAGACTGTTTCCGGATCAGTTCGCAGACAGTGAACCCATCTATTTTGGGCAGCATGATATCCAGCAGGATCAGGTCATAGAGGTTATTTGCAAACATATCCACGGCTGCCACGCCATCACCTGCAATATCGGCCTTATATCCTGACTCCTGCAGAAATTCCTGCAGAAGTTCCTGAATATCCATATCATCTTCAACAATTAAAATCCTCTGCATGGTATCACCTCCACACTCTTTAACCATCATACCATACTTTTTTGTAGTTTGTGTGTAGTTTGCCTAAGTTATATAAAATCATCCCCTCTGTCATTCCATCTCCCTGAACGTGCCGGCCATTCCCCCGACAAGGCTCCACTGGCGCTGCATATAGGATTTCAGATTTGCCGTGCTTTGCCTGTATGCCTCCCGGACTGTTTCCTATTACTTCGGCAGAAAACCGTTCCCGCTAAAGTAAAAGCGTCCTCTGAATTATACCATAAAATTTATCTGTTTTTCACCCGATGGCATGAAACGACTATTTTTCGGGAATTCAATAAAAGGATGCCCTGCAAGGCGGCACATAGCCGATACGCAGAAATAGTAACTATCCGGCTTATTCATACATCAGAAATACGATTCTTACTTATCATGACAGATTTGTTCTTCTGTTACCCTTAGTTCTCTATGAAGCTGCCATGCCATAAAAATAGTAATCACAGCCGAAAACACATCCGCAATCGGCTGTGCATAAAGGATTCCATTGATACCACAGATTTTGGGAAGCAGTAAAA
>CAJTVK010000230.1 GCA_910579645.1 uncultured Lachnospiraceae bacterium | reverse complement strand
CGCGGCCGCCCCGGCCTCCAATCCGCCATGCCCGCAGGGAGTCTCCATCGCATGCTGTATGTTGACGGAATATGGATTCATTGCAAATTTGTTCGCTGTAGGAGGGAAAATGAATAATATATACTCTTACTCAAAGAATGGAATTGCAGCGTATGGTATGATGTGGGGGCGGATTGGTTATATGGAGTAGTTAATGATTCCTTCCCGTTGCTGTCGGCGGTTCATCAGGTCAGCTATAGTGATGTTATCCACTACTTGGTTGATTGCGGCGTTTAAAGCCTTCCATACTTCCAAGGTTTCACAGGTGTCGCAGCGTTCGCACTCGTTGATTTCATCCTCCAGGCAGGATACCGGGCAGAGGGAGCCTTCGGTCAGGCGGAGAATCATGCCTACGGTATAGGATTGAGGGTGAGCCGCGATGCGGTAGCCGCCCTGTGCTCCCCTGGCGCTTTTCACATAGCCGGCTTTGTTGAGGACGGCTATTATCTGCTCCAAATATTTCTCCGATATGCCCTGCCGTTCCGCAATCTGCTTTACTTTGATGTATTGTCCTGTATTATGCATTGCCAAATCCAACATGACTCTTACCGCGTAACGCCCCTTCGTGGATATTTTCATCCTTCTTGTCCTCCTCCCGCAGCCTTTTTATGATAATCAGCCTTTTTGCATGTCTGATGCTTGCTTTGCAAATGAGGATGAGCGGAAAGCGGTCATGCTGCCACGCCGTCATCCTTCTCACCCTCATTCTGCCATTGCTTTCATTTTACAGACAGCAACAAAAGTTTTTTCCTTTTGCCGTTTCCTATATTTGCTTTCATCGCCCGCCGGCTGTAAAGCCGGCGATTGACCAAATCAGTCATCCCTGTTTTATACGGTACTAATTAAAAGGCACTACGGAGCCTTGGTATTTGTCATTGATAAATTTCTTAATGTCTTCCGATTTCAATACATCTACCAATGCTTTGACCCCTTCGTTATTCTCGTTGCCTTCTTTTACCACTATGACATTCACATAAGTCTTTGCCGCTTCCGAATCGGAGGTTTCATATGCCAGCGCGTCGGTCTGTGCGTTTAGGCCTGCCTGCAGCGCATAGTTTCCGTTCAGCACTACGAAGGAGGTTTCCCCGATTACGCGGGCTACCTGTGCAGCTTCCAGTTCCACGATTTCCACATTGTGGGGATTGTCCGCAATATCGTTCTTGGTGGCTTCGATGCCTGCGCCTTCTTTTAAGGTAAGGATGCCGTTATCCTGCAGCAGGAGCAGCGCCCTTGCCTCATTGGTGGTATCGTTGGGAATCGCTATCGTGGCTCCGTCGGAAATGTTTGCCAAGTCGGATTCCGTCCCGCCGTAAATACCCAGCGGCTCGTAATGGATTTCACCTACGTTTACAAGGTGAGTTCCTCTCTCTGCATTGAAGCTGTCCAGATAAGGCGTATGCTGGAAATAATTGCAGTCAAAATCTCCTGCTTCCACAACTTCATTGGGCTGGACATAATCATTGAATACGGTTACCTGCAAATCCCATCCCTGCTCTGCCAGAATGGGCTTGGCCGCTTCCAGTATTTCCGCATGGGGAACTTCCGTTGCCGCCACCTTAACGGTTCCTCCGCTTTTTCCCGCGGCTCCGCAGCCAGCCAAGGTGCTTACTGCCAGAATGCCGGCCAATACTGCTGTCAAAACTCTTTTTTTCATAATTATCCTCCTCTTCCGGTTCTGCTGTCTCCGGAAAGTTCTTCCGAAAACGCTCTTTATCATAAACCGAGTGCCGGATGCCGATTGGCAGTTTCTGCAAGGCCTCCGGTTCTCCCTATGACCATATGATTAACCTGTAATCCTTTTATCCAGTTTCTTGGAAAGCTTCGTTCCGATTACCTGCAGAATCTGGACAAGTATTACCAACAATACCACGGTGACTATCATAATATCCGCCTGATAACGGTAGTACCCGTACCGGATAGCTACGTCTCCCAAGCCGCCGCCGCCGACTACGCCCGCCATTGCCGAATAACCCAGAATGGTTCCCAAGGCGATGGTCGCCCCTACAATCAGGGAAGTACGCGCCTCGGCCAACAATACTTTCCATACAATCGTGCCCGTGCCTGCCCCCATGCTCTGAGCCGCTTCAATGACCCCCTTGTCCACTTCCAGAAGGGACGACTCCACCAATCTGGCAATAAAAGGCGCCGCCGCTATGGTAAGGGGCACGATGGTCGCCGCCGCGCCGTAACTCTTGCCCACGATAAAACGGGTAAAGGGAATCAGCAGCATCAGCAAAATCAGAAAAGGCACGCTCCGCACCACATTTACTGCCACATCCAAGATTTTATAGACCACCGCATTAGGGCGCAGCCCGTCTTTCGCCGTTATTACCAACAAAATCCCCATCGGCAGCCCAAGGATATAAGCAAATAAGGTGGAGGACAAGGTAATGAATAGTGTTGTCCCCGTCTCCTTCACAAGCATCATAATTGTTGCGCTATCCCACATAATGATCCAACTCCTCCACTTCCAGTCTTCTGTCTTTTAAATAGGCTATCATTTTCGCCGCTACCGCCTCGTCCTCCGGAAGCTGCAGAATCATCTGCCCGTGCGCCACGCCGCCGATATCTTTCGTATCCGCCAGAAGAATATTGGCCGGTGCCTTGCAGGCCAGCACCATATTTCCTATGACCGGCTCGAAAGAGGAATTTTCCCGGAATACAATGCGGATGCAATGCTTTCCGGTAGCAAGGTTCCGGTTCATCTCCTCCGAACCCGTATCCCCTTGGAATACCAGTTTCTTTGCCGCCCGTGTGCGCGGCCTGGTGAATACTTCCTCCACCGTCCCTGTCTCCGCCAGGCTGCCTCCGTCAATGATTGCCACATGAGTGCAGATTTCCCTGACCACCGCCATTTCATGGGTGATAATCACGATAGTGATGCCATATTTCTGATTGATATCTTTTAGAAGCGCCAGTATCGACTTGGTAGTGGTAGGGTCCAAGGCGCTGGTGGCTTCATCGCAGAGCAGTATTTTAGGATTGGTGGCCAAGGCTCTGGCAATTGCCACTCTCTGCTTCTGCCCGCCGGAAAGCTGCGCCGGGTATGCCTTTGCTTTTTCCGAAAGCCCGACAATCTCCAGCAGTTCTTTTGCCCTCTGCCGCGCCTCCTTCTTCTTTTGACCTGCAATTTCCAAAGGAAAGCAGATATTGTCCAATACGGTACGCTGCATGAGCAGATTAAAATGCTGAAAAATCATGGCAATCTGCATCCGCACTGACCGCAAATCCTTCTCGGACAAATCCGCCAGATCCTTTCCCTCCACTTCTACCGTCCCCGTAGTAGGTCTTTCCAGAAAATTCAGGCAACGCACCAAAGTACTCTTGCCCGCACCGCTCATGCCGATGATTCCGTATATCTCACCCTTATGGATTTCCAAGTTGATTTCCTTTAAGGCTTCCACCGTATTTTCTTTACCGATAAACGTCTTGCCGACATTCTTTACCTGTATGATAGTTTCCATATGTACTCCGTTCCTGTCCTGCAGGGCGGCGGCTCTCTATTCGCCGCCCTATAGGATATCACTCTCAACTTTTGGCTCTGCAGGCCGCCGGGGAAAGCGTGCCTGCCATATAGACCATACCACAAACCGGCCTGTTACGCAAGATACTTACGCATTCTCACCGGCGAACACGTAACGGTTCAGCCTGCGGCTTCCCTGTTACGGAATCTGCCCATTCCAAGTCGCCTGCGGC
>CAJTVK010000229.1 GCA_910579645.1 uncultured Lachnospiraceae bacterium | reverse complement strand
AATAAAAACATCATTCCTGACGCAGCCTGCGGCTTAAGTTAATGACATTGTGTTTATCCAAAATTTTTTTCAGCCGCGGATATCCATTTTCACTTGTGCCATGATACATATTTTAAAACGGGAACTTTTCAAAGACTCTCGGCATAGCTGCCAATTCATGTGATTCACCGATAACAGATACTTTGTTTACCGCAATCGGAAGAAAATTCCTACATATGATATAATAGACTATACTGACATATCCAAAGAAAAACTCCCCTTTTCACTTATTATATTACATTTTTCCTGCAATTGCAAGAAAATTTATCGGTTTCGCGCGAATCGTCCAACAGTTTGGCCTGCGGCTTCCCTGTTACGGAATCTGCCCATTCCAAGCCGCCTGCGGCGAGGGGCAGATTCCCTTTTAGCTAAATTTACGTGACATTTACTACAGCAATTCCCGCAGCAGCCCATTCACCATTCCCGGATCCGCTTTCCCCTTCATCGCTTTCATCGTCTGGCCCACCAAGAACCCAATGGCTTTTTCCTTGCCGTTACGGTAATCTTCCACTGATTTGGGATTGGCCGCAATTACCTCTTCCACCGCCTTACGCAATGCCCCCTCGTCACTGACGGTTCTTAAGCCCTTTTCCTCCACATATTTCTCCGGATCCACATTTTCCTCAAACATTACCTCAAAAACTTCCTTCGCCACCGTTCCGTTAATGGCCTTCCCCTCTGTCAGCCGAATCAGGCCGGCGAGATGTTCCGGGGAAAAACGGATATCCTCCGGCTCCTCCCCATGTTCCTTCAGCAGACGCATCGTCTCCCCCATCAGCCAGTTGGATACCTTCTTCGGCTGACCGCAGATGCGCACCGTTTCCTCAAATAAGTCCGCCATATGCTTCGTTCCTGTGATAATTTCGATATCATAATCCGGAATATCGTATTCTGTCTTATAGCGCATCATTTTCTCCGTACGGAACTCCGGCTGCGCCGCCCTGATTTCGGACAGCCATTCATCGCTGACCGTAACCGGCGTCAGGTCAGGATCCGGGAAATAACGGTAATCCCGGGCATCTTCCTTGCTTCTCATGGCATAAGACTCTTCTTTCCCATCGTCCCACCGCCTGGTCTCCTGCATCACCTTCTGCCCAGCCTCAATCAACGCAATCTGCCGTTCCCGCTCCCCTTCTATGGCTCTTGCAATGGAACGGAAGGAATTCAGGTTCTTCATTTCCGTCCGTGTCCCGTATTCCTCCGCACCTGCTTTCCGGACGGAAAGGTTCACATCCGCCCGCATAGAGCCCTCCTGCAGCTTACAGTCGGATGCTCCCAGATATTGGATAATCATACGCAGTTTTTCCAGATAAGCAATGACTTCCTCCGCATTCCTCATATCCGGTGCGGATACGATTTCAATCAGCGGCACGCCGGAACGATTATAATCCACCAGTGAGCAATCCTCCCATTCATCATGGATCAGCTTCCCCGCATCCTCTTCCATATGGATTTCATGAATGCCCACCTGCTTTTTTCCTGCCGCCGTTTCGATTTCCACGCTGCCGTCCCTGCAAATCGGAAGATACAGTTGGGAAATCTGATAGTTCTGCGGGTTATCCGGGTAAAAATAATTCTTCCTGTCAAATTTGCAATACCGGGTAATCGTGCAGTTGGTGGCAAGCCCCACCGCCACCGCATATTCCAACACCTTCTTATTCAGCACGGGCAGCGAACCCGGCATCCCCGTGCAGACCGGACAGGTGTGGGTATTGGGTGCCCCGCCGAACGCCGTGGAACAGCCGCAGAATATCTTTGTTTTGGTCGCCAGCTCCACATGGACTTCCAAGCCGATGACCGTCTCATATTGTTTTGCCATGCCTATTCACCTTCCCTCCCTGATATTGCCTTTACTGCCGTTTCCCTGCCGAATTCCGGTTTCTCCGTAGATATTTCCGCTCCGGCCTCCGGCTTTCTTATCCGCAGCCTATCTTCCTTGTCCGCGGCTGCAGCCATGACACTGCCCGCCGGCATCCCGAACTCCCCTCTTGCCTTTTCATAAGCATACGCCGCCCGGAACAGTTTTTTCTCCTGAAAACAGTCCCCAATCAGCTGCAGGCCTATGGGCAGCCCTTTGCCGTCCTTCCCGCAGGGCAGGCTGATTGCAGGGAGTCCGGCCAAATTCACCGAAACCGTATAAATATCGCCCAAATACATCTTTATCGGGTCGGTCAGGCTCTCCCCCAGTTTCGGAGCCGTAGTCGGAGCCACCGGCCCTAAAATCAGGTCATAGCTGGCAAAAGCTTCGTCAAAAGCCTTTTTTATCAATGCCTTCACTTTCAGCGCTTTCAGATAATAAGCATCATAATATCCCGCACTCAGCACAAAAGAGCCAAGCATAATCCTCCGCTTCACTTCCGCGCCGAACCCCTCGGAACGGGATTTTTTATACATATTGTGAAGCCCCGTATATTCCCCGGTGCGGTATCCGTATTTAATGCCGTCAAACCGTTCCAAGTTGGAACTGGCTTCCGCCGCCGCAATCGTGTAATATGCCGGTATGGCATATTCCGCCAGACTTAAGCCGAACTCTTCCACAACGGCTCCTTGTTCCCGCAAAACCTCCGCCGCTTTCCGCACGGTGTCTCCTACTTCCGAATCCAATCCCGTACCGAAATAGTCCTTGGGAATGCCGATTCTCAATCCCTTCACATCCTCACCCAAAGCGGAAGAAAAATCCGTATCCTGCCGCCGTACGGAAGTGGAATCCTTTTCATCATAAGAGGCAACGGCTTCCAGCAGAGCCGCACAGTCCGCCACATCCCTGCCGATAGGCCCTATCTGATCCAAAGACGAGCCATAAGCTACCAGCCCGTATCTTGACACCGTCCCATAAGTGGGCTTCATTCCCACCACCCCGCAGAACGATGCCGGCTGACGGATGGAACCTCCCGTATCCGAGCCCAATGCGGCAAAGCACTCCGCTGCCGCCACCGCTGCCGCAGACCCGCCGGAAGAACCGCCCGGCACCCGTTCCGGATCCCAAGGATTCCGCGTCACGCCATAAGCGGAAGTCTCCGTGGTGGATCCCATGGCAAATTCGTCCATGTTCGTCTTCCCGATTACCAGCATTCCTTCCCTTTCCAAGTTTCGCACTGCCTCCGCCGAATACATAGGCACAAAATTCTCCAGCATCTTGGAAGAGCAGGTAGTGCGCATCCCCTCCGTACACAGATTGTCTTTCACCGCCACCGGAACCCCTGCCAGCTTTCCTGCCAATTCCCCGGAGTCAATCCTGCGCTGTATCTGCGCCGCTTTTTCCAGGACTCCCTCCCTGTCCACCGTCACATAACAATGATAAGTCCCCTCCGCTTCCTCTATACGCCTTAACACCGCCTGTGCCGCTTCCGTAACCGTCACTTCCCCTGCCTTTATCTTCCCGGCAAGCCCTAACGCTGTCATTTTCAGCAAATCCATCAGCCATACCTCCTTTTACTCCCGTTCCCAACCGGCATTGCAGCATCCGCAGCCGCCCGTGGCACTCCGGCAAATGCTTTCCGGCCTATCCGCGGTGCCCGGCAGATGCTTTCCGGCACATCCGCCGCGCTCGGCAGATGCTTTCCGGCACATCCGCCGCGCTCGGCAGATGCTTTCCGGCACATCCGCCGCGCTCGGCAGATGCTTTCCGGCACATCCGCCGCGCTCGGCAGATGCTTTCCGGCACATCCGCCGCGCTCGGCAGATGCTTTCCGGCACATC
>CAJTVK010000228.1 GCA_910579645.1 uncultured Lachnospiraceae bacterium | reverse complement strand
GGCCGCCGGAACCGGGCAGTAAGAACGCAATCCGCAAGCCGGCAAAGCCCGGAGCGCCGCCCCTTCCGATGCGTCCTCCCCCCACCACTCCCCGCTTCCGAACACAAATTCCCACTTGACATTCCCCCAAACAAGCGTAAAATAGTTCTAAAAAGAACAAAACGGAGGAATCATGCTGCCACAAAACCCCCTGGAACATCAAAATGCCGTCAAAACCCTATATTCCAAATGCGTAAACCAAGTATGCCAAAAGCACGGCATCACCCGCATGGAACTGGACATCCTGCTGTTCCTCGCCAACAACCCCTGCTTCGACACGGCATCGGACATCGTAGAAGTCCGGTATCTATCCAAATCGCAGGTATCCGCATCCGTCAAGCTTCTGGAAAGCCGCGGATACCTAGAGAAAAAATATACAAAAGAAAACCGGAAAACGGCACACCTTACCATATGCGGCGCCGCATCGGAAATTGTAGCAGACGGCATAATCGCACAGGAAAAATTCCTTTCGGTCATGATGGCCGGAATACCGCAGGAGGAATTAGACTGCATGAAACGATGCATGGATCACATTTTAAGCAACATCAGCCGCCACTTAAAAGAAGACGGAAAACCATAACATCTAAGGAACTGTTAAGAAATGAGGGAAATTATGTTCAAGTTCATCATTTGCTTTATCGCAGGAATAGGAGCCGGGCTTGGCACCGGCTTTGCCGGAATGAGCGCAGCGGCAGTTATCAGCCCTATGCTGATTACCTTTCTCGGCCTGCCGGCTTATGAAGCGGTGGGAATCGCGTTGGCAAGCGATGTGCTGGCAAGTGCCGTCAGCGCATACACTTACGGGAAAAATAAGAATCTGGATATTCGGAACGGTCTGGTAATGATGGTGACGGTTCTGCTTTGCACCCTGTTCGGAAGCTGGGTGGCAAGCCTGGTGCCGAACACCACCATGGGAAGCTTTTCCGTATTTATGACATTACTGCTGGGCATTAAATTCATTGTCAAACCTGTCATGACAACGAAAGAAGCCATGGCAAAGGTCAGCGGCAGAAAACGGATGGAACAGTCTGTCCTCAGCGGCATTGTCGTTGGGTTTATCTGCGGTTTCATCGGAGCCGGCGGCGGCATGATGATGCTTTTAATCCTTACCGGCATCCTTGGATATGAATTAAAGACTGCCGTAGGGACAAGCGTATTCATCATGGCATTCACTGCCTTTACCGGAGCCGTCAGCCACTTTGCCATCGGAGGAATGCCCGATTTATGGTGCCTGCTGTTCTGCATAGCCTCTACCCTGCTCTGGGCAAGGATTGCCGCCAAATTCGCAAATAAAGCCAGTGCCGTCACGCTGAACCGTGCGACCGGCATAGTGCTTGCGGTTTTGGGAGCGGCTATCCTTGCAGTGAATTACCTACGGTAAACGGCAAAAGGAAACCTTTTGCCGCTGTCTGTAAAACAATATTTTATGCCTGCTTCAGCCGGAAACGATTTACCAGTTCATGCAGACGCTTGGACTGGCCGGACAGTTCCGCACTTGTCGCCGCACTGTTTTGTGCGGAAGAAGTATTCGACTGAATTACATTGCTGATGGAATCCATGTTTTCTGTCAGTTTTTCCAATACCGCTTTCTGGTTTTGGGATGCATTGCTGATTTTTTCCACGGAATTTAAGATTTCCCCGGAGCCGTTCACCACGGCCGCAAGAGATTTTGCCGTATTGTCCGTAATTTCCAAGCCGTTTGCCACAGCCTCCTGAGAACTCTCAATCAACGCCGCTGTCTGGTTTACGGCTTCCGCACTCTTTGCCGCCAAATCCCTGATTTCATTTGCCACCACGGCAAACCCTTTTCCGGCCTGCCCTGCCCTTGCCGCCTCTATGGAAGCGTTTAGGGAAAGCAGGCTAGTCTCCGAGGCAATGTCCTCAATGGTCTGCACAATTTTCTTTATTTCATCCGAAGAATGGCTGATTTCCGACATCGCCTGAATTAAATGCTCCATTTTGGCATTGCTTTCCTCAATCTGCCTTCCCACCTGCGAAACGACGGCATTGGCAGCCTCGGCGTCCATTGCATTTGCCGCCACATCGTTCAGCAGGCTCTCTATGGAAGCTGCCAGCCGTTCAATGGCTGCGGCCTGTTCCGTGGCGCCGTCGGAAAGAATCTGCGCACCGGCAGATACATTATCCGAACTGGCGGAAACTTCATTGGCGGAAAGAATAATCTGCTGTAAAGTATCGTTCAGAGACTGGGAAATCTTCTCAATGGATTTCTGAATCGGAATAAAATCTCCGATATAATTCTGTGTAATGGAAATATCCATATCATTCTCCGCCATCCGGGAAAGCTGCCCGGAAATATCTTCCACATAACTGCCTATAATTGCGCCTATGTTATTAAAGGCCTGTGAAAGCCGCCCCAGTTCGTCATTGGAATCAATATCAATATGAATATTCAGGTCGCCGGCTTCCAGCTTAGCCGCCTCGTCGGTAATCAGCCGGATCGGATCCAAGAACCTTTTAATAATGCGGTTCACTGCATACAGCAGGATAATGCCCAATAACACCACCAGAAAAGTCAGTTTCCCCGCACCCTCTATAATAGGCCCGTAAAATTCACTTCTGTCAACGGTTAAATGCAATGTCCATTTTGTTTTTCCGTTCACTTCCACCGGAATGGCAACGGAAATCCCGTTTTTACCGGTGCCATAGTTTTTTCCTTTCCTTATGGTAAAACGGCGGTTTGCCTCTTCTCCTTCCGGCATGGAATGAATTTCCTCCGCCTCTTCTGCCAATAAGCCGTATCCGGCCTGCGAAGCTATTAGCCCGACCTTCGTGCCGTCGGCGGAATCCACCAATATGGTGCCGTCTTCCGCCAAGGCCACCAAATGGGCGGAGTCAAAATCGGTGCTGACCAATAACTGCTCCTGCATATTGTTCAGCCCCATATCCACACCGGTCACCCCTAAGAATTCTCCTTCCGCATCCCAAACCGGCGCGATGATGCTAATCATCATAATATTTTTTCCCATCAGTTCATAAATGTAGGGCTCCATGATATAGGGTTCACCGGTCTTCTTAATCTGCATATAATATTCTTTTTCATAATTGTCAAACGCATCTTCATGTTTTTCAAAAACATATCCCGTATTTTGCTCATTGGGATATACCACCGATTCATAAGCCATATCCTTTTTATGTATCTCATAAGGTTCCCCGTTGGCATCCGCAATGGCGTTTTGCTCAAAATATGCAAACCCCGTCGGATATCCGCCGCCGCTTTCCAAAAGTCCCACCAAGGCAGTATCAATGGCATCCCGCTGTTCTTTTGGATCCAAGGCGGAAATATTCCGGAGCGAACCGGCAAATCCTGTCACTTTTCCGTATGCATTTTCTATATCATTGGATACCAGAAATGCATTTTCGAAAGCAACTGCCGCCAACTTTTCCTTGTTTACCCGAATCAATGATCTTGCAGCAAGAAAAGCGGCCATTAAGATGGTCAATAAAAAGATAGCGGCGACAATCATCGCCATTTTAGAAATAATCTTTTTGCTGAGACTGCCGTCATTACCGGCATACAATGTCCCGGCTTCCTTTTCCTGATGTAACATAAAAAATCCTCCATGATATAATTTATTACGCATTTTATATCATATCCGTATATCCGGAAAAAGTCAAACCTTCAAATCCACGGAAATCAATTTGAGGGAGCCGCCTGCGCAGCTGCCAGACCCGGAAGCCTACGGACAGCCAATGCCCCTCGGCAAGACAGCCGGCCTGCACACAGAACCGTTGATTTTTCAGACACGCTTCCGC
>CAJTVK010000227.1 GCA_910579645.1 uncultured Lachnospiraceae bacterium | reverse complement strand
ATGCAAAGAACTCCTCAACCAGCGGTTTGATTGAGGCCTGCCGTTCTTTGAAACGTTCTTCCGGGGTCAGGTCTTTCAGCGCTCCCTCCAGATCATAGATGGCTCCGATTCTTACGAGCGCCTTGTATGCAATGGATGACCGGACTGCTTTCTGGTTCCCTTTGCCGGGTGCCTTGATGGCATTGGCAAAGTGGCGCCTTGCATGGCGTACCGGAAATAGAAGAGTATATGAAAGAGGTATTACCGAACCTGGAAGAGATAGAAATCTTTAAAAAGGAATTGCTGGAGATAGTAGTGGACGTAACGGAATTTCTTCCGGATGCGGGATGAAAAAAGAACAAAAGTTCGATTTAACATCTATACAAATTTCGTGATCTGTGGTAAGATAAAAAAGTTCTTTCAGTGCTGTTTTGTCCGTATGGAATTACTGAGGTACGCTGAGTTGCAAAAAAGGTAAATTGTGAACAAAATTCGTCGTGGGCCTGTTTTGCTCCATTTTGAAAAATTGCCACGACGAAAATGAAATGTTCCACGACGAATTTTTGGCTGAGAGGCGTCTTTTTTTACTATGAAATCAGAGGTGAGCATTTGTGCAAAATGAACAAAAAATCTTCAAACTTCACTCAGAATACCAGCCCACAGGCGACCAGCCCCAGGCCATAGAAGCCCTGGTCAAAGGGTTTAAAGAAGGCAATCAATTCCAGACTTTACTGGGGGTTACGGGTTCCGGAAAGACCTTTACCATGGCTAACGTGATCGCACAGCTTAACAAACCGACTTTGGTAATAGCGCACAATAAGACATTAGCGGCACAGCTCTATGGTGAGTTCAAAGAGTATTTTCCGAGTAACGCAGTGGAATATTTTGTCTCCTACTAGGTGAAAGGACTTTTAATACTATATTTAGTGTTATTTGGCTTCATTTATACCACATATTGTGGACTATATGGACTGTATGGAGGGAAAAAACTGGGTGGAATCATAGGAATTGTGAACAAAATTCGTCGTGGAAAGTATTAAAAAAGCAGGAATAGGAGTTAAATTATAATCTACAGGACAGCATCAGTTTGTCTTGTAGATTTTTTGTGCAGAAAATAAGCCAATGACAGAGACGAAAGTTTTGGCAAAAGGAAAACTTTAAGAAATGAGGAAAAAATCATGTCAGATTATCAATTACAAATCAAGCAGATTGTGGACTATTCACGCTGCCGGATCTACCGGCAGTTTATACAGTCCTTGATCAATGACCGGAGCATTCGCACAGGCGGCAGCTCCGGTCTCTTTTATTTTACGGTTCTTTGTAACTATGCAAACTTCCGGACATCCTATCGGCGTATTGACGGAATCGGTTATACGATCTATCCAGGTGAATGGATCTGTACGGTCAAAGAGTTGTCCGACTGGTTTCGGACGCATTTCCAGCGGCAGGCCATGGACATTCTGGACGAGCTTCAAAGACGCCATCTGATCTCCTATCTTATCCTTGACCGCGGAAAGGTTATCAAATATAAGATCCGGGGCTGGAAGAACCATAATACGGTTCTGGACTATAACTGCCCCTGCCAGAAGGATACCGGCTTTTTCTTTATGCCGGTCGTGGCGGCCACAGAACTTGTCAGCTCCGGGCGTTGTTCGGAAATGGATATTGTTCTGGATTTATGGCTCTCCACAGTCTACAACGATGAGCAGGTACAGGGATCAAAAGTGGGGCCGGTAGTCTATCTGCGTAACGGTACCGGTTCTCCGCTGGTAAATTATAGTGAGCTGGCTGCTCGTTGGGGTATTTCCAGGGCTACAGTTGGAAGAATCCTGAAAAAGCTCGCCGGAATGGAATACATATCCCTTATGACTTTTCCTGGCCGGACCGGCAGCGTGATCTATCTGCAAAATTATCTGTCCACCATGTTTCAAATATCGGACGTTTTGATTGATAAAGAGGAGGTTGCTATGGTTCTGAATATTAAAATTTCTCTGCCTGATGAGGGGGAGGCTGTAAAAAGTGAGGCTGTTATGGAGCATGACATCTGTGTTTCAAATGAACTTTCTAGCGTTTCAAAATCTCATATGGAGATCATCATCAAAAAAATGGCGCAAGTCCTTGATGCACAGGGCATTTCCTGTTTCCGGTGCCCGAAATCCATATATAAGTTATATCCTTTATCTGACGCCTGCAGGGAAGAGTATATATCCCACATACAGAAAGGGGCTGTACGGTTCGGGATGACCGTATCCTGTGGGAAGGACAAGCCGGTCTACACCTTTGAGCTGACGCTCTCTCCCACTGAAAAAGACAGGGAAGGAGGTGCCAGGGCATGAAAAAGGATCAGGAAGAAATGAACATTGCCGATAACCCGCTGTACCATGATACCTGGAAGCTGCTGAAGAAATACAGGGATGTGGTGTGGAGCCTGGAGCTGTCCGTCCAGCAGGTGCGGAGCCGGTTTGAGATCGAATATGGGAGTTCCATTGAGGATTTCCTGGAGTCCGTCTATGTGGCCGGAATAGACCTGTCAGACCGCAGCATTGAGCACCATGCCAAATGTATCGAGCGGAGCCACCGGATGCTGAAACTTCTGGATACCTCCATCGACCTGCTCCGTACCAAGCATAAAAATGGGGAGAGCTATTACTGGCTGCTGTATTACTCCTTCCTCTCCCCGCAGCAGCTCCGAAATGTGGAGGAGATCATAGAGAAACTGCGCCCCCATATCCGGGATATCAGCTTCCGTACCTATTACCGCAGGAGACGGGAGGCGATTGATGCACTCAGCTCTATCCTGTGGGGGTATACATCCAAAGACAGTATCGACATTCTGGAGAAGTTCTTTCCGGATGATAAGGATGCCGGGGAACAAAAATAAACAACCATATAATATTTACAGGCAATCAGGCCGGATCGGAAATAACATTGACTAAGGATGAAAAAAGGATGGTATTCCAGCTGGAGGGCTGTCACTGGTATGATGCGGTACAGGAGATTGCTGTGCTCTGCCGGCATACTCGTGACCATGATATAAAAGCAATTGTAGAAAATCTGTTACTGCCGCTGGGAGCCTTTCCGCCCTGTCTGTTTGTTTCCGCGTGGGAGGTGGCTGTGCGGATGACGCTGTTTGTAATCTGCAGGCTGCCCCCGCAAGGCCGCCTGCCATAAACTTGCCCGGACCGCCAGGGCTTCCGGGTGAGCAGGAGCCGTTGTTTACAGGGGAAGAGCTGCTACTGTGGCCGCCGAAATACTGGCGAGAAAAGTTGCGGATGGATTGATGTAGGCCATGATGAACCCTAGACCGTTTAAGACCACTTAGGTGATGCAGATGCGCTTATCTGAAAAAAATAGGAGTTCTATGATGTGGAATATGAGTAGAAATGATAATCATCATTGTAATCTCATTATCGTTGCTTGCAAAAACAAAAATCTTAAATACAATAACGAAAATCAAATTTTAAATAACAAAAAGTGGATATTCAATAACAAATACATTGACTTTGAATACGATTTACTGTATAATAATCACGAAAGGAGTTGGGATGGATTGTATACGGAAATCGTTAAAATTATAGAAGGTGGTCTATTAGGCGATAAAGAAAAAGTGCAAAACTATGCAGTTGTATTAGCCAATAATCTTGAGAAAGAGGGCGAAGTAGCTCTTTCTAACAAGATAAAGGGCGTGGTAGCAAAGAGAAAAAGAGGTTTGACATCTTTAGACAGTTTTGCAACAAAACCAGTGGATACAGAAAGCCGAATGGATATTGTTGAAATAACAACACCAAAAATCAGCAAGAAGCAAATTGTACTCAGCAAATACGTTGAAGAAGAAATTCAAGCATTTAT
>CAJTVK010000226.1 GCA_910579645.1 uncultured Lachnospiraceae bacterium | reverse complement strand
CGCTCTTCCGATCTCAAAAATTGATTTCCGCGGCCTGGGTCGGAAGCCTATGGACACACGCCGTCAAATCAACTATAATAGTCATTAGGAGCCGGTTATTTCCCGCTCCTGAAAGCAAAAACACATGCAAAAGAAAAGGGGGAGCAGAAACATTGAAAATCAAAGTAAAACTGTTGGATAAGACTTTACTGAACAATTATTACAACATACTAAGCGTCATCAGCGTCATAGCTTCTTTTCTCTTCTTATTCTGCGACATTCCGGATTTTGCCCGGCTCCCGGCCGGGATTGCCCTTGTTCTCCTGTTTGTGTCACTTTATCTTCTGCTGTGGCTTCGCGCCAACAGAAAGAAAAAAATAATATTGCACATCAATCACTCCACCGTGGAGATTTGCGGCGGAGACTTATTTTCCTGCGACGGTTACAAAGTCATAGCCTTTAACGAGTATTTCGATACGCAGGCAGACGATGTGATCATTTCTACCCGCTCCCTGAACGGCAAATATCTCCTAAACTACGTTACCGACCTACCGGATTTGGATGCCCGGATAGCCGCCGACCCGCATCTGAGGCAATGCATTGCCGGTACGGAAGACAGGCCTGCCGGCAAAAATACTAAGTATACGTTAGGCACCGTCTTTAAAAACGGAGACTATTTCCTCATGGCCTTTTCCAAGTTCGACAGCAGCAACCGGGCTTATCTGGAAATAAAGGATTACATCCATTGCCTCATCCATTTCTGGGAAGAATGTGACATCCACTCTGCCGGCCATCCCATATCCATGGCTTTACCGGGAACCGGCATCACACGTTTCCGAGGCTACGAAAACGTTTCCGAACAAGAATTACTGGAACTGCTTATCTGGACCTTTCAGACAAGCAAAGTGCGGCTGAACCTAAAAATCGTGCTGACGGAAGCATTGCTGGAAAAAGTAAATCTCTGTCAGCTGAAAGAACGTTTCCGAAATTAAGGGCGGTGCCTTTCTCAGGAAGGAAGCGTGAAAAAAAGACACTTTCAAATATGGATGAGGCACGCAGGAGGTATAAGTATGAAACTGGCGTTTATCACAAAGGGAAGTCAGAACCCAAGAGGCAAATCAAAAATTTATTTCTGCGGCCACCCGGCAGATTACGGTGCCCCGTTCCGTCAAATTGCAGAAGATATTTTAGAAACACCGAACTGTGTCATCTGGTATGACACCGAGCCGGAAACCGACCGGAACGAAGAACAATATCTCAGCGGACTATCCGAAATGCAGCTATTCGTCATACCGGTTACCCCTGCTTTCCTGAACGAAGAGAACCGTGCATTCAAAAAAGAACTTCCTTTTGCCGTCAAAAACCATATCCCGGTACTGCCTGTCATGGAGGATAACCGCTTGGAACATATCTTTGAACAGAAATGCGGAAACATGCAGTCTCTGAAAAGAATTTCCCGCGGCCCCGAAGCCATGCCGTATAAAGAACGTCTGAAACAGTTTCTCAGCCAAATATTAATCAGCAATGAAATGACCCTTGAAATCCTTTCTTCCTTTCAGGCCGGAATTTTCCTGGCTTACCGGAAGGAGGACCGCGGATATGCCCACCGCTTTATGATGGAAGTGCACAAAAATCCCCGTTTCCGCAAACTTTCCGTCTGGTATGATGAGTTTCTGAACATCGGGAACGATTATTCGGAAGAAATTGATGCGGCAATCATAGAAAACAATGTTTTTGCAATGACAGTAACCCCGCATATCCTGACCAACGGGGCTTACAATTATGTAAAGGAACGGGAATACCCTCTTGCCGCCAGCCTTGGCAAACAAATAATTCCTGTGGAATTTGAAGAAACAGACCCTAACCTGCTGGCCAAGGATTATACGGGAATCCCTGCCGCTATCCATATCGAAGACAGCCAAGGCCTATACAGTGCCTTGGAATCCGCATTTGCCTGCTGCGGGCTTTCCGCAGAAACCGGTGACCTACGCAGTCAATATTTGTTGGGACTTGCGTACCTAGGCGGCATAGGACTGGAAAGGAACCCGGAATATGCCGCTTCTTACATTACCTCGGCGGCAGAAGCAGGTTATCCCGATGCCATAGGGCGATTATCGTCCATGTATTATTACGGCGAAGCCGTATCCCGGGATTTACCTGCCGCCATCCGCTGGCAGGAACGGTTCATCCAATATTATGAGGATGACTACGAGAAAACAGCGACCCGCGAAAGCGGAATCCATATGATTTTCGAGCAGCATAAGCTATACGGCTACTACTTGGAAGCAGGGCAGGATCAAAAAGCTTTTCCGTTATGTGTCCGGATGAAAAAGTTTTCTTCCGGGCTGCGCCAAAAACACCCAAGGGATTACAGTTCCATAGAATGCCTGATTATAAGCATTTCCGACATGTCCGATTTCCTATATAAACATAATGATATCAAAAATGCCCGCAAACTGCGGCTGATGCTGCTTCCCTTGACAAAAATGCTGGCTTTTGAAACCGGCCTGCCCGATGCCAAAGAAGACCTATCCATAAACTATCAACAGCTGGGTTCCGTGGCCGAAGAAAAAGGAGACTTCAAATCTGCCTTAAAATATTACAAAAAATCCTTATTTCTCAATGAAAAAAATAAAAACGAGAACGGCACCGACTCCGTATATCTGCGTTGGATTGATGATTTATACCGAGTGGGACATTGCCATCTTTCCCTGGGACAACCGGAAAAAGCAGAAACATATCTGAAGAAATGCAGGAAAGAGTATGCCGCCCTCCCGGACAGCCTGCCGGAGCTATGGCGCACCTACGATGCCCTAAGCGCCGTTTGCTGCCAAAAGCACGATTTGGAAAACGCAATGCTCTATTGTGACAAGAGCATTCGGACGGCAGGGCAAATCCAATCTATTAAGGGACAGCGGAATTTAGCAGATTCCTACAGCCGGAAAGCAGATATTCTGACAGAGGCAAAACAATATAAAGATGCCGGAGCATGCTACACTCATGCCTTGGAGATTATGCGGCAGATTTTTAATAAAACCGGAGAGTATGAAGACCAGGAACGGCTCTGGAATACCTATGGCATGTTTGGGGATTATTACTTTGCCCTTGGAAAAACAGCCGAAGCCAAAGAAAACTATGCAAAAGGCATGGAAGAACTAATCAGCCGCCCGGAAAACAGCCGGAAGCAAAAAGCCGCTCTGAATCTTGCGCAGATGCACCAAAGAATGGGCTTTGCCGCTCATCGTGGAGGAGATTATGCGTCAGCCAAAACACATTTTACGGATTCCCTTGCCATCTTAAATAAGGTAAGAAAACAATCTTCGGACCCATCCATTCCGCTTCTGCTTCACCTGTCCCAAGCGGCCCTGAAAGAACTGGAGCGTGTATGATACACGCTCCGCTATGTTTGCTTCCGATGTTACACTCATAACGGAATCCACATTCCGGCACCGCTTTGTTCCCGCTCATTGACTCATACAGTATTTTTGCAATTTTTTCTATCTAAAAGCTTGCAAATTAAAAATGTGTATAACTTTTCCATTTCTTCCACATTTTTGACATAATATGAAAAGAAATCCCCAATTTCCACCGAGTTATCCACATATGACACTATTGTCATACACACTGACCCATGAATCATTTCTTCTAATTATGACGTCATAAGGCAAAATAGTCTCTCATTTTTATGCCGTTTATTATATCTTGCATATAACACAAGCATACATTTTCCCCCACGGAAATCAATTTTGGGTTTTATGACTGCGCAACTGCCGGACACGGAAGTTTATAGACAGCCGATACCCCGCGGCAAGAGAGCCGGCCTGCGCACGGAACCATTGATTTTTCGGACCTTCG
>CAJTVK010000225.1 GCA_910579645.1 uncultured Lachnospiraceae bacterium | reverse complement strand
TCAAACTATGCCGTGTACTCAGTACAGTAAGTCTGCCATTCTCATCTATTTCAACGCTTCCTGCCCTTGGCAGCGTAACCGTCACATCCGTCGTCCCGTCATTCCCATTATCAATCGTAACGATGCCGCCCGTACTGTTCTTTATCGTTTCGTCTACACGCATAACGATTTTTCCCGGCGCCAGTGTAACCGCTTCACTGCAGTAGTTTACCGTAACCGTGATGGTTTTCTCCCCTGCGGCATAATTTCCATTTGCCGCCGTGGTAAGTGTTACCCGAAACACGCCCGGTTTCGTCACCGTTAATACCGTTCCGTCTAATGTTCCCTCTCCCGTAACTGTCCCGTCATCCTCTTTTGATACGAGGGAATATGTTGCTTTTCCGGCATTTTCATCTATGGAAAAATAGTTCGACACATCAATAGCGCTGCCGTCATACGTGAGCGTCTGATCATTTCCAGTAAGCGTGACAGGCGCTGCGTCTTTATTACTAATCGTAACAGTACCCGTAATGCTGCCTGTTTTGCTGTCATAGCCCTCACATTCGGAAGCATCATAATTCGCAATTTCCGATGCTTTCACCGTCCACCGGAATGTATTCGCCGTCTCCGGCACGGTGTTATAAGCAGCGCCGCCGTCGTTCGCCAGCATCCATGTCACATTTGCTTTTACCGTGTCTGAAGAGGCGTTTCCCTCCAATGTCAGCTCTGCCTGTCCGCCAAGCTCGCTGTTATCTGCCAGAATACTGTCTGCGGTGTAATATTCCGTAAATATATTATCTTTCGGAACTGCCGGTGCAGCCACACCGGTTATCTTCTTTTTCGCCGTAGTAAATTCTTTCGTCACCGTCAGGGTTCCGTCCGTGTTCAGAGTACACTACTGTGCCGTATCGCCATCCACGGTCACAGATGGCGAATCCCCAAATATGCAGACCGCATCACCGGACTTGTCCAGCGCAAGTGTAAGTTCTGCCTGATAGGTTTTATTCCAGTCCGCATTCCCTGTCGCTTCTTCACTGCTGTCTTTCGCTGTATATGTAATGGCAAGCGATTCCGCATCAATTCCTTCTGTATTGCAGGATGCCTTTGTGGGAAACGCCTTGCCGCTTTCCGGCTTCACACCTGTAAGCTCAACCGAATTTATTATATTTATCTTCTTAGCCTCTGCCATCTTGGCATAAGTTACATTGTCTTCTGTCTTTTCCAGCCATATTTTACACTCTGCGAAGTCAAGGTCAATATTCTTGCCAAACTCTTTCTTAATCATTTCTTCTGTAACAACCGTGTTCGTTGTTACCGGTATGCTGTAATAGGTGTCCCTGGTTCCATTCTGGTTAAACTGCACGAAAAGGGTAACGGTACGCCCTGCACCCTCATCTTTCTGTGCCACGATCTTACCGGCTTCTGCATCATAGCTTACGGTTCCAATCTTTTTATCGGAGCCGTCCAGTCTCAGTCTCAATGGATCACTACCCTCTATCGCTCCCCTCGTTGTACCCGCAGCAGATGCAAAGATGACGGATGTCAAGTCCAGTTCAAAAGCGGGTAATACATTCTCAGCATTATTGACACTCATACCTGTAATCCATTTTGCGGAAGTGGTAGAGCCATTTTTCCCCGTCATCGCAACGCCCTTACTGGTGGACGGCGGGCGCAGCCAAAAGGGAGAATTCGTCACAGGGTCGTAATACCAGTACCCGACATCTATATGCAGACCATTGTTCAAATTGTCAGGAGCATTTCTCCCTACTGTAATATGCGACACCTGAGCGCCTTCAGCCTTCTCTCCATATGGCAGATACAATTTATCCTTCGTGGAATATACACAATTGTTCTTTTCATCATCCGTATAAATAGTTGTATCCAGCATCAGCGCCTTCTCAGTATCACCAAAATGCCCGTCGTATGTGTCTGTCCATGTTTTTAATTCATCCCGTAACATGCTGGCTCCATAATGGTTTACATGTACACTTTCTATATTTTGACCCTCTGGATAGCTGCAACCCCATTCAGTACTATACGTTTTTATATAATCACTAACGGAGGTACGCTCGTCAAAGTTAGTTTCTGTCAGCGGGCTTGCCGCAAACAACGTCACACTGTCTCCTCCTTGATTTCCCACTACCCACCATGCCTGAGCCTTATTATGAGCTTTTTCCAAAATAGACTTTTGCCGGATTTTTACCGTTACTATTATGAGCATCCGTGTCAAAAGTCTTTAGCTGCTCTTTTGTCACAAACAAGTTGGGAGCGGCGCTCCATTGCTCAGCCGCCTGAACCTCTGTGGCAGACGATGCCGGAAATGATGTTATCACCATTGCCGCCGCCAGAAACAGCGAGCCGATTTTCTTCTTTACATTTCTTTGTCTCAATTTTCTCTTCCTCCAGTCCTTTTAAAGTGCCTTGACATTTTTATTTGCAGCTTATATACTGACACCAAGAGTTTAACATAACCACCCATGAACGACTCAAGAGTTTTTTACAAATTTTACATTTTTTAAGATATTCAATAAGGAGATTACTATGGACAGCACAACGAACGAAAGCGACTACAGTTTATTTTCTATCAGTCAGGCGGCTCACGCCTGCAATCTTTCCCGTTCCAGTTTAATCCGTCTGGAAGAAAAAGGTCTGCTGACTCCCGCCCGCACCAATGCAAAAAGCGGATACCGATACTATGATACCAACAACATCAGCCGTATTCTCCAGATTCAGAAATTCCAATGGATGGGCTTTTCTCCGGAGGAAATCATCTCCTATTATGAGAGCGGTGGAAAGGCCGACGGGCTTCTTGACGGTTTGGAGCAGAAGCTGTCCGTGCTGCAGCAGCAGATTGAAGAAATGCGTCTGCGTTCCCATGATGTACAGGATATGTCCCTATCCATCCTGAATATACCGGAAACCTTATGCTGCGTCCGCAAATATCAGGGCGCTCTGATACAGGATAAATACCATGCCTCATATGACTTTTTCCACGAATGTGTGGAAAAGGGAATCGCCCTCGCACCAAAACCACTTTTCGTCATCAATGAGCGCACGGACTATCTGGAGGGGAAAATCACTTCCACCCCCTATGATTTTTATATCTGCATTCCCGTTCTGCCGGAACAGGCGCCGGAGGATGCGGTTCCTATTCCCGCCTGCACTGCCTTATCCCTGTTAGTGTATGGAGACTACAGCAGCCTCAACGAAGCACATCTGTATCTGGGAGAACAGGTGCGTAAACGCGGGCTTACTCCTGCCGGATATATTCGGGCAATCGCTCTGGTCGCTCCCTATACGGGGAAAGAAATCAATCCGGACAGGTATTGTTCACAGTTGGTGCTGCCGGTGGAGGAAAAGAACAGCTCAACGGCGCCAATTTGAACCCGCCGTTGAGCTGCTGCTTGTTTTATATCTGACAAATTTTATATCTATTCTTCTTCCTCTTTCGGCCGCCATGCCTGTCCAAAATTTATATCTTTAAATAATGCCGCCAAACCGGTAATCTGCTTAAGCCTGAGAATCTCATCCCGATCCATTCCCAAATGCTTACTAATCCATGCATCAGAGCGTCCAATTTCATGCAGTTCCTTTACTATATTGCTCATAAGATCGACATCATGGGTTCCCCTCGCACGGTTGTGCCGTATCGTACTCGCCATCCTCCGGTCAAGTGTCTTGTTAATAACAGATACGGGAATCAAGCCCTGTTCTCTCTTATATATATCCGGATAATCTATCATAATACGGTAACGATGGAAGCCATCAACAATAATATACTTATCTTCTTCCTTTACATAATAGCAGACAATCTGATGTTGTACACTTTTAGTTGACACCTTTTACTCAAGGATTTGGTGTATAATCAAAGAAAATTAAGGAGGCAACTACAATGG
>CAJTVK010000224.1 GCA_910579645.1 uncultured Lachnospiraceae bacterium | reverse complement strand
TTCCAGGCGGCGTTGTCTGACCGAAGGGAGTTTAGCCGCCGTGGCAGCAAGCCGGCCGGAAAAAGCAGTTAGAAATCCCCCATTTTTGATATTGAACACAGCCCCATAGGTTCCCCGACAGGCCAGCCCCGGTGCCCGAAGGAATCCTGCCGCGCCCGCAGGGATGCCCCGGCGAATGCGTCCTCCCCTCCCCCCCCCATTTCCGACACTTTTTCCCGCAATGGATTGTATTTACCACCGAAAACCTGTATAATAAAAAAGCATGCAAAACGAAAAAATTGCATTTTCCGCTATATGCCATAAATGAAAAGAACGACATATAAGCACATAAGAAAGAACGAAGGGGGTATCAGGCTATGAACGGATTGCTGGGGCGGATCAAAGAAAATGTGGCGAAGGTAATCATAGGGAAGGAGGAAGTGACGGAACTGCTTCTGGCCGCGCTGGCGGCCGGAGGGCATGTGCTGCTGGAGGATGTGCCGGGAACGGGGAAGACGGTACTGGCCAAGTCATTGGCCAAGTCCATGGACTTTTCTTTCGGCAGGATTCAGTTTACTCCGGATTTGCTTCCCAGTGATGTGACAGGGCTGTCATATTACAATCAGGAGAAAGGGGCATTTGTTTTTAAGGAAGGGCCTGTCTTTACCAATCTGCTGCTGGCCGACGAGATTAACCGGGCGACTCCGAGGACACAGTCGAGTTTATTGGAATGCATGGGTGAGGGACAGGTGACGGTGGACGGGGTGACACGTTCGCTGGGAATACCGTTTTTTGTCATTGCAACCCAGAATCCGGTGGAGACTTTGGGCTGTTATCCGCTGCCGGAAGCGCAGATGGATCGTTTTCTGATGAAGGTGAGCATGGGCAGCCTGAGTGCGGAGCAGGAGCGGCAGATGATTGACCGTTATATTACGGAACAGCCCTTGGAAAAAATCGGGGCAGTCTGTACGCTGGAGGAAATGGTGAGGCTGCAGGAAGAGTGCAGGCATATTTATGTGCATACGGAACTGCGTGACTATATTGTGGGGCTGGTGCAGGGAACACGGAAATACGGCGCTGTCTCCGGGGAAAAGCGGGGAATTTCAGAGGGTGTCAGCCCAAGGGGGACACTTGCCTTGCTTCGTGCCTCTCAGGGATATGCAATGGTGCAGGGACGGGATTTTGTCGTTCCGGAAGACATTAAAACAGTGGCGGTGCCGGTGCTTGCGCATAGGATGATAACGGATGCCGGCTATGCGGAGGAGAAGGCGGCAATGGTGCAGGGGCTGCTGAACAGCGTTGCCCTGCCTACAGAGGATTGGACACGGCCATGATTAGTTTGTTTTTTCTTGGAATTTTCATATTTGTTTTTTTGTGGGATTTTTATTTCAGAAAGCATTGGCATAAGCATTTGGAGGTTTCCCTTGATTTTGTGCAGGACTATGTATATGCGGGGGAACAGGCACAGATGACGGAACGGATTGAGAACAGGAAGCGGATGATGCTGCCGATTCTGGAGGTGGCGTTCCATATCAGGCGGGAATTGGTGTTTTCCGATTTTGAAAATACCAGTGTGAGCGATTATACTTATAAAAGGGATATTTTTGCGTTAATGGGGAGACAGAGGGTCATCAGGACGCTGACGCTGGACTGCACGAAAAGGGGTTATTACCGGATTGACCAGTCGCAGCTGACTACTTTCTCCCTTCTGCACAGACGGCGTTTCTGTGCGGAACGGCCGGCAGATACGGAATTATATGTATATGCCAAGAGGACGGATGTGTCGAAAATATTGGTTGCATGTCAAAGAATCATAGGGGATGTGCAGTGCGCAAGACGGCTCTGTGAGGATCCTTTCGCCTATGCTTCTATCCGGGAGTATACCATTACGGATCCTATGAAAGCCATTAATTGGAAAGCAAGCGCAAAGACGGGAAATCTGATGGTCAATACGTTTGACTCCACATTGATGGAAAAAGTCATGGTTTATGTGGACATAGAGGATAAGGGAATCTTAAAATATGAATATCTGGTGGAAGAGTCCATTTCCGTTGCGGCATCTCTCTGCAGCCGCCTGCTCCGTCAGGGGATGGAGGTGGGAATCCGGGTAAATGTGTCGGAAGAAGGGCAAGAGAAGCAGCCGCAGGGGTACATAAAGCCGGCAGGAGGCCGGAAGCAGATTGCGGAGATAGAGCGGCTGCTGGCCAGACGAAAGACGGACGAAGCCGCAGTGGCTTTTTCTTCCGTGCTTGCCGAAGCGGAGGAAGATGCGATTTTGATTGTGATTTCCAAAAATGCGGCAGAAAATCAGGAAGCCATAGAGAAGTTTTGCGGGAAAGACGGGCAGGGAATATGGGTGGTGCCGTTCCCCAGGGGGGAAGAGTGTATGGCAAAGGACTCGGACAATGTATGCATAATCAGACGGGAGGTGGAGAGAACTTGAGAAAAACGGTAAAAGTAATTGCCGGATGGCTTCATGTGACATTGATTCTTGCCATCCTTCCGCCGCTTTTTTATGCCATAAGCGTAAAGCAGCGGAGCGAAGCAAGCCGGACGCTTTATTTCCGGTGTCTTCTTATTGCGTTTCCCGTCATAGCCGCAGGCATTGCGGCAGAGAAGTGCAGGGGAATGTTTTCTTATCTTCTGACAGGCGTGCTTACTTTTGCCGCCACCGGCGCACTGGCGCGGGCGGCAGCCGGAAATCTGTATCAGAGCGGGGAAGCCGTCGGTTATATAGTGCTTTTGCTGGGGGAGACAATATTTGTGATTGCTGCCGATATGATGGGGCGGATTCGGAGAAGGCGGACGGAAGAAGTGCTGGTTAAGGAAGATCCCAACAGAGAGCCGCCTTCGGATTGGATGAAAGAACCTTCTTTCTTCCTGCTTATTTTCTTTCTGGGAGTTTACGCGGCGGCCCTGAATGTGAACAGCCCGGAGGTCTGCAATGCGGCTCTGTTCAGTGCTGCCGTATACGGGATTGCCACTCTGCTCTATGTTTATGTGACCAAGACCGAAAGATATCTGGCATTGAATAAACGCACCTGCAATCTGCCGTCAAAGCGGATTTACGGAATCGGCAGCGGTATGCTGGCGATATTCCTGCTGCTGCTGACGGTGGCGGCACTGCCTTCTTTTCTGACGGCTTCGGGAAGGAATTACAAGGACTGCCGGGAGGAACTTGCGGAATGGAACACGGATTACAGGGAGATTGCACCCGGCTTTGAGAGCCTGGACGGCGGCAGCGACGGCATGCCGGACTGGACGGAGCAATTCGGCGAACCGAAGGAAGCACCGGCATGGGTGACTTGGCTGCTGAATGGGATAGGCGCAGGGCTTCTTCTTATTTTTGCGGGTGTGATGCTGAAGATGCTGAAGGATATGTTCCGGCAATTCCGTGAGGCAATGGATGAAAACGGGGATATAGTGGAGGAACTGGAAGAGACGGATACGGAGTATATACAGGAGGCGGAAAAGCGGAGGAATGTATTCCGGCGGCTGTCGGAACGGGAGAGTGTGCGGAAACAGTACCGTAAGTTTATACGGAAGCATAGGAAAGAAAGGCCGGCGGTATATGAATCTCCTACGGAGATAGAAGTGAAGGCAGGAGTGGCATGGAGCGAGGAAGGAATGGCGCTGCATGAGAAATATGAACGGGTTAGATATGGGGAATGAACCGCCGTACCGAAAAGAGAGCATACGGAAACCGGTTTAAGTTCTTCTGCCTGCGCAGCTGCCGGACCCGGGGAGCCTATGGACAGCCGACGCCCTGCGGCAAGAAAGCCGGCCTGCGCACAGAACCGTTGCTTTTTCGGACGCGCTTCCGCTCTGCGGCAAACGCAGCGGTACTAAGCCGCTAAAGAACAGCGGCTAAGTACCGGCGTTTTTCGAAGGTCCGA
>CAJTVK010000223.1 GCA_910579645.1 uncultured Lachnospiraceae bacterium | reverse complement strand
CCTTTTCCCGTTCAGCCGGAGTCCTCTCGCAAGCCCACCCGTATCCCGAACCGAGATACGTCAATACCTTTGTGCCCTGGCAGTAAATGTCCGCGCCATATCCCCCGCTTGTCAGGATGGGGCAGGTCAGCGTTCCACCCCCTGCCAGGGCAAATTTCTTTTCGACAAGGCTCTCCGTCCTCCCGTCCGCCGCCTCCAGAAAGTCAAGCAGCGTCAGCTCCCCGCTCCCGTGGCATTTGGGATTGCCGCCCTGCCCCTTCAGCGCATTTTCAGCCTGCCGGTACAGCGCCTTCCTGTCGGGCGATACGTCAGACATATACTCTGCACACAGTTCCGTCCTCCGCCTATGGATATATTCCAGCTCTGCCTTGCTTGCAGTATTCGCAGCCTTCCGCGCCAGTTCCTTGATCTCGTCAGTAAACTCAGCCTTTGATTTACTGCTTTTCCCGGAACTTGGAATGATTGACCAGTCAGGCCCCCTGCCGCGTAGTGGCATACTGTGTTTCGTATTTACAGAATTTACTGCACTTAAAGCCGAAATTCCCATGAGTCCACCTCACAATTCATTTTCCTATCTGCGGTTCCTCTTCCAATCAGAGCCGCTCCTGCTCCCCTGATTCCCCGATCTGCCGGAACGCCGGTGATGCCTACCCCGCCTTGTTCGGCTGTGGCTTACCGGGGATATGCAGCCGATGGAATCTATTTCTTATTCATGAAATCCCAATAAGCCTGCATACTGTACTGGTAATATGCCGCCGCTTTTTTCTGGCTCAACAGATTCATATCGCTGATCTGTTTCTGGAACATATCCATGAAATTTGTCCTGTCGTTCAATCCCATCATACCCGTTCCCGGTGGAAGTGATGTAAGCCCTCCGTTCTTGTCTACGCCCATATAGGATTCCAATGCAGTCATTTCCACTAATGAAGCATTCCGGGGATTTATTTTGTTGATATGTATGGTCTGCTCGAATTCATCCCCATTCTCATCAACACCTTTTGCAATCACAGTCGGGTCATCTTCTGTT
Organism: uncultured Lachnospiraceae bacterium; assembly: GCA_910579645.1. Lineage (GTDB taxonomy): Bacteria > Bacillota > Clostridia > Lachnospirales > Lachnospiraceae > Kineothrix. Next base: position 2,862 of record CAJTVK010000223.1, on the reverse strand, counting down.
GAGCCTTCTGCATATTTGATATAGAAGGACAGCCCTGTCCCATTGCCGCCGGAATACAGCATATCATCTGTTTTCAAATAAACAGTATGGCCTTTGACTCCCGCCACATTATTCACCGACTCTGCAAAACTCTTTCCTGCTGTATTCTGCTGTGTTTTTCTTGCTCCCTGCCATGCCGGATATCCTGTTGCTCCTATTCCATTTACACTCATCTCCAAAAATCCTCCATTATTTTTATTATTGCGGCCCCTCTGTCGTTCAGAACCACACCCGCTCCCTTGCAATAAGTCCGAGCGGTTCATTGCCTCGCCTCCGGGCAGACCGCAGAGGCAAACCTTATGCGCCTCTGCGGAATAGGGTGTAAAGATTATATGTGTATATCCAATGTGCTACATGAATATCGAAGGGCATACTGCATTCGCACCATATGTAATGAAATACAGTACGCCCTCCAAATTACTCCGCTGCCTTATCCCTGTCTGCCTCTTTGAGCCGCTCTATCAGTTCTTCTATGCTGTCTGCCTGTACCACCATCGTCTGCCCTGCCTGCTTTTTACGTTCAGCAAAAAAGGCTGCTGCCCCGTCCCCATTGAAAGCAATGCCGATTTTGCCCACTCCGTCGGATGCGGATGTGGTGCCATATTCCCTGTTAATCCGCTCCGACATACGGCGCGCGCCCTGCACCCTCTCCATGTACTCTTTCTCATACTTTCCATCGGAAGCCATTTTTTCAAGTTCTTCCACTGTAAGTATGACGGAAAACTCCCTACCCGCTTTTGAGAGGATATCTTTTGCATTGTCCCCCTTGCCGAAATCTGCCACAAAGAAATCCATGTCCCCGTAGGTTTCCCTCAGTCTTTTCAAAAGCGCCTGCGCTTTTTCCGACAGCCCCGCTTCCCCGGCTGTGGCTTTCTTTCCCGTTTCATCAACTGCGATATCCCCGGCGCTCCCTTTTTTTGCATCATATGCCGCGACAGCACTTTCCGCTTTTTTGACCAGCTCCACGAACTTTGCGCCGAATTTTTCGCCATCACCGCTGTGGTTAAGCGCATGGTCAAGGATATCCTGCATCAGGTCATCCAGCTCGCCGCAAACATCGGGAGCCTTCTCCATCAGGGTATCATGCCAGCCCACATGGGTGCCGGCCACATCATCTGCGGAAACTATCCGGTATGTGCCTTCGGGATGGATTATCATATCATCCGGCACAGCCCGCTGCTCCGGCGTTCTGGCCATAATTTTATCAAGGTCAGCGCCATTGCCATTTTTCCTGCTCTCTACCAGCGCCGCCATCCCGTCACCGGAAAACTCCACGATTGCATCATTTCCGTATTGCGAACGGATGTCTTTCATGGCCTGTATGGTTTCCTCACGGCTCATCTTATCCATGACCTTGTTGCCGTGTTCGTCCGTGGTGTTGAAACGGTATTTCACTAAAGTATCTTTTTTCGCAGCCGGATTGGAACCGTAGCTTTTTAGCTGCTCCGTTCCCGCATAAAACTGGCTGTAATCCTGATTAACATTCATAGACATTTCGTTATCCTCCTGAAAATTTTATAGTATGAATCGCTGTAAGTCCGTTCAGACCGCAGAGGCAAAAATCCATGTGTTTCCGCGGAATACGGTATAAAGATCATACCTGTATATCCAATGAGCTGCCCGAAACGGATGACCTTTTCACAAGCCTGCCTCCCGATTTTACAAGTGAGCTTTCGATGGACTCCCTTGTGATCCCATCCAAAGCCCCGGACGGAACCGCCTTTCCCGGCTCCCACGTAGGATCAACCGCTTTCACTGCATCCGCAAACGCCTGTGCATATGCCCGCTCATACTGGCTTAATGTGTTGCCCGCCGCCAGACGGTCATTTTTTGTTATCTGCGGATACATCTTGCGGTATATATCACTCCGTCTTGTTGTCTCCCCGTTTGCAGCGCCGTTTTCCTGCAGGAACTCTTTCTTTGTAAGCTCAAACATATCATCCTTAATGCTGTCCGGTATGGAAATAATCCTGTGCTTGCTTGCAATGTTCTTATCGGTTACCGTAAGGCCGGATACGCCAAACGCCTGATTGATATGGTCCCCGTCCGCATCATAGTACTGCATCCGGTTTTTAATCGCTTGAATAGTAAAGTACCCGCCGCCACGGCTGGCGGTCATCATGCTTTTCACGACCGTCTGGTACTGCTTGCTGTTTGTATCAATCCCTGCCGCTTTCAACTGTGACTGTACGGAAGGGCTTGACAGGTCTGACATCTTAACCATATTCCCCCCTGATGCTACATTCTTTGCAATGTTTGACACCCCAAACATCTGCTCGAACAAGTAGCTGTAATCCATGTTCATTGACATACTATCATCCTCCTTGATTTAATATTTTTGTGCCAACCCTGGCCCGCATACAATTTGCCGTTTCATATAATCCATCGGCGGATGCGCCCGCACTTCAAACCGCGATTGCACCAAGTGACTATAAATTGCACGAAATGACCATAAAGTTTATAACATCACCACCGCCTGGAACTTTTCCTCATCACAGGAAACGGCGAAATCGCCGCCATATTTGTCCGCCACTGCCTTCACGTTTGACAGGCCGATGCCTTCCGTGGCCTGCACTTTCTCTGCCACGGGATTCCTCACGGAGAAGATCAGCTTCCCGCCCTCCTGCACCAGCTTGACGTGGATGACGGCATTCCTCCCCTGCCGCGCCACCTTCACGCATTCATGGATGGCGTTGTCCAGCAGGTTGGAGAGCAGGATCACCGTTTCCTCCTCATCCAGCCGCAGCCCGCCCATGTCCCCCACCCGGAACGTCATGGACACGCCCTGCTCCCTCGCGGCATGAAACTTCTGGTTCAGGACGG
>CAJTVK010000222.1 GCA_910579645.1 uncultured Lachnospiraceae bacterium | reverse complement strand
GAAGCAGAGATTTCCCTGCTCCTGATGGTGGCGATCAGCTTGTCAAACTTTGGTATCTGCCCGATATTCGCAAATTCATCAAGCAGGAGCCTTACATGGTACGGGAGCCTGCCCCCGTGTACGTCATCCGCCCGATCGCATAAAAGATTGAAAAGCTGGCTGTACATCACCGCCACGATAAAGTTGAAAGTGTCGTCCGTGTCGGAGATAATGACAAACATGGCTGTCCTTTGGTCGCCCAGCATATCCAGCTCCATTTCATCATAGGAAGTCAGTTCCCGAAGCTCCGCAATGTCAAATGGCGCAAGCCTGGCTCCGCATGAAATAAGTATACTTTTTGAAGTTTTGCCCGCCGCAAGCTTAAATTTTTTATATTGGCGCACCGCGAAATGCTCCGGCTTCTCCTGTTCCAGTTCCTCAAACAGCTCATCTACCGCATTTTTAAACTCCTCGTCATCTTCCCTTGTCTCCGAGGCATTGATAAATTCCAGTAATGTGGAGAAATTCTGTTCCTCCTCCGGGGCTTCATAGTAGATGTACCCAATTAAGGCACAGTATAAAAGCCTTTCAGATTTTACCCAAAAATCTTCGGCGGATTTTTCCCCTTCCCCTTTCGTGTTGGCAATAATGGTATTTACCAGCTTTAAAATATCCTTTTCGGAACGGATATACCGAAAAGGGTTATAGTGCATGCTTTTCTTGAAATTGATAGTATTCAGCACCTTGATCCGATAAGGTTCATAAACCACCCTCCCATTTTTATCCCTGACCGGCTTTCCGTTTTTCATCTTCGGCGTACCCCTGCTTAACATTTTTCCGCATTCCAGCAGGATAGTACCTTTCGGATCTGTGGTCACGAAACTGACATTTGAAGGCATCTGCATGAGCTGGGGCTTGACATAGAACCGTGTCTTGCCGGAGCCGGAGCCGCCGATTACCACCACATTTTTATTCCTTGCGTACTTTGGCTTTTTCGGTCTGCCATTCATGGTAAGCCTCTCCGTCTGAGTGAAAAGGATATTGTTGTCGAACACCGGGTCGATAAACGGTGCGATATCCTTTGCATTCCCCCAACGTGCAGAACCGTACTCCACGCCCTGCCGGTATTTTTTCGCATTCTTCCCTTTCAGGTACACCATGCCCTTCACTATGGCAGCACCGACTGCCCCGGCTGCCAGATCGTGGGCGCGGAAGCTGGGAACCGGATTTTCAAACGCCATCTGGAAATTCAGAAAAAGTACCCCTGCCCTCTCCGCAAAAGAATTTCCCATGCAGTGCCGGTACAGCCATGCCAGCTTATCCGTCAGGTAAAATACAATAATATAAGGCACATTCATCATGAGCAGACGCTTTTTATCTATCATGGAAAGTTTCTCTGCGAAGCTTCCCGCTATTTTGTCTGTCAGGTTATGCAGTGATACATTCTCTTTTTTCCCGCTCATAATTCCTGCCCCCTGTCTTTGTGTTTCGTCCTTTCCTTCTCCCTGTGCTTTGCCACGCGCTCCTTGGCAATCTCCAGCTTTTTCCGGACGGAAGGCTTTTTCGCCTTGTTTAACATCCTGCCGGTATACTCCTTGAAAGCGGCAGTGATGGAATCCACGTCCTTTGCCCGGAAGAATACAAAATACCGGGGCGGCGACACGGATTTATCTTTCATCAGGCTGTAAAGCACATGGTACTTACGGGCGCATTTCTCAAAAGATTTGATGTTCCCGTCCGTAACCTCAATGTTGGAAAGCTGTGCCCCGTTCTCCGCAAGTTTCTTAAGACTCTGTTTCCCGGTGCTTACCGTCTGCTTTTTCTCTTTCTGCTTTGCCGGGGCATGGTGTCGCGCCTTCTGCTGTGAACGCTCCATTTCAGCAAGCGCCTTTTCCATTGTCTCCTTCAATATCCGGGCCGAAATCTTCCCGCCACTGATACAAAGCGATATGACCTTCTCGCTTACCTCGTCCTGCATAAGTTCCCCTCCTCCCTATACCTTCATTTTCATCTCCCGAACAATCTTCAAAAGGCAGTAACCGATGCATGGGGAATGTTTCCCGTAAGGGCAGTCCTCACAGGTTTCTTCCCCCTTTTCCGGCTCCTCCGGGAGCAGGTAGTAGCATTTTTTCAGCCTGCAGGCGCCTTTCTTTTTACGGAAATAGCAGTAGGCGCAGTCCGGTTTATCTTCCGCATACCTTCGTTTCTCTCCTTTCCCTCCCTGCACTCTGGTTTCCTCATTTCTATATTTTTTATGACTGTGAACAAAGTAATAAATAGTAATTATTCTGTTGTATCTCATGAAAAACGTCCATGGATTTTAACTGCCCATGGACGCTTTTTTCTCTGCGCCTTCCCTTCGGCACAGAATCCTGAAACATTCTTTTGTCTGGTGGAAAGCTATTTCTGACATTTCCCCGCCACAATGACCAGCCTCCCGTATTTCCCGAACTCTGAACGGTCGCAGGTGGAAAGGGTGAGTATCTCCGCCGGGGCATGGTCAGGCTCCGCATAATATAATGCGTGTTCTTCAAGCCCCTCCATCCAGAGGTTATAGCTTTCCATATCCGCGTGGTTCCTTGTACGGAAATCCCAGCTCCCAGTATCCCCGGCATTGTATTTTACCACTGCCATGATTTGATATTCTGTGGTCCCTCCGTAGCACTGTGTATAATAGAGCTTCCTGTGCGCCATGAAATAATCTCCGTCCTTGAATTTAAGGAGCGGGGAGAACATAGCCTCAGAGGTTCTGCTCATGTTGTGGGCGTAGATTGTCCTGTTAAAATCCCACTGCCCGGTATCTTTATCCATGAACGGGCAGCCTGTGTTCTTTTTCTGCTTCCAGAAATCATGCGTCAGGTAGTAATCATTATCGGAAGCGCCGACTACAGGAAGGTCAACGGGCGTGTCCGGCAGATAAAGCCAGCCTTTGATATCCCCATTCGCTTCGGTCAGGGAATCCCAATCGTAGTGAAATGTCACGGTATTTTTATCAGTCTCCCCCAAATCTTCCATACCGTTCCTGTTTTCTCCCTCCGGTGTTTTCTCTTTTACCGGTTCTGTTTCTTTTTCTCCCGCCATATCTGGCGGTATTTCCGGCAGGATAACCTCCTCCCCTTTTATCTGCTGGAATTTCTGCTGCTGTCTCACTTCCTGATGGCTGTAGAAAAGCATTCCCGCCATGGAGAGCAGGGCAATGGAAAGCCCAATGATAACCTGTACCACAATCCGTCTGCTTTTTTTCTCTTCCACATCAGGAAAAATCAGTTTTCCCAGCTTCCCTGTCAGGTCCTTCATTCTGTCGTAGCGCCTCCTTCTTAACAATCCCTGCGGCGGACTGCCGCAGCGGCACATTTTTTCCCGCTGCAGCATGATCCGCACAGAACATTATGCTTTATCCATGGAACTGTATTTCCCTTCACGGACAGAAAATGCCGCTAAGAGAACGCCAGCCATTCCGATTGCTGCCAGAAGGTAAACAGGCGAGGTGCGTCCCGTCTGGATCACCGGCTCTTTTTCCGTCCCTGTCCCCGGTGCCCCTGCTGCTGTATTCCCGGATTCCCCCGTTGCGGGAGTATCTGATTTTTTATCCGGGCTGCTGCCTGAACCGATATCTGCTGTAGAAGTTCCGGTGCCTGCTTTGCTGCCGGTATCCGCTGGGGAAGTTCCTGTTTTGGCGCCGGAACTTTTTCCGGTATCGTTAGTGTTGTCACCGCTGTTCCCGCCGGATACCTTTTTCCAGCCTGCATAAAGGCAGATATCCCCCTCCGGCTTATAGACAACGCCAGCCTTGCCAGCCAGTATCTGCTTATCCGTATACCAGCCGGTAAAAGTATATCCTTCCCGTTCTGCAGCAGGGAGCTTTACGCCTTTGCCCTTTGCCACTCTGGCAGAGGATTCCTTTACCGTGCCGCCATTGGCGTCATATTTTACGGTGTAAGTATCCGTTGTTTCTACAGTGTTTCCCTGATCCGTACCATTATCTGTATTGTCATCTTTTTTATCCTCTTCTTTGGTTTTCTCCCATTTGACATAAAAATCAGTGTCCTTCGTAATACGGTAGGAATCCCTGTATGCCCCTGCAAACTGTGTCAGGAATTTGTCCAGAT
>CAJTVK010000221.1 GCA_910579645.1 uncultured Lachnospiraceae bacterium | reverse complement strand
GCGACACCCTCGATAGTTTTGAGTTTCGCCTGTTTGTTTAAAGAATTTGTAGTTTTTTCGTCCAACAAATTGAATTTTCGTCCAAAAAGATTTATAATTGGATGAAAAAGAATGCCATTGGACGAAAGGAGATAACATGAGATCGTTTGATTATATCCGCCTTGCAGACCAAACATGGGGTATGGATATACTTAATCTTGTCGCAAAGATACATGAATATAAGGGGCGTCAGGATTTATATATCAGGCAGAAGCCTGTTGAACTTGAACGTCTGGTTGAGATTGCAAAAATTCAGAGCACAGAGGCATCCAACAAAATAGAAGGGATTGTTACGACAAGTACCCGGATGAAGCAGTTGTTTGAAGAAAAAACGATACCCCGGAACAGGGAAGAAGATGAGATTATGGGATACAGAGATGTGCTTAACACAATTCACGAAAGTAATGAGTACATTCCAATCAGACCATCATATATATTACAGTTACACAGAGACCTTTTGAAAAGAGCGGGATTTTCTTATGGAGGGAGTTTTAAGAGCGTACAGAACTATATTAATGAAACAAAGCCAGATGGAACAGTAGTCACAAGGTTTACTCCGATTGCTCCGTATGATACACCGGATGCAGTGGAGCGGTTATGTACGGCTTATGAGCAGGCAATTGCAAGTGAGAAGGTGGATTCCCTTATATTGATTCCTGTTTTTATATGTGATTTTTTGTGCATTCACCCTTTTAATGACGGAAATGGAAGAATGAGTCGATTGCTTACTTTGCTTCTTTTATATAAGAATGGGTATAGTGTTGGTAAATATATAAGTATTGAGAGGCAAATTGAGAAAACAAAAGACAGGTATTATGATGTCCTTGAAACTTCAGACATAGGGTGGCATGAGGAAAAAAATGATCCGACACCATTTATACGTTATATGCTTACGGTCATTTTGGCCTGTTACACTAGATTTGAAGAACGTGTAGGAATCATTTCGGGAAATGGAGATACCAGTAGTGCTTATGATATTGTAAAAAAATATACAGAAGAAAAAGTCGGGAAATTTACAGGCGGCGAAGTTGTTGCACACTGTCCAAGTATAGGAAGATCATCCGTTCTGGCATCATTAAGGAAACTGGTGGATGAAGGAAGTATTATTCGGTATGGAAGTGGCAGAAGCACCTATTATGTAAAGGCTGACAGCCAATAAGTTTCATTCAACTTACTGAAAAGAATGGATAAAAAGGTTTATTCTGAGATACTTTGATTTATAGGATAGAACGATTAGATTTTAAGGAGTCATCCTAATTTTATAAAGCTAAACAGAGGTAATAAGGCAGTTCTAAAAAAGGATAAAACGTTTTGGCTTGAGACATAAATAAAGTTTTGAGAGATAATTTTTGGGTAAAAAGAAAAAGTAAGAAAGATGATGTTATAAAGATTATTCAATTATCAAGAGAGGAAATTGAGCCGTCCCTCTATTGACCCGGTGATTTTAGTCAAGTATCTTCTCATCGGTTTCCTTTTGAATTAGTGAAGATCAGCGAGAAGTGTTATTATATAAACTGTCCGGCGAAGATAGGAGTCTATGCTGCGGACGGAGAGAATGTCTATCTGGTTGACAGCGGGAATGATAAAGATGCGGGACGAAAGGTCAGGCAGATACTGGATAAAAACGGATGGCATCTGGCGGCGATCCTGAATACTCACTCCAACGCAGACCATATCGGCGGCAACAGATACCTGCAGGGGCAGACAGGATGCAGGGTGTATTCCGGCGGCATGGAGGCGGCGGTTACGAGATATCCGGTGCTGGAACCATCCTTTCTCTACGGTGGTTATCCGTGTAAGGACTTGCGGCATAAGTTACTGATGGCGCAGGAGAGTGATGTGACGAATTTTTCAGATGCAAGTTTCCCGAAGGAGATTGAGGTGATATCCCTGCCAGGGCATTTCTTTGACATGGTCGGGTTCCGTATGCCGGACAATGTGGTGTTTCTTGCGGACTGCATAAGCAGCAGGGAGACTTTGGATAAGTATGCGGTTTCCTTTATCTATGACGTGGGCGCTTATCTGGAAACTCTGGATAAGGTGGAGCGGATGGAAGCGGCCGTGTTCGTTCCTGCCCATGCGGATGCCTCTGCTGATGTAAAGGAAATTGTCCGCTATAACAGGGATAAAGTGCATGAGGTGGCAGAGAGGATTCTATCGATCTGTGAAGAGCCAATGTGCTTTGAAAGGATTCTGCAGGAAGTTTTCAAAGGCTACGGGCTTGCCATGAATTATGAGCAGTATGTGTTGGTGGGAAGTACGGTGCGTTCTTATCTCTCGTGGCTGAAAGATACCGGGAAGTTGTCGGCGGAATTTCACGACGGTATGTTGCTCTGATATATAAGTATGCAGTAAAATTTATTTTTCATAAGGATTTTGCCAGTCGGGGCAGAGGTATGTTTCGCTCCATGCCATCATGGTCTGCAGGACGGGAATGAAGCTCTCACCGAATTCCGTAAGAGAATATTCCACTTTCGGCGGGATTTCTTTATAGATCTCCCGGTGGAGGAAGCCGTCGCTTTCCAATTCCCGGAGCTGCTTTGTGAGCGTGGACTGTGTGATCCCGTCAAGACGGCGCATCAGCTCCCCGAATCGCTGGACTTTGTAAAAAGACACATACCATAAGATCAGGATTTTCCATTTGCCGCCGATCACGGATTGGAGCCTGCCCATAGGGACACAGCGGGCAATGGTTTCCTCGTTGTTGAATTTATTGTCTGCCATTTCATTCCACCTCTTTTCCCATGAGTATATCCCGGCAACGGGAAAAAATCAAGATACGGTCATTTTTGACAGATAGTACAAAAAAAGACAGTACTTGATTTCATGGAATTTTAGCGGTAGTTTAGTGCAAAAGAGGATATCCGCTTTGTAAAAATGCGAGGAGGAATGAATAATGCACTACACAGGAACGATATGGAGGCCGCCCTATGAGGCATCCTCTCTGCTGCTGGAAGTTACCGCAGGCTGCACGCACCACAGATGTAAATTCTGCACGCTTTACGCCGACCTGCCCTTCCGGTTCAGGATGTCGCCGATGGAGGATATAGAGGCGGATTTGAAAGAGGCACAGGAGATGTACCGCTCTTTTTGTGGGAGAAAGGTACCACGGATTTTCCTGACCGGAGCGAACCCTTTCGTGCTGAAATATGACAGGCTGATGGAGATTGCGGGGTTGGTACACAGATATTTCCCGGAGGTGGAGACCATCGGCAGCTTTGCCAGGGTGACGGATGTTATTCTGAAAACGGATGAGGAACTGGCGGCTTTGTGTGGGGCCGGCTATGACGGGCTGACAATCGGCATCGAGACAGCGGATGATGAGGCGCTGCGGTTCATGGATAAGGGGTATCTGGCGGCTGACATTCTGGAACAGTGTGAACGGCTGGATCAGGCGGGCATTCGTTACAGCTTTTTCTATCTGACGGGCATATCCGGCGCAGGACGCGGGGAGGATGGGGCAAGGGTCACCGCCGCTGTGTGCAATAAGCTCCATCCAGTTCTGATCGGTGTAAATATGCTGACTATCTACCCGGCTTCCAAGCTGTATGGGGAAATCCGGCAGGGGAACTGGAGAGAGGAAACTGAGACAGAGAAGTACAGGGAAGTCCGGGCATTGGTCGAGGGGCTGGAAATCCCCACGGAATTTGCCGCGCTGGGTGCTTCCAATGCATTTCAGATGCATGGCGTTTTGCCGGGAGATAAATGGAAACTGCTGGATTTCTTTGATGACGTGATAAAGAATGTGGACGAGGACGAACTGCGGCGCTACCGTAAGAGCGTCCGCCACCTGTAGGAGGTGATCTGAGTTGCATTTTACGGGAAGGACGTGGAGGCCGCCCTATGAGGCGCATTCCGTCATCATACAGGCGACTTCCGGCTGCACCTATAAAAAATGCCGTTTCTGCAGCCTTTACAAAGACGAGTGTTTCCGTATGTCACCGATGGAGGAGTTCGAGGAAGACCTGGCGGAGATCAAAAGCTACCAGCCCTATGCGCGGCGCATCTTCTGGACGGGGGCGAACCCATTCGCCATGAGCTATGAGAACCTGAAACTCCGCGCGCTGACGGTGCGGGATTA
>CAJTVK010000220.1 GCA_910579645.1 uncultured Lachnospiraceae bacterium | reverse complement strand
GAGAAATACCGCCGCTGCTTTGGCAAAATCCCCGCTTGCGGCACTAAAGGTATTGAGGGAAGCCCATACAGAGGAAGCCACCACTTTTTAAGAGTTATACCGAAAAGTATCTTATCCCGAATTCTTTAATAGAGCCTTATAAATTGAGCTTTCTCATATATAAATTCGGGATAAGATTTTCCAGCTTGTTGTCAATGTTCTTCTAAAAAATTCGGGATAAGATTTTTTTATTTCAACCCATACAATCGTTTCAGGACAGCATCATCATTGACATCATAAGGTGATTCCTCTGCCGATACTTTTGGGAAATAGTCACCTGTTGCTTCTTCCATAGCTTTACGCTTCATCTCTGTATCTGCATGTGCGTAGATTAATGTCGTAGAGATATCTGCATGGCCGAGCCACTGGGATACCATTGTCAGATCCATTCCATGCTGGTATAAATGCATGGCACGGCTATGCCGGAAAATATGAGGGTGGATTTTCTCCGGCACTTCAGGGAATGCCACATGGGCAGTCTTTGCATATCCATTCATAAAGGCCCTAACCGTGTCATCAGAGATTGGGCTGCATACATTCTTCCGTATTGTATAAAATAACTGTTTCCGGGAGTACTCTGGCTCGCCGGGATGAAACACCCGCATATACCTATGATAATGGGAAACCGTATCTTTCATAAGGGGGATGGAACGGGACTTGTTGCCTTTCCCGTGCAGCTTTACCTGCGGCGTATCTCCCAGCCGTATATCACAGATTTTTAAATCTATGATCTCCTGAACCCGGGCTGCTGTATCATACATCAGAGACATAAGAAACAGATCCCGTGTTCCTTTTTTGCTGCCGGCGTCCGGCTGTGCCAGCAAAGCCTGGACAGCTCCCTTGCTCAGGTAATCGACGGTTTCTACTTTTTCTGTTTTCTTAAACGGGATCTGGAACAGTGTGGACTGATAGACCACAAGTGAGGCATCCCTCATTGCGGCATAGCTGTAAAAAGCCCGCAGACAGTTCAGCCGGTAATTCCGGGTTTTTATACTGCATTTTTTAGTTTCCTCCAAAAAATCAAGGTATTTTTCAGCCATTCCGTCATTCAGTATGTCAAACGTAATGTCTACCAGCCGGATCTGTTTTTGCTCTTTTGTAAAATCAAGCAGCTGGTTCAACGCTGTACGGTAGGCCTTGACCGTATGGCTGCTGCAGTTCCTCTTTTTGGTCAGGTAGTCTGTCAGGAAATCATGGATCATCATATATAGAAGGTTCTCTTTCAGTCTTGCCATGGCTCCACCTCCGGGATAATGCCGGAAAAAGCGTCCCAGTCAACCCCCTTGTTTTTTACCAGGTTTTCTGGAAGGAGATGGATGTAGTACGCTGTTTCCGCCAAGGTATAATGGCCCATATAAGCCCTGAGCCGCGGGAGCATAGCCGTAAGGTCTTTCTGTCCATCCATCCAACGGTTCAGGTTTGCTGAGGCGAACCTGTGCCGGAGGCTGTAAATCCTTACATGTGGGAGATTCTCTTTTGGGATATCCGGATTTGCGGACTTCCAGCATTTCTGGAACTGACGGTTCAGCCATGCCCCGTCTATCGGCCCGTCTGCAGAGCCAGGGAAAAAGTATCGGTTATCTTCATAAAAAAAACTGGCGCATCTTATCGTAACGTCTGCAGAGCGCAAACATGTCATCAGACATAACAACAAACCGCTCTTTTTTCTTTTTGGTATTCGTAATAAGTATTTCACCCGTCTGAAAATTGATATTCCGCCTGTGCAGCTCCCTTCCCTCCTGTGGGCGTAGGCCGCAGGTATAGATCAGGCGGAACATCACGGGAAGCATAAGATGGGAATGCGGAACCCTGCTGCTCTCAGGCAATGCGTCAATCGCAGAAAACAGCCTGGAAAGCTCGGCATCTGTGAACATATACACTTCCTTTGGCTTGGGATTGCCAAAGTACCTGTCAGGGAGGACATAGGCTTCTTGGCCACTGAGGTTCATGTATTGCGCAAGCAGGCGGATGGCGCGTGCCCTGCCCTGGACTCCCTTTGTATCGTCATTATCTTTCAGTACCCACGACATAACCAGACGTTCCGTAAGTTCATTACACTCTGGATAGGAATCTGAGCAATACCGGTCAAAGCTATGCAGCGCTGCCGCATACTGTTCCTTCTCATATCCAAGGGCAGCCCTCGCCGATATCATCCCCTGGATATACTCCGCAAAACAGCTGGTATAATTATTATTCATTGCCATATCCCTCCCCTGCCACTTCAATCCCGGAAAAATCCAGGGCACATTCCTTTAGATGCGCACTGTTCAGGGAGATATATTGCTTTGAAGAATCCACACTCCGGTGTCCAAGGATCTGTGCCGTTGTCATGATAGGGATTTCTGCAAGCGTGAGTTCTTTCCCAAGCGTGCGCCTTAATGCATGGAACCCCTTGCCGTCATGGGCATAGCGTTCTATCCCTGCTTTTTTCTGGTAACCTGACCAGAGATGCGACAACGCCATCGTTCTGTTGAATGGCAGGTATGGATGGAGTGCCCGCAGAAAAATAAACTCAGAACGTGAATCAGGCCTTCCGTTCAATATATATTCCTTCAATGCTTCTCCCACATCCGGCAGTAAAGGCAGCACAAGCGGGTTCCCGGTTTTCTTCTGGATCAGCCTGATCTCCCCGCCCCTCCAGTCAATATCTGTCAGTTTCAGGTGGATGATGTCACTGCCGCGCAGGCCATTCCTTGCGCTCAGGAGAATGATCGCGTAATCCCGCTTCCCCATGACAGTTGACCGGTCAACCTGCGCAACTGTGCGCTGTATCTCATCTTTTGTAAGCGGAGGGAAAACTCGCTTTTTTCGGATGACAGGCAGCGACAGGACGAATTCATAAGGGATATCCAGGCCTTTCTCTGTATTAAGGAACTGGTGGAACTTTTTTAAGAAAAGCTGGAGGTCATGCAGGCTCCCTTCCGCATACTTTCTGGATGCCAGTGTCATAAATCCTGAAAAACTGTGTGCATTCACATCAAGGGCGTCATCTACACCCTGGGTTTCCAGCCAGAAAAGATATTTGCGCACTGCCCATTCCATATCTAACAGAGTCTTGGGATTGGCAGGCCCGCTCCATGCAATAAATTCCCTCAGCAGGCTTTCGTTGGCATTATTGATATGCTTTTTTGCGTGTCCTCCTGCCACAACGTGGGATAAGTCCCCTCTTCTGTAAAATTCCTGCAGGCGTGAAACAGCCCTGGTTTTATTTAAGTAGTTCTTCCGTAGCAGATCTTCCCTTTCGTAACGTTCCTGCTGTTCCTGTCGGTACTGCATCAGCAGCCCTTCGTCATAATGGGAACAGCCATGTTCCTGGAAAAAATGCAAGATGGGCCGGTAGTTATAGCTATAATCCGACCAGACGGTATGCGGCTGGACACCGTATTCGATTAATTTGTCGCATACAAGGGATATAAGTTCTGATATATCAATTACCTTTGCCATGTTTGTGGCCTCCTCATTTTAATAGTCAAGCGGTAGCCTGCTGGTTTAATTATTGAGGAGACAGCTTCCATATGAAAGAACTAAAAAAATCTTATCCCGAATTTTTTATATATTTCATCCATCTGGTTGGAAGAATCTTATCCCGAATTGTGTCTTCAATCGGCTTGTGTTTAGAGGGTGTTTTGCAAATATCGGGATAAGATACTTTTCGGTATAACTCTAAGAAAGTGGCGGTTTCCCCTGTGTGGGCTTTTGCTGATACCCCCGGCTTGTTCGGCGTGGATTCTGCCAGCTATGCGGCGTATTTCTCCCCTTACTACCTACAACACCACACAAAGCAAAAATGACGGAGATTTCCGAAAATTTCTCCATTTTCCTTTCATTCCCTACACCACCAGAAAACCGAAAGCTGCCAAAAATGGGCGTGTTCTGTTTCTCCTTTCGTGGGGCAATACGGCGCTTTTTCAAAACGCCGAACATAAACGCAAAAAAACAGGAAATCTTTTCTTGATTTCCTGTCTTGGTGTGCCGTTCTATGCGGCGGTTATTCAGTTTTGGGGTATGGCTGTTCATCAAAGCGGAATTGGAACAGGGCAGCGATAAGCCGCCGTTTGATGTTGTCCTCGGTGTCCTTGTTGACCTGTCCGTTTTCAAGGGAAGCAAGTCGGATTCGTTTGCCATAATGCCGTAAAAC
>CAJTVK010000219.1 GCA_910579645.1 uncultured Lachnospiraceae bacterium | reverse complement strand
GGTGCGGAACAGGCAGAGCGGAAGTGCAATTTCTGTCCGGATGAAGCACTAGTACATCATTGCGGAAATAAGTATCCAGACACGCCCTCCGTCCCGAAAAAGATTTCAGGCATTCTGCCCCATATGGCAGAATGCCTTTTTCATGCACAGTCCTTTATTCGTCCACGCTGTAGTTCGGCGCTTCTTTGGTGATATGAATATCGTGAGGATGACTTTCTTTCAGGGAAGCGGCGGAAATCTTAATGAACTTTCCGTTCTTCTGCAGTTCTTCAATCGTGGCCGTGCCGCAGTAGCCCATGCCGGAACGCAGGCCGCCCATCAGCTGGAACACCGTATCCTCCACGGTTCCTTTGTACGCCACACGCCCTTCCACGCCTTCAGGCACCAGTTTCTTGGCATCGGACTGGAAATAGCGGTCTTTGCTTCCGTTCTCCATGGCCGCTATGGAGCCCATGCCGCGGTATACTTTGTATTTCCTTCCCTGATATAACTCAAACGTACCGGGGCTTTCGTCGCAGCCTGCGAAAATGCTGCCCATCATGCAGACGCTCCCGCCTGCGGCAAGCGCTTTTGTCATATCTCCGGAATATTTAATGCCGCCGTCCGCTATAACGGGAATGCCATAATCTTTAGCCACTGCATAAGCATTCATAATTGCCGTTATCTGCGGCACGCCTATTCCTGCCACAACCCGGGTGGTACAGATGGAACCGGGGCCTATTCCCACCTTCACGGCATCCGCCCCCGCCTCAATCAAAGCTTTGGCACCCTCTCCGGTCGCCACATTTCCGGCAATCACCTGTAAATCAGGATATTTTTCCTTTATCATGCGGAGACATTTCAGGACGTTCTCGGAATGCCCGTGTGCGGAATCCAACACTACCACATCCACATTTGCGTCTGCAAGCGCGCCTACCCGATCCAGCACATTCGCCGTAATTCCGACCCCGGCGCCGCACAGCAGCCTGCCCTGTCCGTCTTTTGCAGCCAGCGGATATTTAATCGCTTTCTCGATATCCTTAATCGTTATAAGACCCACCAGATTATAATCTTCATCCACGATAGGAAGTTTCTCTTTCCGTGCTTTGGCAAGAATCTGCTTTGCCTCTTCCAGGGTGATTCCTTCCCTTGCGGTAATCAGCCCTTCGGAAGTCATGGATTCTTTAATTTTCTTAGAGAAATCAGTCTCGAACTTCAGATCCCTGTTTGTGATGATGCCGGCCAGTTTTCTTCCTTCCGTTATGGGCACGCCTGAAATTCTGAATTTTGCCATCAGGGAATCCGCATCCTTCAATGTATGCTCCGGAGTCAGGGAAAAAGGATTGGTTATCACACCATTTTCCGACCTTTTCACCTTATCCACTTCTTCCGCCTGTTCCTCAATGGACATGTTCTTATGGATAATGCCAATGCCTCCCTGCCTTGCCATGGCAATTGCCATCCGGTTTTCCGTGACCGTGTCCATCCCTGCGCTCATCATCGGAATGTTAAGTTTGATTTTCTTCGTAAGCTGTGTCGTCAAGTCCACCTGATTCGGAATCACCTGGGAATAGCTCGGTACCAGCAGCACATCGTCAAATGTAATTCCTTCGCCAATTATCTGACCCATCTTTCTTCCTCCTATCGTCTGATATGTTTTTCCGCTTCCGCATCTCTTTATATAACTGAATAGTGATGCAAGTTTGAAAAAGTTTATCAAACTTACACCACTATGTCAATCCTTGATTATTAATCCGTGAACACTTTTCTCGGCGCAATATTTTTAATGGCCTTAACCATTTCCTGATTAGGCTCCAGCACAATCCTTTCCCCGCTGTCATAATACATCACATATCTTGCTTCCGGCTGTTTTGCCTCGCCGGAACTATAGTCAATGGTCTTCGCAGTCCTGTTCTTGAAATTATCCAAATGATAGGAATTCATGGGCGCAAAGATTTCCATGCGGTTCAGGTCATACTGCGCCACCCTCTTCCTCTTCGTCTTCGCCATCACTTTGTCAACGGTCAGTTCTTTGTCCAGATAAAGATATTCGTATTCCAGTTCCGCATTCATATAAACAAAATATGCCACAACAGCCATCACCAGCCCTACAATCAGTGCAGGGGCAAATATAAAGCCCAAAAGTATGAATGCTACGGACAGCATTATGGTCAGTACCCGGAGGAAGCTTTTTACCGGATTCGATTTCTTCTTCACTAAACATTCCACGTATGTTTCACTCATGATTTTATCCTTCCTATCTGTTGGTTATTGAACAGGCTGTCGGTTGCCTGACGGTTCGTTATTATGATATCATATTACAAAATGGGGAAAGTTTCAAGATGGAAATTCTTTTTGTTGCAGTGGGTGTGGTGGGTGGGCTGGATGGGCTGGATGTATTTGGATGGGCGGGCTAGATGTATTTGGGTGGGCGGGCTGGATGTATTTGGGTGGGCGGACGCGCCGGATATTATGTAATTGACATAAGGACGCGCTTCCGCTCGGCGTCAAACGCAGCGGTACTAAGTAACCTCACTAAGTACCGGCGTTTTCCGACGGTCCTTATGGCAATTACATAATATCCGACGCTGTTTACTGGTATAATTTCAGTGTGATTGTTTGGTTTTCATCAAGGTTGCCTAGTATAAACTGATTTAAATACCTTTATGTTTCACTGAGGATGCTTTTCGAGAGTACCTGTGTAAAAACGCAGACGTAGCGGGCTATGCTGAGGCTTTTACATAGGTGCTATCGGGAAAGCAGAGCAGCGAAACGTAAGGTTATTTAAAGTGGGTTATACTAGTGCTTCATCCAGACAGAAATTACACTTCTGCTTTGCATGGTTCGTGCTAGTACATCATTGCATTAATCCTTGAGTAATCAGTGCTTGATGTTTGCGTCAGGGCAAGGCGGAAGAGGGAGGCGATGCGGTGGCATCGTTGACCGATGACAACGCGGCAATGGCGCGGAACAGGCAGAGCGGAAGTGCAATTTCTGTCTGATGTGCGTCACAGTTTGTGGAAAATTAAGAATATATATGTTGAAGAATATTTATATTCTTGCCAAAAGAAAGGGCGTAGCGGGCCATGTAAACTGAATTTGGTACGTTTCCTCACATTCTCTCTTAACAGCAATTTAATATTCCTTTTATTGACACTGTCCCACTGACAAGTTATGATAAATAATTATAGCATTTAAGAAAAGAGGTAAACAGCCATGGCAATGCATGATGAGATAAGGGAGCAGCAGATGAAGCTGAAAGGGCGGAGTTTCAAAGAAAAACTGGGATATTTCTGGGATTATTATAAAATTCACACTTTTGTGGTTCTTCTTATTTTAATTGTGGTCGGCTCTTTCATATGGGATATCGCCACTACCAAAGAAGAAGCTTTCTCTGCCACTTTGCTGAATGCCTACGGCGGCGAAGGGCAGGAAAGTTTCCAAGCGGATTTTGCAGAATATGCCGGAATAGATACGGACGCTTACAGCTGTTATATTGATGCCACTTCGACTTTCAGCCATAAAATGACTTCCGAAGTTGACTTAGCAGTTTTTCAGCGCACGATTGCCATGGCTCAGACCGGAGGCCTGGATGTGATAGCCGGCGACCTGATGCCTTTTACGCATATCGCCGGCACAGGCATGTTCCTTGACCTGAAAGATGTCCTTACCGAGGAGGAATATGCCCGTTACGAACCTTATTTTTATTATATCGACGGCGCACTATTGGAAGACGACAGCGAAGAAACTTATGAAGCCGACGGTTCCGCAGGCTTTGACGATGAAAATATCGACCACACAAATCCCTCTTCCATGGAAAAGCCAATCCCTGTAGGCATCTTCCTAACCGACAGCGAAAAACTCCAAAAATACAGCTGCTATACCATAAGCGGAGAAACTCCTGTACTGGGATTTATCTTTTCGTCCGCTCACTTAGATACCGCAAAACAATTCCTACACTTTTTAACCGAACCATAAAGCATCCTCCATCCCCCGCCCCTCCAAGCCGCAATACCACAACATTCCCCACCACCCAAAACAAACTCCCCCTCATCTCCTCCTCCCAGAATTATACCGATACACAGTATTGTCCAGTGCAGAAGCCTTGAGGCGGGCGGATGCATTGCCCGGTGCAGGAGCCTTGGCGGGGGCGGACGCATTGCCCGGCGCAGGAGCCTTGGCGGGGGCGGACGCGTTGCCCGGCGCAGGGGCCTTGGCGGGGGCGGATGTATTGCCCGGTGCAGGACTGCCGGTTTGGCCGGAC
>CAJTVK010000218.1 GCA_910579645.1 uncultured Lachnospiraceae bacterium | reverse complement strand
CTGTTCCAGCTGCTGCTTTTTCTCTTTCAGCTTCTTGATTTCCCTGTCAACCTTATCCGTATTTGTGACGCATTTCTCCGCCGGCTTTCCCTGGCTGTCTCCGCCTGCCTTCGGTGCTTTGCCATTTTCGCTTTCCTCGGAACGGTCACCCCTTCCATTTGCATGGCCAGCTTTCGGGTCATCAAAAAAGAGTTTCCGGTTGCCGTTCTCGTCCTGACCTACCCGGTACAGTCCCGTAGGTTTTTGCCCGGATTTTTCACTGCTGATATATTCATCCCGTGGTTCGGATATCTTACCAGCGTTTTTTTCCTCAGCAGCTTTCTCTGCTTTCTCTGCTTCCTTTGCCTTTTCTGCCCTCTCTGCGGCCTGTTTTTCCTTTAGCCTCTCTGTGTAGTCGGTGCCGGAATGATCATAATTTCCATGAATCTGCATTGCCATAAGTATATTCCTCCTTCAATCAGATATTATCAAGCGACTGCTTTACAGTCGCTTTAAGCTGCTTTGCAGACGCTCCCCGCTGCAGACAGCTTCCTTTTTTTTTCGGTTATAGAAGGTAACAATTTAATCCATTTGCTGTGTGTTGCTTTCTGAATGCTGTGGAATGATCAGCAGCACATGGAGGACAAATACATTCTCCTGTGTCTCTATACTCATGGCGCCGCCATATTTCTCAGCCACCTTTTTTACATTTGACAGTCCCGTTCCTTTTTTGAACGCTTCTTTCCCATGGAAACTGTTCTCAATTTCCATCATAAGGAAATCCCCCTGGGTCCGCCCGGACACACGGATATATTTTTCTGTACCGGCGCCCAGATTTTTTACTGCCTGGATAGCATTATCCAGCGCATTTGACAGGACAATACAGATATCAATGTCCCGCAGGCTGCAGGGGTATGGCAGAAGGAGAGAACAATGCACATCAATCCCCATGCTTTGGGCAATCCCCAGCTTGTTTCCCACCAAAATATCCACTGCAGGGTTATTGGTGCTGCAGGGGAAGGACATTTTTTCTGCCATATCATCCAGATCCTCCATATAGGATACGGCTTCCTCCAGTTTACCACTCTGCAGGAGCCTCTTTACCACTGCAATGTGGTTACTGATGTCGTGGCGGAAAGACTTTGTCCTGTCATAACGGGTTTTCGCTTCCTCCACATACTGGTTCAGAGAATGCTCCTGCTGCTCCAACAGTGAAATTTCAGTGCTTAGGCGAAAATTCTGCTGCAGCCTCTTATAGGAGAACAGTATGCAGAACAGACTGACAAGTCCTAAAAAATACATGGCAAGCAGCTGCCAGTGGTTAAGCAAATACTCGGAAGGTCCTTCTTCCGCCAGGATTTGAACCTGGAATTCAAATTCTATCATATTGATGTATTCGCTCATAATGAATATCATTAAAATCGGAATGAAAACCAAAAACATCTGCCGCATTTCTACTGTAGTATAGTCAGAAAAGTAGCGGTACACTATATAATAACAAAAGCCCGTCAGCAGAAGGAATGCCGCCTCACTAACCAGCATGAACGCAATACCAGCCGTATCATGGAAAACAACAGGCAGAAACGGGCATAAAAGGCCAAGCAGGGATTTAACGATTCCATAACATAGCAGCATGATCTCAGTCGTCAGAGCTGCGTACAAAAGAGAAGACTTAAAATCCGCATGCAGACAAGCACCCCCAAATACCGTAAGCAGGAAGACAAGCGCTATGAATCTGATGATCGTACTGGCCGCAAGAAAGCGAACCGCAATCACTGTGCATACTGCAAGCAGAAAATAAAAAGGAGGCCAAATTCTCTTTTTCAAGATTTTTGCCATAAAATAAAACTGGAAAGACGTCTCAATCACGCCCCTAATGTATAAAAAATCTAAATACTCAGCCATGTTATGCCCCCATATGTAAAAACCCTTACATATTCTTCATATACTGCAGGACAGCACCGGAAAACTCCCTGCTCCGCAGCCGTGATACGGGAACCTCTTTGCCGTTATCCATACAGGCAGTCCCGTTTTTATATCCTTAGCTGCCGCGAAATGCTGTGCAAAATTCTATCAATTTTTACCCAAGTTAATCTTAACTTTGTGCCCGCATCTGCTCAACCAGGGACTGTTTTTTCTGTCTGCGCGCCATCCAGGCAGAGAGGACTGCCTCCATGCCAAACAACACAAGGAAAAACAGCCCCATTTGCAGGAACGGGAACTGGTATGGGACAACCGCTCCGGCAAAGGATTTCTTACTGACTGACCCACAGACTGCCATGGAAAGCGGCAGCCCCAGGAGCAAGACTGCAAGCGCCGCAAAAAGCGCATGGCACATCCCCTCGGTGACACTCATTAAGCGAAGCTGCTTCCCGGTCAGTCCAACGGAGCACAGGATACTATTCTCCCGCTTCCGGGACATCTGGTTGGAAAGCGTCGTATTAATCAGATTGACAACGCCGAACAGGAAAATCAGCCAGGAAAGAGCCTGCAGGCTTCCAAAAATAATGCTGCTCTGCATTTTCTCATATTTGATATGTGTGGCTACGGTATCCATTCCAAGATTGCTGTGGCCGTATTTCAGCTCCTGTAGACTACTTTCCACAGACTCTGCTTTCTTCGGATCGCTGACAATGCTCCAGGAGTAGTCAAAACTTTTGATTTCAGGATGTATCTCACGAAACAACTCCTCCGGTGCAAACAGAGCCACCGAATCCATGGCAAGCGTACCATGTCCGTTTGCCATCTTCGCCCCATCGAACAGTCCGGAAATGGTAACTGTCACAGGCGCCTGGCCAAGGATCAGCTCAATAGCGGCCCCAACATCCATATCGGCATGGCGCTTCTGATAACCCGTACTCAGAAGGACGCTGTGGGTATCCGCCGGCATGGCGCCGGATACCAGCGCAGCTTCTACATCCATGCGGTTTGAGTCCGTGAGCATGTCGCACATACCGGCCTCCGCGCTTTCGGAGGTTCCGAATTTTGCGTGCAGAGACCGGCGGGTTACCAGCACCTCCGCCACCCCGTCCACAGAAAGGATCTCCTGTCTTAAGTTTTCATCCAGCGGATTGCCTGCAGCCATGACTTCTTCCTCCGGCTGCTCTGAGGACAGATATATCTTTATATCCCCGTCCGGGAAAAACAGCCTTGCCGCCTGCTCCGGCGAGCGTGTCAGAACCATAGAGGACACCACCAGAAGAAGAATCCCGCCCAGGCTTAGGGATACTGCAATACTCACTGACTTTTTACGGTCTCGTCCAAAATTTGCGAATCCCATAGATACGGGGCCTAGTTTCCGGTGTTTCTTTCTGTTGCGTATCTTTTCCTGACCTGTGGAAAAACGCATTGCCTCCAGAGGTGAGATGCCCGCAGCTATTTTGACCGGTCTGTGAACGGAAGACGCCACCATGAACCAGCAGACCACCACGGTCAGAAGCACAGCTGCCCCATAATAACCCCCGTGAAACCCTTTCGGAAACAGGAGCAGACCGCCGCCCAGCCCTAACAGAAGTCCAAGCAGGATCCCAATGCCGCCCAGCCGACCACTCTCCTTTTTCACGATGCGCCGAATCTGTCTGGATGTTGCGCCGATGGTGCGGAGCTGTCCATAGCTTTGTATTTTGTCGTTCACAGAGATACGGAAAATACTCTGGATGACTACATATCCGCCAGCAAGCGCCAGAGCAGCTATGCCGAAAATGGCCACAAAGTCAACCGACTTTGAATTAAAAGCAAAATAACTGCTGTTCATACCTACGTGCGCAGAGCCAAACTGTGCGGCAATCTCAAGACAATGGGCAGCCATGGTCTCCTGGTCAAGCTGCCTGTCATTTTTGAAATGCACATAGGCTCGGTATCCTGCAGGGTCAAATCCGGCCCACTGCGTCAAGGCCGCTTTGGAAACGGCAATGGCACATATATTCGCTTCCTTTTCTCCCACATTAGACAGGATTCCGGTCACGGTATAGTCGCCATGAAAGCTCTCGGTATCCAGCCGGACCGTCTCACCAATTTGGGCACTCAAACCGTAAGCGGAGAGAAAATATTCGCTGACAGCAACTTCATCCGCCTGTACCGGGAGTTCTCCTTTTACCAGCTCCATCTGGCTGCGGGCAATATACATCATGTCGCTGTCGCAGTACACATAGGAGGCGTTGTATCCCTGCCCCGAATGTTCCTGCCCCAGCAGATAGTATTCGCCCACCCGGGCAAGCTCCGGCAGGTCTTTCAGCACCGCCACATGGTCCGCCTCCACGCCGGTGAA
>CAJTVK010000217.1 GCA_910579645.1 uncultured Lachnospiraceae bacterium | reverse complement strand
GCATGGCGGCAGCGGATTGTCTGGCACGGAAAGCACGATTGCGGACATTACGGGAGCCGAAATGATGGATGGCTTTGATATTGCCGGAGAGGCGGCGCAGAACCAAAGGGACAAAGCGAGCGAAGCGGTGACAGAATGGCTGCGGAAAGGCGGTTTTGTTGAGTAGAAATAAGCAGACAAAGAAACAGACCTTTTGTGTACTGATAATGTTTGCGATATTTTTTATGTTTACTGCTTGCAGTTTGGAAAAGGAAGGTTTGCAGGAGCCAGTAACTGATATGTCAGGGCTTTCTGATACGGAAAGTGCCCAAGTCGAAGTCACAAACAGGCAGGAAGGAGAACTTATGCAGGAATTTGATTTTTCGGTATTTTCCAATGTGGAGCTGATAGGGGCGGATTTATCTGCTATGAGTGGCGAACAGACGGAAATCCTTTACCGGCAGGCAATGTACTGTCAGGCTATGACAGTCGCAGATATTGATACCATGCGGGAACTTGTGTCGGAGGATATGGTCTTTACGCACATGAGCGGAAGACAGCAGACAAGGGAGGAATATTTTGCAGATGTGAAGGATGGGAGCCTCCGCTATTTTACTATCGGCATTGACAGCCCGTTAGTGGAAGTGGATGGCGATTTTGCTTCTGTTACTTATACTTCTGTACTGAACGCCAACGCTTACGGTGCAAGGGGAACTTATCGCATGGGCGGGACTCACTGGTTTGAAAAGCGGGAAGATGGCTGGTTCCTTATCAACGCCCCTGATCGTTAAGGGGGTATCATATGGATTCATTGAAAAATTCGGATAATAAAAAGATACCTTTGAGAAACGAGAAAAAATTCATGCGCATAATAACGGATTTAGTTATGACGGTGCTGCTTCCTCTGCTTATGGCTTATTCTCTGGCCGGGGAGGCTTTACATGAGTGGGTAGGCATCTTCATGTTCCTGCTTTTTATCCTTCATCATATCCTGAATTTATCGTGGTATAAACACCTACTCAAAGGGCGTTATTCCGGTTCCCGTATTTTGAGAACAGTGTTTGACCTGCTCCTTATTCCTGTTATGCTGATTTTGTCAATCAGTGGGATTATGATGTCCCGTCATGTATTTTCGGATTTGGGCTGGAGTTTATCCTTTGCACGGATAGCGCATCTTCTTGCGTCTTATTGGGGATTTGTACTTTTGTCGCTGCATATAGGGCTTCATTGGAGAATGGCTGTCGGCATGGCGGGAAATTTTCTACACAGAAAAAAGCCGGTAAAAAGCTGCATACTCCTGTTGCATATAGTGACTGTGTTTATATCGTTCTATGGAGTTTATGTCTTTATCCACAGGCA
Organism: uncultured Lachnospiraceae bacterium; assembly: GCA_910579645.1. Taxonomy (GTDB): domain Bacteria; phylum Bacillota; class Clostridia; order Lachnospirales; family Lachnospiraceae; genus Kineothrix. Next base: position 2,977 of record CAJTVK010000217.1, on the reverse strand, counting down.
GATAGGCTCTTATATGTTCCTTAAAAATCAGTTTGTATTTTTTGATTTTGGGAAGCCGCTCATATTATTTTTGGGGGATTATTTTGCAGTCATGTGTTTGTTTGCCGTATGTGGGTATTATGCTGTGAGAGGAACAGAACTGCTGGCGGAAAGGAGAAAAAAAGCATGAAAAGAAAAGGGATGCCTATAATTGCCATCTTGACGGTATTGTTATTTACGGGGTGTGCTGGCGGAAATGATACGGCTTTAGATTCAACTGGCATAGCGCAGACGGAGCCGGAAACAATGGAAATACAGACAGAGGAATCCGAGGCGCAAAACGAGGCAAGAACGGACGGAACAGATCATGCAGTCCTGCTTTATCAGGGACAGGCAAGTATCCGCATTATTACGACGGAAGGAAAGGTTATCTATGTTGACCCTTATGCGGGGAATGATTATGAACTTTATGCGGATTTGATTTTGGTAACACATCCACATTATGACCACAACATGGTAGATAAAGTGCAAAACCGCAATCCGGGCTGTGAGATTATCACGCAGGCAGAGGCAATCCAGAATGGGGAACATCAGATATTTGATTTAGGCTATGTAACGGTGGAAGCGGTAGAGGCAGGTTATAATTCTCTGCATGATGTGGGTGGCTGTGTGGGATACATACTGACCTTTTCCGATGAAAAATCCGTCTATGTAACAGGCGATACGTCAACCACAGAACAGATGCCTTTGCTGGCAGAGAAAAGTATTGATTATGCCTTCTTCTGCTGTGACGGTATTTACAACATGGGATTGGATGAAGCGGCGGAATGTGCAGAAATGGTTGGAGCAAAGCATAATATTCCCTACCACATGACGGCGGAGGAAGGTGTTGTTTTTGACAGGGAGCTTGCGGAAAAGTTTGGAGCGCCCAACCGTCTGATTGTGGAAGCCGGGGAAGAAATTATAATTGAATAAAAAATTATAGAGCGAATGGAGGAAATGTGATGGAAAAATTTGGTTTTGGGTTAATGAGGCTGCCGGTGGTAAACGGAAATTATAGTGAGATAGATATTCCGCGCATGACAGAAATGGTGGATGCCTTTTTGGAAGCGGGCGGCACATATTTTGACACGGCATATCCTTATCATGGTGGCAACAGTGAAAAGGCTTTCCGGGAAGCCGTGGTAAAACGGTATCCGAGAGAGCGTTTTACTATTACGGATAAGATGCCGGTTTACATGGTACAGAAAACGGAACAGATGCAGGGGATATTTGAAGAACAGCTAAACCGGTGCGGTGTGGAGTATTTTGATTATTACTGGCTCCATGCACTGGCTGGCACCAACTACGAGAATGTCCAGAAAGTAGGGGCATTTGATTTTCTGGTACAGAAAAAAGAAGAAGGGAGAATCCGTCACATCGGTTTTTCTTTTCATGATTCGCCGGAACTTCTGGAGCGCATATTGAAGGATCATCCGGAAACAGAATATGTGCAGCTTCAGTTGAATTATCTGGATTGGGACGATGCCGCACTCCGGGCGAAGGAATGCTATGAGATTGCCACACGGCATGGCAAGCCGGTGATCGTGATGGAACCGATCAAAGGGGGCGCGCTTGCGAATATCCCGGAGAAAGCGGACGAGATATTGAAGGCAGAGACACCGGGACTTTCTACGGCATCGTGGGCGATCCGTTTTGCAGCCACTCATGAAAATGTGATGATGGTGCTTTCAGGGATGAGCAATATGGAACAGGTTGCGGATAACTTAAGCTACATGAAGGATTTTAAACCTTTGAGCGAAGCAGAAATGAAAGCATTGAAACAGGCTGCGGATATTATCCGTTCCGGGATTGCGATTCCTTGTACAGCCTGCAGATATTGCATCAGTGAGAGTGAATGCCCGAAGAATATTGCGATTCCGAATTATTTCGCATTATACAACGATAATAAAAATTTTAAGGGGATGGTATCATCCATCTATTATAACAATCTGGCATTAACACACGGAAAAGCGTCGGAGTGCATCGGCTGTGGAAAATGCGAAAAACATTGTCCGCAGCATTTGCCGATCCGGGAATATTTAAAGGATGTAGCAGAAGTGTTTGGCTGATAATAGCTAAATAAACAGGATTATAAAAATGTAATTATGCTTTGGTATGTTCTGAATGGAGGAGGTGGTAACATCAGCCGTGTATTAATTATTGAGTCCAATGAAGGAAGTCATTCAATTATTGATGAAATAATAGAGACTTTGAAAAAGCATACGGGAGGACTACGAGGCGGTCAAGGAACGCTTTTATGACACATTGGAACTGGAGGCGGAGCGGATTCAGTTTCAGGAAGAGATGAACATCGCGGTAGAGATGATACAGCAGTGCGTGAATGGGAATGCCTGCATTGCCCTCGACCAGACGGAGTACCAGAAAAAATATGACGGGCAGACAGAATACTCCTTATTTAAATTTTCACCTATCCTGCGTATTCCAGTGATAATCTGCAATGATGCTTTCCATTGTGATGGCTTGTAAACTGCGGCATAAATCATTCTGGATCTTCTGATAAGAGCAGTCTAATACTTTATGGATATTTTTCCCAACAGGGCAGAAAGGGGAAGGCATCGCATGGACGCCAATCAGCTTTTTCATAAAATCCGGCTCAAAGGACAGGTCATCGTCAACCACAACAAATTCATGGGCTACACCAAAAATGAAAAAGGCGAGCTGGTCATCGTGCTGGAAGAGGCGGAGATCGTGCAGACGGTGTTCCGGCTTTACCTCGAAGGGTACAGCGCCGCCAAGATCAGCGAGCATCTGCAGGAGAAAGGCATCCGCACCACAACAGGAAAAGAAAAATGGCATGCCACCGTAGTGATGAAAATGCTGCGCAATGAAAAGTACATGGGCGATGCCCTGCTGCAGAAAACCTATACCGTAGACTTTATGACAAAAAAGAAAGTCATCAACAACGGCATTGTCCCCCAATACTATGTGGAGGACG
>CAJTVK010000216.1 GCA_910579645.1 uncultured Lachnospiraceae bacterium | reverse complement strand
TTATTTATGCATACCGGCCGTCAAAGCTGTCGCAGGACTTACAGCAGGCTGATGCCTGTAGTTTGTTAGAAAAACGCGGGTACACTTTTGGTGCGCCGGAACGGTGCATTATCCAGCTTATGCAGAGGCTGGCAGATGGCGGAGAATTCCCACACGAAATCGGATTATTTCTTGGCTACCCGCCGGAGGATGTAAGCGGCTTTATCGAGAACAGGGCAGAGGGGTATAAATGTGCGGGGGAATGGAAGGTCTACGGTGATGCGGATAAGGCAAAAGAGACATTTGCAGAATACCGGAAATGCACGGAGGCCTGCCTTGCACAGTTTGCACAGGGTAAGTCTATTGAACGGCTCACAGTGGCCGTTTGATATATAAAAAATATATTAACAGAAAGGCAGGATACATATTATGGCAAAAATAGCAGTAGTTTATTGGAGCGGGACCGGAAACACGCAGGCAATGGCGGAGGCGGTTCTGGAAGGCGCAAAGGCAGGTGGGGCGGAGGCGGATCTGCTTACAGCTTCAGAGTTTGACGCTTCCAAAATGGACTCCTATGACGCAGTTGCTTTCGGCTGCCCGGCTATGGGTGCGGAGGTGCTGGAAGAAGGCGAATTCCAGCCGATGTTCGATTCCGTGGAAGGAAAGCTCGGCGGGAAAAAGACCGGGCTGTTCGGCTCTTATGGATGGGGCGACGGGGAATGGATGCGTAACTGGGAGGAAACCTGCAGGACGGCGGGCGCAGTGCTTGTGTGCGACAGCGTGACCTGCAATGAGGCGCCGGATGAAGATGCGCTGGAAGACTGCAGGGCGCTTGGAAAAGCGCTGGCATAATTCATGACAATAGATTGCAGGTGCAATCTATTGTTTCGGGAAAGGACTGTGGAAGATGAAAAAATTGAAATCAAGACTGCTGACGCTTGGGCTTGTGGGTATCCTGGCATTGTCGTCCGCACTGGCAGGATGCGGCCAGAACCCGCAGGATAACAATCCGCAGCAGGATTCGTCAGAGGTTGTTGGCAGCACAGAAAATAATCAGCAGGAAACAGCAGTTGAAATCGGCAGCAGGGATGATTTTGCAAAAATATATGATGACCTCTCAGCGTCATACATACTTACAGCAGACATTAACTTTGGCGGTGAAACCGTGAATCCGGTCGGAATCTTCGAGCCGAAATCAGATGCGGAGGAGGATGCGGAAACGCCCAACACGGCGCTTGCCTTTACCGGCACTTTTGACGGGAACGGGCATACTCTTTCAAACATAAAGATTGACGCGGCGGATAAAGACGGCGTAGGGCTGTTCGGATGCATGACAGGGGAAGGCTCCTGGGTGAAGAACCTGAAAGTGGAAAATATAAGCGTAAAGGGTGGGAATTACACTGGCGGCGTGATCGGCTTTGCGGATTTCGGCTCTTATGTAGAGGGGATTACTCTCAGCGGTAAAAATATGGTGGAGGGCAGATTCCTGATCGGGGGGATTGCCGGGGCATCCCATGCGGATATCGTGGACTGTGAGGCAGTGGCAGACCTTACGCTCACAGATGCCAATATGCAGGGGGCGGGCATCATCGTTGGCGGTCAGGAAGACGGCAATCTTGAAAACTGTACTGCAGGCGGAACCATTACCGCTCCAGACGGCTGCTACAGCATTGGCGGCCTGGCCGGCTGTTTTCATTGCAGTGAATATGCAAAAAACTGCAAAGCGGAAAATATAAAGATTGTGACGGGCGATAATTGTTGGCTGATCGGCGGCCTTGCAGGACACTCCGGGACTTTTGAAAATGCCCCGACGCTGGTAGAGAATGGCATCGTAAAGAATGTGTCGATTGAAACAGGCAGGAATTCAGAGCGGATCGGAGGGATTACCGGAGGGGGATTTTATTCTCCCATGTTCAAAGAATATTATCCGGAGCCTGCAAAGTCAGATATAAAATCCTGCACAGTTTCAGAATTTACCGTTTCAGGAGGTAAATATGTCGGTACTGCTGTCGGGTATTCCTATGGGACAACATCCGTAGACGGCTTTGATGGGCAGATGACATGGGATGGCTCGGAAAGCAAAGAGCAGGTTGGCGCTGACGAAAGCGTGAAGCTGGAGGAGCTGAAATAAAAGAAGTGGTCTGCGGCATTTACAGAAACAGCAGGAAAGAGGTGGCATCGTGCGCATACTGGTTCTTGAACTGAAAGATCAGGACTCGCCCATCTTCGATAAGATTATGGAAGTGGTGAAATGCTGTCCTGATATTGAATACATGAAGATAAAGGATGAGCCGATGCTGTCACTGCCGGGACTGGAAATCTATCCCGGCAGGCGCAAGATATACCGTGACCGCCGGGAAATAAATCTTACAGCAAAGGAGTATGATATTCTCAGCCTGCTTGTAGCGAACAAAGGGCAGGTGCTTACATATGACCAGATATACAGTAAAGTATGGGGTGGGGATGCATTTGGCGATGAAAGCAACGCTATCGGATGCCATGTCCGTAACCTGCGGGAGAAACTGTATGAGGCGGAACCGGATGCGCCTTTTACGATCCGATGTGTGAGGGAAGTTGGATACTGCTTTGAGGTGGATGAAATTAAATAAATATTATAACAGTGGCTTGAGGAAATCAGGCTGCTGTTATTTTTTGCCTGCTTTTTTCAAGCCGTTCTACAGGTGGATGGTATGGATGTCCGTCCTGTCCGATTTTTTGAAATGTCATCCCGTGTCGTAACTTGCGTTTTGCTACTGCGTTTCTACGGTCTGCCTACGCCTGTTCTACGGTTTTATGCTTTATAATCTATACATTGCCGGCCGCATGGGGGACAAGCCACAATGGAAAACTGCCGTCCCCGGAAAGGAAACGCCATGGAACATATGCCGCATAAAGGGACAGGCTTCATGCCGTCCAAATCAGAACAATATATGTTTTCGTACATACCGCAGTCCTTAAGGGGACTGCGGTATTTTTTTTCGACACGGTTCTATCGGTTTACTGTAAATTTCCCAATATACGGTTCTATTTTTCAAAATCAGCGTTTCTGCCCCGGCACAGGGGAATATTCCCAAAGATGAAAAGGCAGCAGCCGGCCTTTGACGGCTGAAAAAATAATATCGGTTGTCTGAGTGCGCAATTAGGCAAAGGATACACATACCGTTTCCGCATGAGTCCGTTTTACGGATTTTGTCGGAAACGGGCGGAGTACCCTCGCCCTGTTGCGCCCTTTTTCTGACGGGCCGCATCCGCAGATGGCACACGGCTCTCCCTGTGTGTCCCTGCCTTTCCGCACCAGGCGGAAAGGACAATCAATGAAGATCAGGATTCTGTATGAGGAGGACATCAAAAACGGGGTTCCGCATTATACCACGGTGGAAATCCCGGACGGGGACTATATGACGGTGCTGGAGCAGGATTATCAGATGCGCCTTGCGGATGCGCCAGAAGGGAAGAAGGATAAGGTGAAACGGTGCGGCACCCTGCAGGAGCTTTATGACCGTCTTAACAAAGAAACCTATAACGGGTGGCACAGGCACGACAGGCACACGCTGGGTGACGCGGTGCCGAAACGCCTTGACGGCAGGAAGGGATATGCGAGGCCGGCCAGTGATGAGGAAAGTCCTGCGGGCGATGCCATCGACCTGTTTTCAGACAGTGCCGGCGAGGCGGCAAAGGAACGCAGGGAGGATTATGAGGCCGTGTGCGCCATGCTCCGCAGGCATCTGAAGCCCGACCAGGCGGAGCTTCTTATCGCAGTACATATTGAAGGCGTTCCGAAACAGGAATATGCCGCCCGTCTGGGGATCACGCCGAGTGCCGTTTCCCACCGGCTGAAGACCGCAGAAAAAAATTTCAGAAAAATTTTCCCGACACCCTCAAGTTTTGACCCTTCCCGTGGCTAAGAAACAGGGGCGTTGGAAAATGCCCCGGAAATGGAGGATACGGGTATGAAGCACAATCTCAGAATCAGTGTTTCAAAAAAGCCGGTTTCCGGCGGGATTGTGAGCTGGCGCCATATTTCCGTGAGGGAGCGCCTCCTGCGCTTCCTCCTTGGGGATAAGCAGCGGCTGACCATCATTGTTCCGGGCGATTCTGTCCGGGAGCTGGCGATCAGTGAAGTCATGGAAGGAGGAAATGTACATGGGAAAAGTGAAGTTACTGCTTGATGTCATCGGGGACCTGCGCTCCCTTGCCGACAGCCTGCAGGCCGTTGCGGATGCGGTGGCGGACAATGGCGCAGCGGAGGCAGAGCTGACGACCACAAAGGAGCCGGAGAAAGCGGGAAAGACCGGAAAGGGTGCTGCAAAGAAGGACACAGTGAAGAAGGATGCCAAGCCTGCGGCAAAACAGGGGCAGGAGGAGAAGCCGCTGACGCTGGAGGAAGTCC
>CAJTVK010000215.1 GCA_910579645.1 uncultured Lachnospiraceae bacterium | reverse complement strand
TGCCGCAGAGCGGAAGCGTGTCTGAAAAATCAATGGTTCTGTGTGCAGGCCGGCTTTCTTGCCGCAGGGCATTGGCTGTCCGTAGGTTCCCGGATCCGGCAGCTGCGCAGGCAGAAGACCCAAAATTGATTTCCGTGAGTGCAGGCAAATACCTTTACAAAAAGTATTTCATGGTATATTATAGTAATAATGTAAAAAATCCAAGAGATAAACAATGATTGCAGGGGGTGTGTTATGGGCGCAGAAGAAAAACGGGGTTCCAGAAGGATGGACTTGGATACGCATTTGATTGTGAAACGTATTGATAACGGAATAGAGGATTATATTAAAATCAGTACGCACGATTTATCCAAGACAGGATGCGGCTTTTTTTGCAAAGAAGATTTGGATTTGGATACGGTTTATGAATCGCATATAACAATCTGGACGAAGGAAGTCATTCATGTGCTGCTGAAGATTGTGAGAAAAGTGGAGCAGGAGGACGGCTTTCTGTATGGCGCTATCTTTATGGGGCTGTCGGAAGCGGATGCGTTCCGGATTGAAGTATATGATATGATGGATAGGGAGAGCCATAGGCAGGAGCAGGGAACAGATGCGGCAGATTCTTCCGTATAAAATGGCGGCATGCATTCGGTAGGAGGCATGCCGCTGTTTTAATGCGTGCCGGTGCGGTATTCCGTGTCTTTCAGCCGCGGCACAATTTCCTCAAATCTTCGTAAAAGCCGGGATAGCTGATGACGACACATTCGCTGTCCGTGATATTTGTTTCCCCTTCGGCAATCAGCGAGGCCACGGCAAAACTCATGGCAATCCGATGGTCGCCGTGGGCATGGATAACGGCTCCCTGCAGGGGTTTTTCCTCCGGCCGTTTCCCGTGGATAATCAGGCCGTCTTCCGTGGCTGTAATGTCACAGCCCATGGCAGAGAGATTTTCCGCCATCACATCTATGCGGTTGGATTCCTTTACTTTCAGTTCCGCCGCATCCCGGATGACGGTAGTTCCCTCTGCGGAGGCGGCCATGACGGCCAGGATGGGCAGTTCGTCAATTAAGGCAGGGATGATTTCGCCTTCAACGGCAGTTCCGCGGAGAGGGCTGTATGTTACATGGAGGTCGGCTACCGGCTCTTCACCTTCCTGCCTTTCGTTCAGAAGCGTGATATTGCCGCCCATGCTTTTTGCCACTTTCAGTATGCCGTTCCTGGTAGGGTTAATTCCCACATTGCGGATTAGGATATCCGCGCCGGGAACTAAGAGGCCGGCGGCAATGAAATAGGCGGCGGAGGAAATGTCGCCCGGCACGCTGATTTTTTGGCCTTCCAGCAGAGGACGGGGGAATATGGTGGCGGTAGTGCCTTCGGTCCGTATATCTGCGCCGAAGGTACGCAGCATCAGTTCCGAATGATTGCGGCTGAGAGCCGACTCGGTGACGGAAGTGGGGCTTTCCGCGTATAACCCTGCAAGCAGAACGGCGGATTTTACCTGTGCGGAAATGACTTTCGGGCAATAATGGATGCCTTTTAACGGCGCACCGGTGATTTTCAGCGGGGCGCAGTTGTTGCCTTTTATGCTTTCTATCCGGGCACCCATCATGGAAAGGGGTTCCATAATCCGTAGCATGGGCCTTTTTTGGATGGAGGCATCTCCCGTAAGTATGGTCTCAAAGGGCTGAGCCGCCAAGATGCCGGAAATCAGCCGTGTGGTGGTGCCGCTGTTGCCTGCATCCAGAATATCGCCGGGCGCCTTCAGCCCGTCCAGCCCCTTGCCGTGAATGGTAATGCAAGCCGGCCGGTTTTCGATTTCTATGCCGAGGCGGCGGAAGCAGTCAATGGTGGAAAGGCAGTCTGCTCCCTGCAGAAAGTTGGTGATTTCTGTCCGGCCTTTGGAAAGGGCGCCGAGCATAACGGCCCGGTGGGAAATGGATTTGTCGCCGGGTACGGTGACTTCTCCCTTTAAATGGCTTGTTCTATGGAAAATCATGGGTAATCCTCCTTTAGGAAATTCTTCTATTTCTTTTCGAAAAGCACATATCCTTGGCTCTTTAGGATATCATAGGCAGACCGGATGTCCTTTTCCTCGTAAAATTCAATGCGCAAGGCTCCTTCCGCCCGTTCCCTGTTATGTGTTATGCCGATGTTTTTGATGCTGATGCCGTTTTGGGCAAGCAGGGAGGCAATGGAGGCCAAGGCTCCCGTTTCATCCGCAATATCAACGGTAAGGGAGTAGGATTTCTTAATGGGGCCGCTGGAGGCTTCCGGAAAGGAATCACGGTAATTGCGTGCCTGCTCGAAGAAACCGTAAAGCTGCCCGGCATCTTTTGCTTCCAAATGTTCCCTGACACGGGAAAGGGCACGGATATAGCTGTCCAGAAGCCGGAGAATGTTGTCCGTATTGGTCAGGCATATCTGCTGCCACATTTCGGGGGAGGAGGAGGCAATTCTTGTGATATCCTTGAAGCCGCCGGCAGCAATCATTTTCATAATGCCGTCTTCGGAGTCGCTTTCCTTTACCAAACGGACGAGGGAAGCGGCAATAATGTGGGGCAGATGGCTGACCGCCGCAGTCACATAATCGTGCAGCCCGGCATCCATTACCAACGGGATGGCTCCCATGGCGGCAACCAGTTTTTTATAGGCATCCAGCTTTTCGGGCGCAACTGTCTCGGTAGGCGTCAGTATATAATAGGCATTTTCCAAAAGCCTTGCCTTGGAGTTGGCATATCCGAACCGTTCGCTGCCGGCCATGGGATGGCCGCCGATAAACTGCCGGGACAGTCCCGCGGCTTCTATATGCTTGTGAATACCGGTTTTCACGCTTCCTACGTCGGTGAGGAGACAGGAAGGGGATAAGTATTTTTTCAGTGCGGAAAGATTCCGGCCGTTGCCGGATATCGGGGCACATAGGAAAATATAGTCGCAGGAACGGAAAGCTTCGTTAATTTCCGTAACGGTGATATCCGCAATTCCGTCTTTTTCCGCTAAGGCCAGCGATTCCTTGCTGAGGTCGTAAGCAATCATCCGAAGGTAGGGAAGCGCGGATTTCAGAGCCTTGGCAATGGAACCGCCAATCAGCCCCAAGCCGACGAAGCCGACGGTCAGGGGGCGGTTCTGCGCGGGGGCGCAGTCTTCCCGGTCATTGACAGGTAGTGTGTTCATTGTAAGTCCTCCATGCTGCCGGTTGCCCGGAACGTGTGGCAAAAATAATGTCCCTGATTTATAGGATAAACTCACGTCCCATTAAATCACAGAACGGTTTCAGCTCCGCAGTGAGTTTTCCGAATTTGCCGAAAGTGAGTGACTGCGGGCCGTCGGATAAGGCACAGGCCGGGTTGTCATGGACTTCTATCATCAGTCCGTCCGCACCGGCGGCAACGGCGGCTTTGGCCATGGGAGGCACATAGCGGTATGAGCCTGTGGAATGGGAAGGGTCCGCAATGACAGGCAGATGAGTTCTTTCCCGCAGAACCGGTATGGCGCTTAAATCCAACGTATTCCGTGTGGCGGTTTCATAAGTGCGGATTCCTCTTTCGCAGAGCACCACATTGGGGTTGCCCTCGGCGATGATATATTCTGCCGCATTGAGCCATTCGTCGATGGTGGCGCACAGGCCCCGTTTCAGCAATACGGGAAGGCCGGAACGGCCGGCTTCCTTCAGCAGTATGAAATTCTGCATGTTGCGCGCGCCTATCTGAATCATGTCCACGTATTTGACGGCTGCCTCGATAGCTTCCTGGCTGACTACTTCGCAGATGGTGGCCAGGCCGAATTCCCTGCCTGCTTCCTGCATATAGCGCAGGCCTTCTTCCTCCAGGCCTTGGAAGGAGTAAGGGGATGTCCTTGGCTTATATGCGCCGCCTCTCAGAATGGAGGCTCCGGATTTTTTCACTGCCCGGGCAATGTCAATCAGCTGTCCTTCCGTTTCCACGGCGCAGGGGCCGGCCATAATGGTCAGGATGCCCGGTCCGATGCGGGTATTTCCTACGGTGACGGAAGTGGGCTCCGGATGGAATTTCCGGTTAGCCAATTTGTAGCTTTCCGTTACGGGAACGATGCGGTCCACGTCTTTATAGCTGACCAGATTTTCCGTGGGGAGTTTGGTTTTGTCACCCACAATGCCGATAATCGTCACTTCCTCCCCTTGGGAAAGGTGAGTCTGCAGGCCGTGCCGTTCGATGTAGGAAAGCACCGATTCCACGCTTTGCGGTGCGGCGTTTGGTTTCATTATTACAATCATAATCTATCCCTCATTTCTTGTATCGTACTGTATCCGCGGCGTTAGGCGTCCGGGCAGGGGGAAATCCGGCCTGCCGGGACGACACTCAAATAGTATAACGCTTCAACGCGCGAAAGTCAAGCGTGCAGATTCCGTAACTATGGAAATCGTAGCAGTTCAGGCTGCAGTGTCATTCAGTTCAGGCTGTATGTTGTGTTGGGAGGCGGACGCACGGGAGGGATTTTTTTGCGGGACGGC
>CAJTVK010000214.1 GCA_910579645.1 uncultured Lachnospiraceae bacterium | reverse complement strand
CTCCTATATTGATAGTACTTCAAAAAGATACTACCAGAACAGGAGGTGAATTATAAGACGCTGATTATTTGCCGCTTACATAATTCATAACTTTTTGATATGTATCGGCAGAACTATGATGCGCTTCATCCAAAATAATGCAATCAAAATCGTCCGGTTTATAATTCGTAAGATGCCTTTTTCTGTTAAGGGTCTGGATTGTAGCAAATACATAATTTTTATCATATTCATGATAGCCGGCTCCCACCAACCCCATAGATACATCACTTCCAAATACCCGCTCATAAGACTGCTTTGTCTGTCTTGCCAACTGTCCTCGGTGTACCAAAAACAACACCCTCTTAAATCCAAGTTCCCGCATGGCAAACGCAGAGGCATAGGTCTTTCCTGTACCTGTTGCCGATATAAGTAATGCCCTTTTCTCTCCGGATTTTATTATCTGCCGTAGATTCCTGATAAATCCCACCTGCATATCATTGGGCTGAAGCAAATATTTCTCCAGCGACGGTATTGGTTCCTGCCTCGCAATTTTTCTTTGTTTCTTTATGATACGGTAACGTTCTTCATATACATCTATAAAATCATCATATTCTAGTGTACAATCCGATTTCCATAATTGCCAAAATTCCTCTAATACCTCTTTGACAATCTCTCCCCGGTCTGTAGAGACAAGCTTTGCATTCCACTCTTTATTACACGTAAGAGCCGCACTTGTCATATTAGAACTTCCAATCATAATATGGTATATCTCTTCCTTCTTAAAAATATATCCTTTTGTATGAAAAGCGTCATTCCCTTTTTCCACATCATACATTTTTAAAATAATATTTTTCAGGCTGTGAAGCTTATATAATGCCTCCGGTTCGCTAAAATTCAAATAATTCGTAGTCAGAATTTCTCCGGCTATTCCTCTCTTCTCCAATTCCTTCAATGTCTGCAAAAGAGGAGTTACTCCCCCCATAGTAATAAATGCAACACTTATTTGAAAATGATCACATGTTAAAAGCTCATCTTCAATATAAGATAATACTTTTTTCCCCTCTCTATAATTATTGGATACAAATTGCGGCTTATAAAATACATTAGACGCTACGGCTCCATTTATATATGCTGTTTCAAAACCATGATAAAGTTCATTAAAGACTTCTTTATTCATACTCTCTTTATACTTCTCCTCCCTTGCTTTTACCTTCCGCCCTGGTAACCATTTTATCAGATACCTTCGCCATTTTCCATACTCCCCCCAAGCAGCTACAAATTATTTTATTCAAAATATCAAGCCCCCTGTCAGCACCTCTGCTATAATAAGTTCATATCAAAACCTGCGCAAACTGTAAGGAATCCTCCTGGACTTATACAGGATGGTCATCCTGATTTTTTACGGTACCAGAAAGGGGCAAAACTTATGCAGCATATGGAGCTTTTATTAGCGGCGCTTGAATATATTGAAATCCATCTGTGCGATGAAATCCGGACTGATGATATTGCCGCCGCCTGCTTTTGCTCAAAATCCACCCTTGAAAAACTGTTCCGCAGGGTACACAGCATTTCCGTTCACGAGTACATTATCCGCAGAAGGATGATGCTGGCCGCCAGGAAATTATCCGGACAGCCGGAAACCTCAATTCTCGCTGTCGCTCTGGAATACGGCTACAGTACCCACGAATCCTTTGCGCGTGTATTTGAACAAATATGGAACTGTAAACCCTCCGAATTCCGCAGGACTAAATTTGCGGAGTTATTCCCGAGGCTTACGGCTCCTCCCATGAAAGGAAACGATTACATTATGCATAGAAAGCATGTAGATATCAGTGAATTGTATGATGCGTTCAAAGAGAGACGGGACTGCTTTTTCGTCCTGTGCGACGTTAAACAAATGATCCCGATCAATGAAATATCCTATAAAGCCGGAGATCTTGCTATTCTGGAACAAATGCGTCGCATGACATCTGCCGCTGGGGAGAAAGACATCGTATTCCGCATCGGAGGCGATGAATTCTGTATTTTGACGGCCAGCAATGAAATTTCCTATGCGCAGCGGATCGCAGACCGCATCCGCCGCATGGACGGTCAGACATTTTTATACGAGGATCAGGAAATTCCCTTAGTCCTCCACGTGGCCGTTGCAAATATACAGGAATGCCATCGCTATGAGGACGTATTCGCAGGCCTGCACAAGGCGCTCCGGGCAGGAAAAAGCAGTTGATACTGCGGCAGCTGAGGGGGCTTTTGACCATCGGCCCCCTTTACTCCCGCTCCATGTACCAACTGTATCCGGTAAAAATCACCGTCCTTCTTTCCCCATGAAAAAGCGGTTCCACGGACTGTTCAAACCATTCACGCACCGCCCGAACACTTCTGCTTCCGCCTTCAATCTTTGCATTCACATTCGACTGAATCATCATAAATGTGGTAAAGGCCTCCTGATCAAATTCATATTCCATTTCATATTGAATCTGATCTATCATCCGAAAGCCGCACCGTGCCGCATCCTCCTTTGTCCAGACGGCTTCGTTCCGAAAGGGCCTGGGAAATTCCTTCAAATAACAATCATGCCACCAGGCGGTGTATGCAGGGCAGTCCTTCATCCTGTCAGAGATGCAAAAATCATAGACTAAAAGATAACCGTTTTCCACCATCTTTTTGCCCAACCCTGTTAAAAATCGGTCTTTCTCTACCCACTGAACAACGCCGGCGGCCGTAACCACCTCAAACCTTACAGGGAAATCCGGCAATTCCTCCGCCCTGCTTACTATAAAATCATACCCCTCTTCTCCCTTGTACAGCTCTTTTGCAGCAGCAATCATTTCTCCGGAAATATCGGTTCCCGTCACATGACGGCAGATCATTTTCAACGCCTTCGACGAAAGCCCCGCGCCGCACCCAATATCCAGTCCGTTACAAAAGTTCCGGGAAGCGACATCCCTGTGGAACCGCTCTATGACCTGCTTATGTAAAAAAGGCCGTTTTTTATACCCCTGCGCAATTCTCTGAAAATCAAAATCCCTGGCATCCATGTTCAAACCTCCTCAAGTAAATTGGCAATGAGGACAACAAATTCTCCACTTTGGGCCGCCGGTAAACCATGGACTCTATCCGGGCGGCTGTTCCGGCGGCAATTCTTTTCGACGGTTTTCAGCCACAAAAGCATGCCATGACTTATCATGTATGTTTTTCCGGCCTGATCATCACAGGCGGCCCTGTCATAATACTCCCTGATTTTCCTGTGGTCGGAAGCTTCATGCAATACAGGGGTACTCTCAGACTGAATGCGGCAATGCTTTCCCGCATCAGCAGCTTTTTTTTCTGCTTCGGTAGCGTTCGATCGTCCGCCTGCTGAGCGTCAGCCCCCTTTCCTTCTGCAGGCGGAGCCTTATTTCCTCAGAACTTGCTTTTGGATGGTCATCAATGAAGAACCGGTATTCCACCGTCAGCTTATGTGCCTGCCTTGGGCCGCTTTTACCTGGAACCAAAGCCTGTACCCCATTTTTTTCATAAGCCTCCTTGATTTTATAAAAAGAAGCCCTTGAAAATCCATAGGAAGAAGCCAGTTCGGTGATATTGCGGTGTGGGCTTTCCGATGCTTCACGGAGCATTTCGTATTTTACCTGGATGATATCCATTGGGTCATAAAATCCACCAGTGAGAAATTTTTCTGCCGTAACCTTGCCATGACTTCTATTATAAGTACCATTGGCTTTTAAAATATCTTCTTTTGACAAGGGAACCACCTCCGTTTTATGTTAACAGGATACCATAAGAGAAGAGAAATGTCTATATAACATGTCGCAAATATAAATACAATTTCACATAATATACTGAATTGATTAGTAAATATGCGACATAATTAAATAGACATAACGACATAATTAGATAGACACTCAAACATTCAACTGTAATATACTGTATGCTTCCGCCAGGGCATCCAGTGAGAAATATTCTTTAGGGGCTGCTTCTGGCTCTATATTTTGGCATGAAGTTTTATCCATGTAATCCGTATATGAAACAGGAATAGAGATGATATGATTGTCAGTCTCACTGAAACAGGATAAGAAAAGGGAATTTCTTCTGATATACTGTTTTAGGACAACATATTCCGTTCCATAAAAATCCAGGAACCGATTCGTTATTTTAATGCGGATATTGTTTGATAAGGTTGCAGTATAGAGGGTTTGCGAAAGCAAACAACCTGAAACCATACGATTACTTTGAGTATCTGCTCACTGAAATACCAAAGCATCTGGATGATACTGACCGGGGCTTTCTGGATGACCTGCTCCCCTGGTCACCAAACCTGCCTGCGAACTGCCGGAAGGCCGGTAGAGATGAAGTGAAATAAGACTGGAGCAAATCTGTTTCTATCATATAAGTTTGCTCCAGCTTTGTATAGGTACGCACTATCTACCGTTTACCTTGTTTCTCTTATCGAGAAAAGCAAGCAACCTGGATTCTCGGAGTTAACATGACGAGATTGGTACCTTCACTCCGAGAGCC
>CAJTVK010000213.1 GCA_910579645.1 uncultured Lachnospiraceae bacterium | reverse complement strand
TCCCTCTTCCGCCTTGCCCTGACGCAAACATCAAGCACTGATTACTCAAGGATTAGTGCAATGATGTACTAGCCACAAACCGGAACATAATATAAAGTAAACCATTGCTCTCTGATAATCCATTCTTCCTAAGTAGTATTTCAGTAGTAGATACCTGCTACTCTCCCTTTTCCGGTCATATTCAGCCTTATGCCATGGGCAGGGAATGCCTCTCCCCACGCCTGACATGCAGGGCGATACCGCCGGAAACATATTTCCATGGATACCCGTGTGCATAAAAAAACTGCAATGCATAAAATCTTATGCACTGCAGCCTTTTCTTTTCCCTTATGAATTTTCTCGCAGAAAGTGTTCCAAGCACACTTTCATGAACCGAGGCTTCCCCTTTCCGTTTACCGTATCCTACAATGAAAAATCAAAATTCTGTCCGACTTTGCGTTCCGCGCTTGTCAGCATATGGTCTGCCATATCAGACATAATCACGTTGTCAATCTTTTTCAGCAATTCGTCCCACGAATGCGCCGTAACGGTCACCTTATCCCCGCTGTCGGCGCGCCATCCTTCTTCCAGCCGCTCTTCCGCTTTTTTCCAGTCGGCCTTCCGTGCCTCTTCCTTCTTCGTCTTAGCGCTTTCTTCCCGCTTCTCCGCAATACGTTCCCTCTGCTTTGCCAAAGATTTATCCACTACTGCAAAAAAGGAAGCATTTCCTTGGTCGTCAAAAGTCATTCCGAAAGAACTTACCCTGTCGGCATTGGTACCCAAGCTGAGTTTCATCTGTTCCACCTGCGCCGTAGCTCCTGACAGAATCCCCTCATATTTCTTGCGGTATTCCGCATCCTCCGCCATACGTTCTATTTTATCGCTGTCAATCAGCACAATAAGTTCCTTGCTGCTGGAATACATTCCTTTATTCCGCTCAGCCTCTGCTTTCTTTTCCGGAGACACAAGAATGAAATCCATATTGGAATATTTCTTCTTTAACTTCTCATAATACTTCAGTGCCTTATCACTCAGCTTCGGACTCCCCAAAGTCCTGCCGCTTACGTCATTCAGCTTCTTGCCGCTTTCCGTTTTTGTCTCCTGACTGCCCTTTACCGAGTCATTTTTCCTGTCCGCCGCCTTTTTGTTCTCCTGATATCCGACTACCGAACTTAAATAATCACTCTGTCCCAATCCATTCATATAATTGCTCATACTGTCCATCCTCCTTGACTCTCTCTGCTTTTTGGCTGCCTTTTTGTTTCTCCGGCCTCCCACATGCCCCTAACATCCATTTTAGAGGCTGCATAAACTTTTCCGTCCAATGTCTCCTGCGCCGCTTCCTCCCGCATACCGCACGGACTCTTCCTTGCAAAAATCAGGCGCACCCCGAAGGGTTCTCGCAAACCGCAGATTTACTTGCCGTTTACTATATATATCGGATAATATATGGATAAATTTAACACATTGCCGCAATTTCTCCGTAACAGTTCATCCTGCGCTTCCCTGTTACGGAATCTGCCCGTTCCAAGCTGCCTGCCTCTTTGGGCGCCTATCCGAAAATGAAATCCCCCGCGGCGGCAGCCCGCTATTTTATATCCCCTTCCTGATGCCATTCCAAATCCGCCGCAGGAATCACCACATAGTTATCCGCGCCCTCTCCGACCCGCAATATTACATTCCTGATTCCCGCCTGAATAATCATCCGGGCGCAGATAGGGCACGGCTTTGCCTTATGCACGGAATAATCCTCCGGATTCACCCCGGCCAGATATAAATCCCCGCCCATAGTCTGTTCTCTGGAACAATTTAACAGCGCATTGGCTTCCGCATGGATTGCCCGGCAGATTGCGTAACCTTCCCCTTGATGCATCCCCTTTTCCATCCGTGGACACACACCCACGTCACAGCAATTTTCGAATCCCCGGGGAGAGCCATTGTATCCGGTGGAAATCACCGCATCATCCTTTACCACCACCGCCCCGTATTTCCGTTTCAGGCATGTACTTCTGTATGCAAAGTTTTCCGCACAGTTCAAGTAAGCATCCGCCTTGGAAATCCTTTTATTTGCCTCCGGCACTACCATATTCCATCACTCCTATCCGCTTTTTCATTCCCGCCGGCAATATGTCTTCTAATGATGGAACAGGCGGATTCCCGTAAACACCATTGCCATTCCATATTTGTCGCAGCATGCAATCACGGCATCATCCCTGACCGAGCCGCCCGGCTGGGCAATATATTTCACGCCGCTCTTATGCGCCCTCTCAATGTTGTCCGAAAACGGGAAAAAGGCATCCGACCCAAGCGTCACCTCCTGATTGCCGTTCAGCCATGCCCGCTTTTCCTCCCTCGTGAAAACCGGCGGCTTTACCTTGAAGCATTTCTGCCATTCCCCTTCCCGCAGGATGTCCTCATACTCATCGCCGATATACACGTCAATGGCATTATCCCTGTCGGCACGGCCGAGAGAGTCCGCAAACTCCAGCCCCAGTACCTGCGGTGCCTGACGGAGATACCAATTATCGGCCTTCTGCCCGGCCAGCCTGGTGCAATGGATTCTGGACTGCTGCCCCGCACCGATTCCGATGGCCTGCCCGCCTTTCACATAGCATACCGAATTGGACTGTGTATACTTTAATGTAATCAATGCTATTTTCATATCCGTCAACGCCGCGTCGGGAATATCTTTCTTCTCCGTCACCACATGGGACAGCAATTCCCCGTCCACCTGCAGTTCGTTCCTTCCCTGCTCAAAAGTAATGCCATAAACCTGCTTTCTTTCCACGGCAGCCGGCACATAGGAAGAATCCATGCGGATAATATTGTAATTGCCCTTTTTCTTGGCTTTCAGCAATTCCAATGCCTCATCCGTATAGCCGGGAGCAATTACGCCGTCGGAGACCTCCCGCTTAATCAGCCGCGCCGTATCCGCGTCGCATTCGTCGGACAAAGCAATGAAATCGCCGAAAGAAGACATCCTGTCCGCCCCTCTGGCTCTGGCATAGGCACAGGCAAGCGGCGACAGTTCCCCTAAGTCGTCCACCCAATATATCTTCGCCAATGTCTCGCTCAGCGGAAGCCCCACTGCCGCCCCTGCCGGCGACACATGCTTAAAAGATGCGGCGGCCGGCAGCCCGGTAGCCTCCTTTAATTCCTTCACCAGCTGCCAGCCGTTAAACGCATCCAGAAAATTAATATATCCCGGCTTCCCGTTCAGCACTGTGACCGGAAGCTCACTGCCGTCTTCCATAAAAATACGGGAAGGCTTCTGATTGGGGTTACATCCGTATTTCAATTCCATTTCGTTCATTTCCATTCTCCTTTTCCATGATATGCTCAGCTGTTTTTGTTCACAATCTTTGTCTTATATTCCCCTGTGGCAATGTCAATATACCTGACAAAAAGCGAGACCTTATTTTCCGCATTCAGACTATCCCATACCATACCGGTAAATGCGTCAATATCCCCTTCTATCC
The DNA here is from genome assembly GCA_910579645.1 of uncultured Lachnospiraceae bacterium. Lineage (GTDB taxonomy): Bacteria > Bacillota > Clostridia > Lachnospirales > Lachnospiraceae > Kineothrix. Next base: position 1,082 of record CAJTVK010000213.1, on the reverse strand, counting down.
CCACTAATTTCGGTTCTCCCTCAAAGCTGGGCAGCGGATTGCCGTCGTGCATGTAAGTATGTATAAAATGCCCTTCCCCCGCCACCGGATTCTTATAGGCGAATTGAAAACGGTTGCAGGCATCCGGATTCCCGTTGTTGCTCTTCAGAATGGACAGCCCATAGCTGAAGCTTCCATCCGACACGCGCAGAATCCCTGAGATACGGGGTGTATAATTGGGCGCATCCGGCTCAAATTCACGGCACCGCAGAGACTGCTCAAACGTCTGTCCTGCTTTCATCCCCTCATAGACCGTATCGGTCTGATCCCCATTAGTCACGATAGTCTTATCCCCTAAAACTCTGACCGGTGCATAAATAATAAGGCTGGGGTCCTCCAATTTGGACGGATCAAAAGCTTCCGTACGGATGCCCTCCCCCTCCTCTGCAAAGATCCGGTTCCGGCTGTTGGAACTTCTCCCCATAATGAAATATGCCGCCACGGCTTTCCGCCCGTCCGCCGACCTGCCGATGACAATGCCCCTTCCCGGATACGCATTTTCCTTCAGTTCCTGCTCCAATGATAATTGTCTCATATTTAACCTCATTTCTGCGCTGCTTTCCGTACGTCCCGGGTCTGCGGGTGCAGCGCGGACACAGACCCGAAGCAACGCCCGAAAGCGCATAAAAACCGCCTGGGCGCACCGGAGCGACACGCTCCAATCCTATGCTGCCCAGGCGGTCGGCTCTTCTTCCCATACACTCCCTATAGGTACTCCTATACAGGCACTCCTGTTTCCGCCAGTCGTGTATCTCTTTTTATCTTATCGGAAACAGAACCCCAATGCAAGCATTTTTTCCTCCCTTTTTTAATTTACTGCAAATCTTTCCTCATTGCGTTCCTATCGCACCCTCAGAGGCCTCCTCCACCACGGAAATCAATTTTGGGTTTTATGACCGCGCAGCTGCCGGACCCGGGAGTTTATAGACGGCCGACGCCCCGCGGCAAGAGAGCCGGCCTGCGCACGGAACCATTGATTTTTCGGACCTTCGAAAAACGCCGGTACTTAGTCGCTGTTCTTTAGCGGCTTAGTACCGCTGCGT